>JAXHUA010000179.1:0-14793 GCA_034189695.1 Chloroflexota bacterium | reverse complement strand
AGTTATCCCTATCCCAGAACAGGGCCCTACCCCCCCTGTGAGGTATGATGTGATCAACGACTGTTGCGGGTTCTGTCCGTCCATGCCTGAGACATTCAACGCCTCACCCTCTCTTGCATGGCATGTTTGTCTCAGGCAAGGCTTGCCAATCGCTGCAATTCAATAACAACATCATACCTCCCGACCTTGCGCCTCGATTTCGCTGATCAGCTTGGCAGCCAGCTTCGCCTGAAGCCGCAGCACAGCGTCCACCTGCCGTCCGAATTCCACCTTATCGCCCAACCCAGCGTCAGGATCTTCAAGTACAGGCCCAGCATATTCCAGCCAGAAGTCAACCAGCACACCAGCGCGGTGAACCCTTAGCGACGTGGGACCGGCCAGTGCCATGTCCAGTGAAACGAGGGCCACCGTGAACAAATCGTTGCTATTCAGTTCATGCTCCATTTACCCCTACCCCCCCCTTTTTTCAATATGAGAAGCCACATTGCTGTGGGTTGAATACGCACTGCTGAAAACCCTTCGTCGCTGCCAGACAGAAGAGTTGCGGCGCACGGCAGCATTGCGGCAAGTCTAGGGATTCGGTGCCCTCAAGGTGAGCGCGTATGTTGCCGATTTGCCGTTGAAGGATGCAAGCCTGCTCCAAGCACCAGGGGTCGTCCTTGTAGTGTGGGCTTTCCAGGTCGGCATGGCGAGCGCCCAACTCAGCAAGCTTTTGCAGCAATGCCCGGGACAGTGCTTCGCGCCCTGTCAGTAGGCGAATAATCTCGGGCTTATGCGCGCGCAGAATGGGCACCACGTCCGCTGGGACCAATCGAGAGGGCTGCAATACCAGATCAGGCCCGTCAACGGTGATATGGACGCCTAGCCCACTGAGCCGCCCCAAAACAACCGCAACATCGTTCATAGCCGGATACTCCCTTCTGCAGCGTCTTTCGGCTCTGCGCGTATCCCCCCAGGAGCCGTCACATCCGTCTGGTTTTCTGGTTCGCACTGTCTATCATGTGTGACACCCCCAGACGTCTCTATGGCAGCTAACTCAGGCGTGGAGAATTCCTGTTTTCTGGTTCCCGATATATACAGGGAACCAGCAGAACCAGCATTTGAATACCTGAATGGGTCGCCTTTCCGACCACTACCTACCCTAGCAACAACACCCTCGTTGACCAACTCTGTCAAAGCCTTCCGCAACGTCTGCGCTCGATAGCCTTCAATAGCCCGAATCTCCTCTTGGGTGGCTTCGTCGCCAGTTAGGAAGTCAAGGATAGCTTCGGAGGCACGGTGAACGTCCAATTCCTCGACCGTGCCCTGGGCGTCTGTCAGACCCGTCGGCGAGTCGAAAGAGAGGGCAATCTTCGGAATGTCCTCCCCGTATCGTTGAACGCTCTCTATGGTGCGGCCCCCGTCATTGCGCCGCCTCATTATCAAGGCTGTATCGACGCTACCAAACAAGGCCGTTGAACCGAGCACACCGTCGGCCCCATCCCGCTCCAACTTCCCTAAATGGTGGACGGCCACGATGTGACACCCGGTATCGCGCGCCGTTAACAGCAGAGGCTCCAGGGCAAGGCTCACTTGGGCATAGTCATTGGTGTCCCGCAGCCTCACACCACGCTGAAGCGGGTCTAGAATGGCCAGGACAGCGCCTTTGTCACAGATCGCCGCTTGTAGGGCGGCAATCGCATCGTCAGGCGCGCCTCCAGTGTGGATGAAGATGTTCTCACTGGTGGCACCCATACGCTCGAAATGGGCGGCGACTTCCGACCGTTTCTCCTCCAAGCCTAGATACACCACCGGGCCGGGGCTGGTATCACGCCCCAAGAAAGCCTTCCCGCACGCTACGGCCAGCGCCAGATTCCGCGCCAGGGTTGATTTCCCGACCTTAGGCTTGGCCGCCAGTATCGACAGTCCACCCGCTGGCAATGTGTCCGCCCATACCCAGGCTATGGACTCTGGCGGCTCCGCGAGCAGGTCGGAAAGCGGTGTCAGTCGAAAGCCGCTTGTAGGTTGTGGGGGTTGCGGTTGCGGTGCTGCGGCTACCAAGCCGTCAAGTTCGCTGGCCGTGCCACCCGCTTGCAGCCAATCGGAAACATCCTTCACGTGGCAGCCGTCTCTATCTGGGAACCCCAGCACCTTGATTGACTTCGCTATGCCATGAAGCGACGCGGCAACCTTGGTGGCATGGTCACGGCCGGGGCCATCATTGTCTGGTATAATCACCACGTCAGCGCCTTCTAAGGCTTTGCTGTAGCTATCCCGCCATTTGCCGGCGCCGCCAGAATTCGTAGTTGCTGCAAGGCCAAGGCCCCAGAGACCGTTGACGTCCTTCTCGCCTTCGCAGATGTAGACTCTTTGCCCATCTGCCACTGCTTGAAGCACTTCAGGCAATCGATATAGCACCGGCTTAGTACCTTTGAGATTCCATACCCAGCCTCCATTACCGTCTGGTCGACGCTGGCGGAACGTCTTCGGCTGGAAACGCACCACCTGATACAAGAGCTCGCCCTCAGGGTCGGTATAGTCGTAAGTCGCCACTATCTCAGCTTGGCCATCGTTGCCATTGGGCGAATACGTCAGGCTGTCATAACCCCATGCCTCGCAATAGTCGCCGTAAGTATGCCTACCACCCTGACAGGCTATCAATGCCTTGTCACCAGCATCCCTTGCGGTGACATGACCCGCCGGTGTCTTATGCCCCGGTAATGGGCATGGTGCCGTCCAACCTTCGCCGGACCGTCTGGCATCGGGAAGTTTCGCCAAGATGTCCTTGAAGCTGGATGGGTGCCTGGCGCTTGTCCTAGTTGCCATCGGCCTCTCCGTGCTCTACGCCGGCCAAGAGCTTTTCAAGACCCGCAACCGGGACAAGCAATCGGCGGCCTAGCCTGACCACCGGAAGCTGACCCGTGTGGGCCAGATTGTAGCCCGTCGCCCTGCAAACGCCTAACCTACGGGACACTTCGGCTATCGAGAGACACACTCTATCATTCTCCATCACTTTCCCTCCGATAGGTATTGACATCCGTTTGGTTCTCTGCTATGCTATCTTACACACAATATCACGAATGTGTCAAATCTAAGTGTGCATATATGTGTCCTGTGAATGTGCATATAGCTCTGATAAGACACGGGAATGTGCGTAGAAAGCGGATAAGAACGGAGGTACAAAACCGATGGCGAGAGGCCCGATTGTAACGGGGGATATCGAGGCACTGATTGCGAGAATCCAACAACAACACCCGAAGTGGAAGGCGCCTACCATACGCAATGAGGTAAGGCGGATACTCCAAGAGCGGCAGCCAAGCTTGGCAACCTTCCACCCAAACTGGCCAACCTTGAGTACGGTGCAGAAGGTGCTCGCCAAGGTTCGAAGGAAGGCGAATGAGCTCCCCTTAGACCCGCAAGCCAAACCCTGGAGTCTGGGGACGCTAGACGACTACCCGATAGACCCCGCCGCCATTGCACCCGTTCTCGACGTCTGGAAGTACCGCATTGAGAAGGGGGCCGACTTTTCCATTAGAGAGGCACGGTGGGCGGCGCGTTTGGCTGCCGTGAAATCGGATATAGCCGAGCTATCCGCGAAAGCGACTCAGTACGCTCAAACTGAGCTCATGTATATGCTCGTTGACCGGCCATTCGATTCCACGAACCTAGATAGACTGCTCATGGGCTTACCGGTACACCTGACAGACGACATTGCGTCCGCATTTCCGCTTCTCGCGCTGCAGAGTGACGGCGTCAAGCAAGTCAAGAGCCTTACGCGCGGGAAACGAAAGAAGCTCGACGTGAAACCCTATGGGCAGAACGCGATACCCGGAGACGCACCAATCATAGGCCCAGGTCTAGCGAAGCGTCTCAGCCATAGCAAATACAGGACGCAGAACGGAGGCAAGTCGTGAGGGGCTACATACGCAAACGGGGCAAGAATAGCTATTCGTTGACGGTGAGCCTGGGGCGCGATCCTGAGACCGGCAAGTATCGCCAACATACGGAGACTGTGAAGGGTACCAAGAGGGACGCGGACAAGCGCCTTGCGGAGCTACTTCACCAGCTCGACACCGGGGCCTTCATGAGCCCCGGCAAGACGACTGTAGCTGACTACCTGGAGCGCTGGCTTGCCGACTATGCCCAGGCGAACCTGGCGCCGCGCACCTTTGAGGGCTACCGCACCATAATCAGGGGCCACCTGATACCCGGTCTCGGCCAACTCCCGCTGACACGCCTCAAGCCTGAGCATATCCAGCGATACTACTCCGATATGCTGTCACACGGGCGGGCCGACGGCAAAGGTGCCCTTAGCCCCCGCACGGTTAGGCATCATCACATGGTGCTGCACAAGGCGCTCGATACTGCGGTCAAGTGGGGCCTGCTTTCCAGGAATCCCGCCGATGCGATCAGCCCGCCCCGTTGCCAAAGCCCGCAATGGCATACCCTGGGAGAACACGACATTCAGGTGCTATTAGAGGCGGCGAAGTCCACACCCTACTACGCATTCTTCTACACCGCTCTTTTCACCGGCATGCGCCGCTCGGAGATTCTCGCCCTCAGGTGGTGCGACGTGGACCTTGTGATGTGTCAGGCGTATGTGCGGCGGGCGCTGCATCATTTGCTCAGCGGCGAAGTCGTGATTAGGCCGCCCAAATCAGCAACGGGGAGCCGTACTGTGGCCCTGACGCCTTCGACTGCCATAGTGCTGAAAGAACACCGCGAGAAGCAACAGCTTGAAGCCGTCATGATAGGGCGCACGGTGAAGGACGACGACCTGGTGTTCAGCACGATTGAGGGTAGGGCGCTTCTCCCCAACACGGTCACGCATGCATGGCGAAACTTGGTGAGAAGGCTCGGCCTGGGCAATGTTCGCCTGCACGACTGTCGCCACAGCCACGCCTCGCTATTGCTGAAGCAGGGTGTTCACCCTAAGGTTGTCCAAGAACGCCTGGGGCACTCCAGTATCACCTTGACGCTTGACACGTATTCCCACGTTACCCCCGGCCTCCAGGAAGCAGCGGCCAAGAGGTTTGACGAAGTGCTGGCGCGGCCGCTGGAGCTAGAACCTTCGGAAGGCCGGTGAAAACGATTATGGGCAATTTATGGGCAACTTTGCATTATGTCTAGTGAGGGATGGCGATGATAGCGGATTTTAGCCTCAAAATTGGCGCGCCCGGAGGGATTCGAACCCACGACCCTCGGTTCCGAAGACCGATGCTCTTGTCCGCTGAGCTACGGGCGCATCTTCGCTGTGTGCTATTCTGTGCTATGAAGAGGTTCTGACCGTTTGTCAGGTGCGGGAGAAGGGTGAGCGGAGGGATTTGAACCCTCGATCTCCAGGGCCACAACCTGGCGCCTTAACCACTAGGCCACGCCCACCGCGTGCTCCAATTGTAGCACAACCCCACCTCGTTGGGCTACGGGTTGACCTCCCAGCACCACAGCCTCGCAGGGATTGCTTCGTCGCTACGCTCCTCGCAATGACAGAATGGGGTCGGCTCCTGGCGACGACAAGAGAGACGTCCGCTCCTCGCAATGACGGAAGAGGGGTATGAAGCCTGCGCGGGGCTTCCCCTTCCCTCTATCTCCCTCTCTCCAGGGTAGGAAGCAACACGCCTCACCCCCGCCAGGTGAGGGAGAACATGTGCCCTCTCCCTTGAAGGGAGAGGGATAGCCTGCCCTGAGCGGAGCCGAAGGGTGAGGGTGGGTGCGCCGGGCCGTTCATGGGTTCGACAGGCTCACCACGAACGGCCGATTTCTGACCGTTCGCCCTTCGACAGGCTTTCGCCACAGCAAGTCGGTGTCGCCTGAGGCGACCCTCAGGAGACCTATGGAGACAGGACGAACGGTGCACGAGGCGCCACAAAGGTGTCACAGGCCGCGGGCCGCTATCTCATCGCGCAGCACGGGGAGAAGCCGGTCATAGGTGTCGTCGAGCGTCTCGGGTACCAGCCTGGTCTCGGCCAGCACCGACATGAAGTTGGCGTCCCCCTCCCACCTGGGGACCACGTGGGTGTGCACGTGGTCCGGCACGCCAGCGCCAGCGACCCGGCCCTGGTTGATGCCGATATTGAAGCCGTGGGGGGACACGGCCCTGTTCAACGCCGCCACACACGCCTGTGTAAGCGCTCCCATCTCGTACAGCGCCCGGTCATCCAGCACGTCAACGCTACCCGCATGCTGGTAGGGCGCAATCATGAGGTGACCGTTGGTGTACGGGAACAGGTTGAGCATGACGAAACAGTCGCGCCCACGGTGGAGGATATGGTTCTCTCTGTCCTTCTCGACAGGGTCACGCTTCTTGGAGCAGAACAGACACCCGGCAGGCTTCTCACCGGTGATGTAGGCCCGCCGCCACGGCGTCCACAGATGCTTCATTCCCTCTCCTTCCGGAAGCCCCACCGCTTCGTCGCATGCCGCGGGGCGGCTTATCTCGTGCAAGGCAGGCTACTCACAACAGGCAGGCAAGCTTCCCTTCAAATCGGAAGACGCCCTCTGGAGCGAGTAAGCCACCTGTCGCCAGGGGCGAGTATATCCGACGGCACGGGCGGAATCAATCGCGCGCACCAGGGCGCGCTGCGGCAATTGTGCAATGCGCCTGCCCGTGGTAGTATGGCGTCGTGTGAACGAGCGAGCGCTCTTCCAGGCTTGAGTGCGCCGGAAGGAGCGCAGCACGCTTGCCGGTGTTTCCAGGCAAGGTCTCGGTTCGAATCGGGGAGCGGATGGGCCCCGGTGGGTCCCGCGGACTTCAAATCCGTTGTTAGGCACTCTGCGGTGTCTATGGTAGGTTCGACTCCTATGCGCTCCCGCCAGCCTCTATCTCAGCACCCGCTCATCCCCCACACGGCGGGTTATCTTCTGCGCATCAAGGTGCTCCATCAGGCCGAGCGCGTACTTCCTGCTGGTGTGCAGCAGGTCGCGCACCTCGGCCACGGTCGCCTTGCCCTGCGCCTTCATGTGCGCTATGACCTTCTCTACCATCTCGTCATAGACGGAGGCCAGGAATATGACATCGTCGCTCAGCCTCACCACCTTGCGCTGCTCAACGAGGAGGCTCAGCAGGTCCGGCTCGGGCAGCGGCTCGAGGTTGGGCATGAAGGGGTTCTCCCCCAGCCGCTGCAGGAAGGCGTCCACCCTGTTCTGCTGCTCGGCCGTGGGCTGAGGGCTGTGCTCCGGCAATCGTACCATGGGGCCGGCCTCGACAAGCGTCCCATCCCGAAGAAGCCGCTCCAGCGCGTGGCTGAAGAACCGCGTTGGCACCTTCAACCTGGCCTTGAGTTCCTCCTTGGGCGGGCCGTGACGCAGCGGGAACTGCTGGTGGTACGCCTGGACTGCCTGCCTCGCCCGCTCCGCGGTCTTGCGCCAGCCGTCGGCTGAGAAGAGCAGCCCTGCCTCCCCAAGCGCGACCACCTTGCCGTCGGCAGCCAGGGCCTGTATGGCCGCTTCGGCCTCTTTCCGCGGCAGGCTGCAAAGGGCCAGCAGCCGCTCCATTTCGACAGGCCCTTCCTCCCTGACGATTGCCAGCGTCACGTCTTCCGCCGTGCCCTTCTCCCGCGCCGCCAGGCTCTGCACGACATCCTCACGATAGCGGCGGTGTCTCCTGGCTCTGAGGCCGACAATGACGCCTCCGCCGAGAGTCTCCTGAGGAGAGCGAATGATGAACCGGTCGTCCTTCACCGCAGCGACAGGCTGGGCGAGGAGGACCTGGGCCCACGCCGTCTCTCCAGGCTCGATCTGCTCCCTCTCCAGCAGGCGCACCCTGGCCAGCCTCTCCGCAGCCTGGTGGTGGAAGGTCACCGTGGCATTATGGCGGAGGGGCCGCGGGGCGGAGTCCAGCAGACGCAGCCTTACGTCGAAGGCCCTGTTGGCGGCGAGCCAGCCCGGGGTCGTCACCACGTCGCCACGCTGCAAATCGGTGGTGGCGATGCCGGCGAGATTGGCGGCCACGCGGTTGCCCGGCGGCACCGTGTCCGTCTTCTTCCTGTGGGACTGCAGGCCCCGCACGCGCGTCCTGACACCGGGTGGGAGTACCTCCACCTCCTGCCCCACGCTCAGGGGGCCGTCAATGAGGGTGCCGGTGACCACCGTCCCGAAGCCCGACATGGTGAACACGCGGTCTATAGGAAGCCTGGCTCTACCGGCATCCTGCTTCGCCGGCGCTCCGTCCAGCACCTGGTCGATGACGGACACCAGTTCGGGCAGGCCTTCGCCGCTGACCGCGGAGACCGCGACCAGCGGGGCGCCAGCCAGCGACGTTCCCTCGAGCAGCTCTCCGATCTCCAGCCTCACCAGCTCCAGCAGTTCCTCGTCGACCAGGTCCTTCTTGGTGATGATGGCGGCGCCCCGCTCCACCTCGAGCAGGTCCAGTATGGCGAGATGCTCCCTGGTCTGGGGCATCACACCTTCGTCGGCAGCCACGACGAGCAGGGCGACGTCGATTCCGCCCACGCCGGCGAGCATGTTCTTGATGAAGTGCTCATGACCGGGGACATCGACGATACCGACCTCTGTGCCGCTGGGCAGTGTGAGCCAGGCAAAGCCCAGGTCGATGGTCAGGCCGCGCTCCTTCTCCTCACGCAGCCTATCGGGGTCGATGCCGGTGAGAGCTTCGATGAGGACCGACTTGCCGTGGTCGACATGGCCTGCCGTCCCTAGAACAAGAGACACTCTTCACTCCTTTATCATGATCTTGCCCTGCGGTTGGGCCACAACGTCGCCGACGATGGCGGCTTGAGTCACACCGTCCCGGTGCAGGCTCGCCAGGAGCGCATCTGCGTCCGCGGAGGGCACGGCGATGAGCAGCCCGCCCGACGTCTGCGGGTCGAAGAGGATGTCCCACATCTCGTCGCTCACTTCACACGCTGCTTCGACCTGGTGGCGACGGAAGTCGCGGTTGCGCCGTGCACCGGCGGGGACCAGGCCCATCTCGGCATACTCTCCTGTACCAGAGAACAGAGGAACAGAGTTCAGGGAGAAAGCAATGCCGAGTCCGGTGTCCTCGATCATTCCACAGGCATGTCCCAGCAGGCCAAAGCCGGTGACGTCGGTGCACGCGTGGCACCTGGCCTCAACCATTAGCTCCGACGCCCTCCTGTTCAGCGTGGTCATGCTGAGGTAGACAGGCTCGAGGTCGGTCAACTCCGCAACGCCGCCCTTCAAGGCCGTAGTCACGATGCCGGTGCCTATCGCCTTGGTCAGGATGAGCTTGTCGCCCACCTGCAGGGTATCCCTGGCGACTATTCCGGCAGGATGGACTACGCCGGTTACGGCCAGACCGAACTTGAGCTCCTCATCTTCAACGCTATGCCCCCCCAACAGAGCGACACCCGCCTCCCTGAGCTTGTCCAGACCGCCCCTGAGGATGTCCCGAAGCACGGATATGTCCTGGCTGCCCACGGGGAAGCACACCACGTTCAACGCCGTGACCGGCCGTCCCCCCATAGCGTACACGTCGCTGAGGGCGTTGGCCGCCGCGACCTGGCCGAAGGTGTACGGGTCGTCGACGATGGGCGTGATGTAGTCGATGGTCTGGATGAGCGCCAGGTCGTCGCTCAACCGGTAGACCCCAGCGTCGTCACCGCTTTCCATACCGACGATGATGTTGGAGTCCTCAACCAGGGGCAGCCCGCACAAGGCTTTGTCTAGGTCCGACGGACCTATCTTGGCTGCTCAACCCGAGCCACGGACCGTCTCGGTGAGCCGCGGCCCCACCTTGTCGTCCACTCATGCCTCCCTTCACAACCTGCATTGAAGGCGCCTGTGCTCCACAGGCTCATCTTAGCATCAACGCTTAGGCGCACACAACGTCAAAACGGGAGGCGAGGAGTATCCCCCCGCCTCCCCTACCTTGACCTCTCTATCCCTTGACCAGGGTTAGGTGGTACTCATCCCCCTGGACTGCCTCGGATATGGTGCACTTCCTGCTCTTCGCCAGGCGCGTCACGTTGTCCCGCGCCGTGGCGTCATTGAGAATGACCAGGACTTCTTCACCGCTCTCCACACTGTCGAGCGCCTTCTTGGTCTTGATCACCGGCATCGGGCATGACAGCCCCCGTGCGTCTACCTCAGTCATCATGTCCCCCTTCAGTACCCATGTAGCAGACCCCGCTCCACTGGCAGAGGTACTGCCTGAAGACGGCGGGTAACTGGTCAATGATGTGCGAGATTTTGTGAGCCGGCGTCGCCTCGGCGAACCGGCCCGCCATGCGGTTGGCCCTCGCGGCGATTATGGCGGCCTCGTGCGCCTCCAGTCCCGCATAGACGAAAGCCGAGACGAGACCGGTGATGGTGTCTCCGGTGCCGCCGATGGCTTCCAGGGCAGGAACGTCAGGGGCGTCGACGGTGGCCACGATCTCGCCATGTCGCACAACGTAGTCGATAGCCCCTTTGACCAGCATCAGTCTCGCCGCGCTCCCGTTGGAATAGGCGGCCTCGACCAGCCTCAAGGTCTGGGTGATGTCCGTATCGAACAGATGCCTGGCGATGTAGGCGGGATGGGTAGCGTCGGGATCGGCGAGAAAGGCGATCTCGGTGGCGTCGGGGGTGAAGATGTCGAAGGACGGTGCCAGGCCTGCCGCCTTGGCGGAGTACATGGAAGCGGCGTCGGCCACCATCATCGGCCTCGTGTCGCATTTGTCCACCGCCTCGCACAGTCTCTTCGTGAGTTCCATGTCGGGAAGCCAGTAGTGGAGCGCCAGCACCTCAGGTCTGAGGGCTTTCACGTTGTCGACAAGGTACTGGTAGATGGCGCGACTGCCTTTACCCTCGCCGATGTCACCGGCAACGACCGCCTGCGGCGGGTCGAGCTTGAGATAGTCGGCAACCATCGCCGCTGCGCTTATCATAGCGCCGGTACCCTGCGCGCCGGGAAGTCGATAGCCGCCGATGACGAGGCTTCCGTCTTCGGCCCGGACCTCTCCCACCGTCAACGGCAGGTCTCTGTCGGGAAATGTGCCCGCGATGAGCATCATCGGCCACCACCTCCGTCCCACAGGAGCAGGCACTCCTCCAGGGCGCGATGCAGCATCAGGGCGCACAGTGTGAAGCCTATCGCCTTGGGGTCGGGCGCCTCGGCGAGCCTCCTGTCGACCAACTCGGCGTGGAGGTAGGGTATGTCGGGACACCCGCCACCCGAGGTATTGACGATGAGGCCGCTCGCCTTCTCGAAGGCGACCTTCATGTTCCCTGCACGCACCATCACCCACTCGCCGAAGTGGGTCACCTTGACGATGTCGAGCAACTCGCCGCTGCCAGCCCCAAGAGGTACGATGTCCACGAAGGCAACACCACCCGCCAGCAGAGCGCGCTCAATGCCGAAGCGCTCTACCACGTTTATCTCCACCGCCAGGTCACAGCCCTTTCGTAGCGCCAGCGGCGGAGCCACCAGGTGAACATCATAGCCGGCACTCTTAAGAACCTGCTCCGCCTTGAGCGCCTCCTGGACGTCGGCGAAGATGACCAGGCCAGCACCCCTGGAAGGTGGCCTCTTCTTACGTTTAAATAGACCCATCCACACCCCCCATCCTTCACGCTTTCTGCCGCGCCAGGAAGCTCGGGAGTATCGCCTTCTCTCCGACGAGAAGGCCAAGGCCGATGCACACGACCAGGCCGATGACCACAGCCCACATCCCCAAGGTCGTCGGCCCCGCACCACTGCTGGCGAGCCCGAAGTTGTGGGCCACGGCAGCGCCGGCGAGAAGGCCGAGCACGGTTACGGCGGCGTCGGTGTCGCCCTCACCGCTGAGCACCAGCTGGCGCAGCGGGCACCCACCGAGCTGAGTCGCTCCGATGCCGACAAGCGTCATGCCAAGGAAGTTCCACAGGTGGTTGCTGTGGGCGGCGGCCTGACCCTCGAAGCCGAGGCGGAAGTACCCACCACCCATGCCGAAGGTGAGAATCAGATTCACCACCAGCGCCCCGATGAAAAGCCCGGCTATGGCCTTGAAGAGGTACGTGTCCCTCACCAGGAACAGGTCGCGCCACCCGCCAACGAAGCACATCCTGGTCCGTTGGGCGAAGACGCCCACCACCAGGCCAACGGCCAGTGAGACCAGAAGCGGGGCGTACATGGAGCCCGGGCCGGAGGTGCTGTACGTGATGAAACTGGGGACGACTATCGCCAGCACCAGCAGGCCGAGCATTATCGCTGGCATAACCCACCCCGCCGCCGTGGGCAGGCGCGAGGAGCGCCCCAGGGTGAAGCCCCCCCTGAGCAGGAGAACCCCGATGAAGGCACCGAACGCGGTGCCGGCAAGGCCGAGGACTGCATTGAGGTCACCGCCCGCCAGCCTGAGGACTGCTCGAACGGGACAGCCCATGAACATGAGTATCCCGACCATGACGAGCATACCGAGAAGGAAACGGACGATGGGAGCCGAGCCACCTCTGGCACGGAACTCGCGGAACGTGTACGCAGCGCCGAAGCTGCCGAGAACGAAGCCAATTATCTCAGGGCGGAGGTACTGTACCGACGCGGCGCTGTGCAGGTTCAGCGCCCCTGAGATATCTCGCAGGAAGCAGCCGACACAGATTCCCATGTTGGACGGGTTTCCCCATGTTACCAGCAAAGCCGCCAGGACACCTATCACCAGTGCGCAGGTGAAGATCAATGCTCCTGGCGTGAACAATCGTGATACACGCGACAAGACGACCTCCTTGTCTTCACATTAATCCAGACATCAAAGAGCCACGCCCTCCACAGCCCACCACGTCATCCGCTGGCTGAGTTCAAGATGAATTATAAACATGATTTATGGATACGTCAAGTAATACTAATAGATGGAAGCTCACGCAGAGCTCTCAATACGGCCCGCGTGCTCGGCTCTGTTTGACACACCACATGCCCTGTGCTAGATTCCGTTTCAACATGGAAAAGGATTTTCGCGGCCTGCCAAGCGTCGACAGGTTCCTCTCCGACAGGCGCATTCGCTTGCTAGAGCAGGAGTATTCCCACACCTTCATCGTGGACGTGATACGCCGGCACCTGGAGAGCGTGCGCTCGGAGGTCTCCCGCGGTCAGCCAGCACCGGGGTTCGACGAGCTTACGGAGTCCATCTGTAGCCTGGCCCGCTCCGTGGCCGAACCGAGCCTGCATCGCGTAATAAACGCCACCGGCGTCATCCTGCACACCAACCTCGGCAGGGCGCCGCTGAGCGCCGAGGCGCTGGCGGCAATGGACGAATGCGCCCTGGGGTATGCCAATCTCGAAATCGACCTGCACACCGGCCGCAGAGGTTCGCGGCAGGTCCACGTCGAGTCCCTGCTCTGCCAGATTACGGGCGCTGAAGCCGGCATCGTGGTCAACAACAATGCTTCCGGGGTGCTCCTTGCGCTCAGCGCCCTGGCGAGACGCAAGGAGGTCATCGTATCACGTGGCCAGGCAGTGGAGATCGGCGGCGGTTTCCGGGTGCCCGCCGTTATGCGGCAGAGCGGGGCCAAGCTGGTCGAGGTGGGCACCACCAACTGCACCTATGTCGCCGACTACGAGGAGGCTATAACCCCGCGCACGGCCGCCCTTCTTCGAGTCCACTCGAGCAACTTCGTGGTCATGGGGTTTACCCACGCAGTCAACCTCGAAGAGCTGGTACAGCTCGGCGAGCGTCACAGTCTTCTTGTGCTCGACGACCTGGGCAGCGGCTGCCTGCTGGATACGACCCGCTTCGGCCTGAGCCCGGAGCCCATGCTCCAGCACAGCATCGCCGCCGGCGTCGGCCTGGCGATGTCCTCAGCCGACAAACTCCTGGGCGGACCGCAGGCGGGCATCATCGTCGGCGAGGCGAGGCTGGTTGACAAGCTGCGCCGGCACCCACTGGCACGCGCCGCCCGAATCGATAAGACAAGGCTGGCCGGGCTCGCAGCCACCCTGCGCCACTACGTGAAGGGTGAAGCGGAGAGCAAGGTCCCTGTCTGGCGCATGATATCCACGCCGCTGGGCGATATCGAGCGGAGGGCGCAGCGGTGGAGCCAGTGCCTGGGCGACATGGCTTCGGTGGTCGACGGGGAGTCGATGGTAGGAGGCGGCAGCCTGCCCGGCGGCACTCTGCCAACGCGGTTGGTGGCGATCAGGGCCGGAAGGTCCAATGAACTGGCCGACAGGCTGCGGAGTGGGTCACCCCTGGTCATCGGCCGGATAGAGAAGAACCTGCTGCTCCTCGACCCGCGCACCGTCCTCCCTGAAGAAGACGAGGCGCTGCTGCAACGCCTGCGCGGCGCCCTCAATCCGTGACCAGGACCGCCGCCAGAGCGCGACGCGCCACTCAGTCTGGCCCAACTCAGCTTCCATCATCCCGACCTGGCCCCACGCCTATTCGTACTGCCTCGCCACGTTCCTTGTACAGCGCGTTCCGCCGGCAGTGCTCCATACACAGACGGCAGTTGTTGCACTTGGCGGGGTCGCGGACCACGCCGCCCGCACTGGCGACGATGGCCCCCATCGGGCATATGCCAGCGCAGGCGACAGCTTCACACGTGCGACAGTACCGCCTTCTCCACACCCACCAGTACATCTCAAAGTAGCTGTGGTACAGCAGCACGAGCACAGCGGCGAAGAAGAGGATGTCGTGAATGAAGAGCGACACGTTAAACACACCGGACGGGACAAACCCCTTGAGGAACCACTGGAGCCCGCCGGTCACCATGACGAGAACGAAGCCGAGAGAGATGAACAGCTTGTGCCGTCGCTTCCACCTGTTGAGTACCTGCGGCGTGGCGCAGGCCCTGCTCTTCGCGATTCCAATGTCCACCAGCCATCGTATCGCCGCCCGAGGGTTCACTACGGCGTAAACCGCCGGTGCCCCAACGAGCACCGCCGCC
>JAXHUA010000178.1:0-18310 GCA_034189695.1 Chloroflexota bacterium | reverse complement strand
AATTCTGTCTGTTGACCAGTCTTCTAATACACTCACCCACAACTATACCGGCGCTGTAACATTCGTGCCACAAACTCAGAAGCTTCTCGGGATAGAGCATGCTGAAATACTTGTGTCCCCACGAGGTATCACCGACCGTGGGCGCAGCAGTCTTCATAGTATCCTGCAGCGCCCTGTAGTCTTCGTCGGTGCCGTCGGGAGCGAGACTGTCGAGCAGCTTAGCCCCTGCCAACAGTTCGTTTCGGTGGACTCTGGCTTTCTCAATCGCTTCTTCTAGCGTGATCTCCTGCTGGGACAGGGCGCTTCCGGTCATCCATGCGCCTGTGTCTCTATTGCGGTAAATCCCGAACTTCAGGGCGCTGCCACCCGCTATGCTACCGAAGTGTGCCGGCATCTCTTCGTCGTCTTTGAATTCAAGCCAGTACACAAGGCTGTCGCGAGTCCCGTGGGCGTGCATGAGGTTGAGCAGGTCCTCCCCATCAAGGTTGGCAAGTACCTCCGGCCCAAACCGACTTCGGAACAGTTCATAGCAGCTTTTCAGGCGCTCTCTCGTCAGGATTTCCTCTTGCCTATGCAATTCCTCGTACGTTTCCCGCAACTCTTGGGTAAGCCTATCTTCTAGCATCGTCTCCAACACCCCCTGTGCGCAGCATATATCGCCCTCGGTCATTCCACCAGACTTGGCGCAGGCGACCGACCGCAGGGTGCTGGGTCTCTAGACCGAAGACCTGCTGGCCTTGCCGTCGAGCGAGGTGGAATGAACTGACAGACTGGTTCAAGAGAAGCATCACCCCCCCTCCAGCTCGCCCAGCACCTCCATGCCGAGGACCGACTGGCGCGGGATGACCAGCGTGTCCCTGTATTCTGTCTGTGTCTCGCCCGACGGGGACACGTCCGTGGCCATGTGGCTGGTGATGGTGAGCCTCTCGTCATTTTCCGCCATGAGGAGCCCGAAGCTCACCATCTTCACCGGCTGAAGCCCGGCTGCATCCTGCTCCGCGATGTCATACTCCTGGTGCGCTGCGGCAAGCCACGTGACCTGCACGATCGGCTTCTTCGTCCCCTCGTTCCCATTTCCTCCGGCAAGCTCGTCGCCCGCCGTTCCCATTGCCCTCATTCTCATTTCTATTTCCTCTTCGAAGTAGAGTACCTGGTCGTAGAGCTGGCGGTCTGCCAGGTCTGTCCAGATGCCTATGGCATGTATCATACGGCGCAAAGCCTCGGACTCGGTACCGGCGCGTACCGTGCAGCCGCTGAGCTCCAGGCACCGGGCCTCGTAGTGCTTGCCCAGGGACCTGCCGTTGTCGTCGCCGCACTCCTCGACGCTGACGTCGAAGCGGCGGACCACACGATAGGCCTTCTTCTCAGCGGTCATGGCACACCCCCATAAGAGCCTCTACGTCAGAGGATACCACCTGCCTGTGACAACCCTCTGTCACAGGCCCAGCCGCAGCTGCCCGGATGAAGTGCATTGCGATGCCCCGTACAGGTCCAGCATCGCCTGGGCGCTCTCGATGACGGCGTGCCGCAGGCTCTCCGGCTCAAGCACCGCCACCTTCTCGCCCCAGCCCATCACCCATGCCCGTAGCTCGATGGTGTTCGCCACCCGCAGCGTCACGATCGCCGAGCCGTCATTCTGCCGCTCCACAGTCTGCGACGGGTGCCAGATGGTCTCCCGCGCGAACCTTGCCACCTCCCGGCTGAACCGCAGCCTGACCGTCTCCACGTCCTCGGTTACCAGGATCCCCATGGCCGGGGCGAGGAACTCATTCGCGTCGAAGTCATCGGGCACCTCGTAGGTCTCGGTCGTCATCCGGATATCGGTGATGCGCTCCACCTTGAACATGCGTATCTCGTCGTGGCGGTGGCACAGCGCGATGACGTAGGTCGAGTGACCCGCCGCGGCCGGCTCGATGAAGTAGGGGTCGATGTCGCGCTCCGTGGCCTCCTCAGCGTCGAGCGCGTGGTAGCAGATGCGCACCCGCCGGCGCGTGGCCCACGCCTCGGCGAGCGTGGCCATCGTGTGGAGGTAGCCCTCGTCCGCCGGCTGACTCTTGAGCCACTCCATGGTCTTCCGTATCTCTTCTCGCAGCGCGGGCGGGACCACCGCGTTCAGCTTGGAGAAGGCGGTGACGATGTTGGGGTCGCGCTTGCGCGAGTAGGCCAGCATCAGCCTGGCGGCGAGGAAGATGGTCGTCACCTCGGGGAGGGCGAACCGTATGGGCGGCAAAAAGTGCCCCTCAGCGATGCGTCGCCCGCCGTCCCCGGTGATGGGGACCAGGTGGGTCGACTCGAGCGCCTTGAGGTCACGATACACCGTCCGCTTGCTCACGCCGAGGTCGCTCGCCAGCTCATCGACCGTCATGGGCCGCACCGCCTGGTGCAGGAGCAGCATCAGCTTGAGCTGTCGTTCGAACCGGCTCAGGTCGCCCCGTTTGTAAGCCATTCGTATCCGACGCGCGTAACCCTCGACATTATAGCACGGCCCGGTGGGCCCGGGGCACCCCTCTTTTCAGATTCCCACCGGGCCGCGCGGGCAGCGACAGCCTGTTGTCACAGCCCTGTGCTAGCCTGGTGGTGCGCCATTTCGAGTCAGTGACGAAGGAGGTAGGAACGACGTGACCGAATGTGAAGACCCGGATGAGGCGGTGGAGGCCCCCGATTTTGAGACGCTTGAGGAGCACTTCCTGTCGGCGCGCCGCGACCACGAGCGGCAGCAAGCGAGGACAGTAGCCCGTATTCTCGGGGTCGACCGAACGGCGACTGTGTCGGTCATCGTGCCAGAGTACTACGGCGAGCTGCTCGCCTGGGCCCTGCACCGGTACATCGGCGATGGCGGGTGGGGGACCGTGAACACCATCGGCTACCGCTCCCCCCGGCCGATGTACATCGACGTGGACACCGGCGACGGCCAGCGAGTCAACGTGCTGCGCGACGGCACAATCTTCCTTGAGAGAGACGCCCTGCGGCTGGCGGTCACGGCCAGCATCAGCCGGAATGACCTTGCCCAGGTGATCGTAACCGGACCGGCCGATGTGGAGGAGCAGGTCCGAAGCTTCGCCGGCGGTGTCGAGAGCACCGCACGTGACCACAACTTCTACCGCGGCCGCAACGTGGTGTTCACCCGATACCTGAAGTTCATCGACGTGCCGGAGATATCCTGGGAGGACATCGTGCTCGACGACGATGCCGTCAACGAGGCGTGGAGCAACACCGTCGCTTTCCTGCGGAACCGCGAGCGGCTGGCGCGCTACGGGCTCCCGGCGAAGAGAGGACTGCTCCTGGTCGGCAAGCCGGGCACCGGCAAGACGCTGTTGTGCAAGGCGCTCATGTCCGATTCTGCCGGCATAACCTGCCTGCTCGCCCAGACGCGGAATTTCCACATCGACGACTATGCGGTATACCTCTACGAGGTGGCCCAGGACCTGGCCCCGTGCATCGTCTTCATCGAGGACATCGACCTCATCGCCCGCGACCGCATCGAGTGGGGCTACGACGGATCGTCGGCCCTCGAGACGCTGCTCTCGGTCCTGGACGGTATGGAGGAGACCCGCGAGATAGTGACCGTCGCCACCACCAATCACCTCGAAACGCTGGACCGGGCCATAGGCGCCCGGCCGTCACGATTTGACCGCGTCATCGAGGTCCCCTGCCCGTCGCCTGAGCAGCGCCGGATGCTGGTCGCCAGTCTGTGCAGGAGAATACCCCTCGACGAGCGCGTCCAGGCCCGTATCGCCGCCAGGACCGAGGGTTTCACGCCGGCCCAGATCCAGGAGGTGCTCTACACCCTGGCCATAGGGTTCGGGCAGGACGGCGACGACGATGGGACGCCGCCGCTGGCGGTGAGCGTTGAGCAGGTGGACCGGGCCATCTCGGGCGTACGGGGCGGCAACAGGCACCCGATAGGCTTCCCCCTTGGGGCCAGCCGCGCGGAGGGGACAGCCCGGGGCGGCATCGGCGTCAACGGAGGAAACGGGAAGGAGGCGCGGCGATGAAGCGGCCGGTCAAGTGCCCGAAGTGCAGGGGGAGCGGGGGGGTGCCGCGTGTGTGACGGCGCCGGCCACGTTGAAGGGCCAGCGGCGGTCTTGAGCGATTATGTCCAGTACGGCGAAATGCACTAGCTTGGTAGGACGGCCATGTTGAGGGCTGGGGGCGCACCGCCGTCACCAGCGGCGCGCCGGTGGGGCGGTTGGAACTGGCGGCCTGTGGAGCCGGGGCCGTTCGGGGTGGCACCGACCTGCGTGCGCCAGCCCGCCGGGCGGCAACGCCTCGCGGGCTGGGGTGCCACCCCCGACCCAGGTGCGAGAATGGGCAGCGCACGCGGATGGGAAGCGCAGCAAACGGTGAGGAGGTACCAGAAATGATTACCGGTAGCGTAGTAGCGTACTTCGTCCTGCTTGCTGGCCTGCTTATCGCCTGCCTGCTCGGGCGGGTCGGCTGGCGATGGCTCCTCGCGGCGGCCATACCCGTACTCGTCGCCGTGGGCATCGTATGCCTCGGCCTGCTGTCCGTGGCGCTCCCCGGCCGGGGCAGGCGGCGTGCGAGCAACGAATCGTGACAGGCGTAGCGCAGGACATTGCCCGGAGGCCGTGGCTGGCGGATCCGAGGTCAATCCATACTACATTGGCGACAACCGCTCCATTGTCAGGGGGCACCGCTATTGAACCAGTCCGACCCAGTTATAACTATGCCTCCAGTTGCCAAATGGTCGGGTTGCCTAATGCATGGGAAGTGCTATTGGCAGCCATTTCGCGTCTTGGGCCAATGTCATGACATAAGCCATTTTCGTTCCTAAGGCTGCCATAGGAGAGGAGTCGGATTCCTTGACGGAGAAGTCGAATAGGAGTATTGTCGCGAGTTGGCACTTGGTGCGTTCAGGAGGATACGATGGCAGACGGAACTCGCAGATTGGCGGACCCACTGGAGCAACTCCTCCAGTTGCTCGACAACGAACACGTTGCACCAGTGGAGCTTGCTCAGGCACTCGTGACAGCGGATGCCCTTGTGCGAGACTTGCGCGGCAAGATGACCGCCGAAATACGCCACAAATGGCAGGTGAGAATCAACGAGCTGCGCTCGGCCTGCAGGGCGGGGACATACGCCATGGCCGAGGAGATGGCGGGGCTCTGTGACCCAACGGTTGCAGCGTTGCAGGGCCGTTTCGCCGAACTGGTGGAAGAGGATCACGTGCAGGCGGCGAGGCACTACGAGCAAGCAGCCACAGCCTTGGAATCGATGTCACAAGGTCTATCTAGCGCTTTGGCGATGGCTGTTCAGAAGGAGGCACAACCGGACGAAGGTCTCCGTCCGAAACGGGTGGAGGAACTGATGAAGGTAGTGTGGGTGACGCCTTCCGTCGGCCTATGGGACTTGGCTGGGGATGCATATGCCCGGGCGTCTTGCAGGATTGCCGAGGCTCGGAAGTGCTACGAACGTGGTATCGAGGTTCTCGAGAGCTGCGACAGACTTCACGGAGACGAGCAAGCACGGAAGGGAGCCATGGCCCACCTTCTGCTGTCGCTTGCTCGCGCGCTGCTCCAGGACCCGGAGCGATGGCATCAGGCAGAAGAACTGTACAGGAGAGTCGCCGATATGGTGTTCTTCAGCGCTGAGCAGAGAGACAACCAGCAGTACATGGACATCTACTCGCTTGTCGACGATGTGCTGGAGTTCGACGTGCGGTTCGATCGGCCAGACTGGCTTCCCCATGTGTCTTGCTCCGAGCACCCAGAGAACCGGGAGAGATTGGTGAAGCTGCAGGCGGAGCTCGGGCGGCGAGCACTGGATGTCTTGAGCAAGGAGTTCGAGACGAGCGAAGAGGGATTCCCGGTGCCCGAGACATTCTACCTCGTTGCTGGGACCAGCAAGCAGTACATGCATCTGAAAGAGTACCGGAGCTGCCTCAGCCTGGTTGAGCAGAATGCCAGCTTTGACGGGGCGTTCTTCGATTGGGCATGGGACGAGCTGTCTGGCACTCTAGAATGGGCCTTCGCCTTCATCCTCTACCTGACGGACATGGCCGAGGCCCGGGCTATGCTGGAGAGGCCCGACTACAGCGAGTTCCTCAAGGAGGTGAGAGGATTCAAGGAGCTCCAGCACAGGGTAGAACTGAGACAGATACGTACCGAGAAAGTGCAGCGCGCCAGCAAGACCTTACTCGAACATGTGGACAGTAGCCTACAGAGGCTAAGCTTGGCGAGAAGTGTTGAGAGAACCCAGAGCAGGCTGCTGGACGAGAAGCCCTGGCTGAAAGACTGCGCCAACTTCGGTTCCATAGTGAATGCTGAGACACTCTACGAGCAACTACAGGTGCGCAACTATGCTGAGATCGTGGTGGGCCTCTGCAACGCTGTGGAGGCAGAACTCAAGGAGTGTCTGTACAAGAGGTACCTCGACTTCCTAGCTCAGTCGCCCAACGAGCGCTACGGCGAGGAATCACGAAGGCAGGGGGAGAGAGGCTCTGTGCTTTACTTCTTCGCCAGCATGGTGGGCAAGTATGGTCAGTTCCCCGCTTGGAAGCGGTGCGTGAGCACCGCGTTTCCCGATCAGGAACAGTTCCTACTGTTCGATTTGCCCCGATCGCTCAGGAAGCTGACCGACCTGAGGAACCCGTCTGCACACGGAAAGATGTCAAGTGCAGCAAAGGCCAAACGGACAAGAGAACTCGTTCTCGGCAGCGACCAAACACCGGGCCTGCTCCAAAGGCTGGCTGAACTGCGTGGCTCCCAGGACGCTCCTTAGGGCGAGGGCTTCCCCCCCAGCTGCCCGATGGCTCAGCTAGGCTCGTGCCTCGTGTCGAACTGACAAGCTTGCGCTTGCTCTTCGCAATACGTACCATCGTAACGGAGTGCAATCGTCTGGCACCAACATCCGCCCGTACGCCGGAATGCCAACTGGCCCATTAGAGGCCAGCGCATGGGGGGCTCCTCCACCAAGAGCGGTTGGCCTCCTTCAGCAACACGAAGGCTTTACAATTCGCACACGATGGCCTATGCTACGCCTAATTGTCAATCAGAACAAGCTGCGCATCCCACAGGGCAATACGAAGGGGCTCGGTCATGCCGATTGAGACAGAAGGAAACCGTCTATGAAGGAAGGAAGCCAACGGACCTACATCGAAGCCCACGGACTACCGACTGAGCGTCTTGTGGCATACGCCATAAGAGAGGGCAACTCGAAGTTGCCGGTCTACAAGATGCACAAGTGGTGGGCGAGGCGGCTCGGCTCGATGGTGAGAGCTATGTTGTTGGGTCTTCTTCTGCCTGACACCGCCAGCGAGGCGGATTACTGGGACGCCTATTCCAACTCGAGCTGTCGCGTTTCATTGGCTGGAGGCGTGCGGCCGTTGGTGTTTGACCCTTTCTTGGGCGGCGGTTCCACCCTGGTGGAGGCGTGCCGCATGGGCTGTGACTGTGCAGGTTACGACGTTGACCCGATGGCTTGGTTCATAACACGCCAGGAACTGAGTACAGTTGACCTCGAGCAGCTTGAATCTGCTTTCCAGCAAGTGCGGGAGAAAGCCCAAGCCCAGGTCGCCCGCTTCTACAAAACGAGGTTGCAGTCAGGGAGTGAGCACGACGTCACATACTTCTTCTGGGTAAGAACAACCACTTGTCCCCACTGCAACGAGACCATTGAGCTTCATCCGCACTACCAGCTTGCACGAGATGGGAAGCACCATCGGCAGGTCTGCTTCTGCTCTTCATGTCATAAGGTTCACGAACTGCCTGATGATATCGCGCTCTTTCATTGCGAGGAGTGCGGGGCTGTGACCCACATAGGGGAAGGCAGCGTATCTAGAACGGCTATTGTGTGCCCCTGGTGCAGGCAGAGTTCAGCGCGAAGTCAATTGCGTCAGGAGGAAGGCCTGCGCGGCGCAAAGCTGTTCGCCCTGCAGTACCTAGATGGGTCAGAGAACAGTAGACTGACAAAGAGATTCAAGCGGGCAGATGAACACGATGATTCTCTCTTCAGATTGGCGAAATCTGAGTTCACGCGCATTGCGCAGGAAGTCCCTCTGATGGAGGCAATCCTCAATGCTGCCATTCCATCGGATGGTAGAACTGACATGCGCCCGATCACGTACGGATTCCATCGGTATGCTGAACTGTTCAATGGGCGCCAGCTAATGTGCCTTGCGACAATCCTACAGGCAATCGAGAGCGTCGAGGACGAAGCCATTCAAGAACTGCTGCTTCTGGCGTTCTCTGACAGCCTGGCGTCCAACAACATGCTCTGCTACTACGCATTCGACTACGACAAATTGACACCTCTCTTCGGTCTCCATGGCTACAACATCATCACACGGCCGGTGGAGAACAACGTGTGGGGAGCTGCGCTTGGTAGAGGGACATTCAGAAACTGCTATAAGAAAGTCGTTGATGGCGTCCGCTACATGGACAACTGCCGTCGCGGCACTTGTGGCCTGCTGCCGCAGCTTCGCTCGGTAGGAGGACGTTCAGCTGAAAGTCAAGATAGTGGTGTCCGATCGGACCGCGATGCCAATGTGGTATTCCTAGGCCGAGGATCGGGACACGACACGGCTATGGCTGCCAACAGCGTTGACCTCGTACTTACTGACCCACCATACTTTGACAATCTCCACTATGGAGAGATGTCCGACTTCTTCTATGCCTGGCTCAAGCCTGTCTTGAGAGATAGATACAGCGAGGAGTTTGAGCCGCCGGATTGCGTGAATCTAGGTGATCGCGTGCACGGGAACGGAGGGCAAGACGCCCTTGAACTCTTTGCCTCTGGCCTGACGCTCGTCTTTTCGGAATGCGCGCGCATTCTGAAGGACACCGGCATACTGGCTCTCACTTTTCACCATAGGGATGAGGCAACTTGGCTCGCGCTCTGCAGAGCCCTAGCTCAATCAGGTTTCACGATTGTTAAAGTAGTCCCACTGCGTTCTGAGGGGAAGAGCGGATTCCATAGTGCTCCGGGGAACCTGAAGTGGGACGCTGTAATCGTGTGCCGACGCTCCAATGTAGCTTCGCCGTACAGGCGCGCAAGTCCTGCCGACATTCAAAGGCAGTGGAGCGAATTCGAGCGTACACTAGCGCGGGTCAGTGCGGGGCCCACCGATGCGGACTGGCAGAGCCTCAGGTGCGCATATGAATGCTGGTTAAGGCACGTCCAAGGAGACACCGTTTCGCGACAAGGCACTGCGGGCGTCGGAACAGAGGCGCACATGCTTTGACAAGGTGTTGCTGACCACGCAAGGGCCCCGAGTATTCAGGTCACATTGGCACTGTGCGACAGACGCTCGAAGGAGGGGCGGTGGATGCCAGGGCACTGTGAATGGGGCCAGTTTCGTCAAGGACTTGTACGACTCGTCGAGAGACTAGCCTAGTCCTGAACTGGGCAAGGCATTGCAGCCAGAGTCTACGAAGCCTTATTGGGGAGGTGTTCCGGATGCAGAACTTGGAGACCCAAATACCGAATGAAGGTCCGCTCAGCAGCCTCACAGAGGAAGCATGGACTGGGGAGCAGCACAACCTCAGATATGGCGGAGAGATGCATCTCAGGAAGTGCTACCGAATTCCAATTGACCTGCTGCACTACAACATAGAAACCGGACGGTACCGCACAAGATTCTTGCTGTTGCAGAAAGCGAATCCCGGGGCGCTGATAGTGGAAACAGACCCCCACTGGAAGGATGAGATCTACCAGCTATTGAGCGGGTCTTGGGAGGACACGAGTACGGGGATAGGTACCAGGGATGACCAAGACTATTTCAAGAGTCTGGTTGATGACATTCGAGAGAGAGACCAAGAGCATCCCGGGATTGCCCTAGAGACAGGCGGAGTAATGAGTGGCAACCGTAGGCTGGCTGCGCTCACGACTCTCTACAGGGAGGAGCAGAACCCGCGTTACCGCTACTTCAAGGCGTTCATTGTGCCAGCCGAGGGAAGTATGACCAGTGCCGACCGCTGGCATCTGGAGATGTCGGCCCAGATGCCGGCAGGACGTTTGGTCGTGGACTATGACGCAGTGGACAAGCTGTTGAAGTATCGCGAAGGAGTGGAGTGCTACAGACAACTCAATCCTGATGGCGAAGAGGACAGTGCTATCAGAGCTGTCGCGACTGACTTGGGCACTACAAAGAAGAGAATAGAAGAGGAGTTGCAGACTCTAGACCGCATTCAAGAATACCTGATTGCGATAGGCCATCCTGAAGAGTGGTGGCTCGCCGCCAAACTGACGGAGGTGTTCACTGAAATGACCCCGCTCATCGGCGCATGCAATAGGAACGACTTCTCCCTTGAAGAACGCTCCAAACTCAAACTCGCCGTTTACGACATTATCCGCAATGGCCAAGCCGACTATCGCTTGATTCGGGATATTCGAACAGCGGTTGGGCCGCTGCGGAGACGAGCTGGGACTCGAGGAATTCCGTCCGCGACCAAGGTACTTATGGACAATGCTCCCAGTACCGCAGGCCTGCAAACGCCTCACACCCACAGTTCGCGGGCTAGGGCTGGCACAGTGGTTGAGAGATTCCGGTCCGAGTTCGCCGCTGGAAGAGAGAAGGAGGCACCGCTGACCAAGGCCGAACGGGCTGAAAGCAATTTGAGGAAGCTGGTCGAAATACTGCAGGAGACGGGCGTAACGGGGGTGCGTCAGAAGCAGCCCCTTATTGACAGCTTGAGTCACTCGAAGAGCTTCATAGAGCAGGCGCTTCAGAGCCTGCAGCAACAACCGCAGTGCTGACGTCAGAAAGGAGGAGTCTCCCTCGTGGCAGTACACATCAGTGAGGACGTAAACGGTCGCCTAATCCTGGATATCAGCGAGGAAGTTGGCTTGACCGGAAGGCCGGAGTTCAGTGACATGATCTTGGCGTTCTCGGTGCTGTCGCGGACACCTACTCGAGTCGTACTAGGCATAGATGCACCAATGGTCGAATCTGTCGAGTATCTTCTTGAAGGCCTCCAATCACTGAATGTCAATGCGCTACTCAGTGGCGAGTTGGCTGCGATGGTGGAACGAAGCCGCGCTGAGCTGAGCCTGGTGGATAGGATAAGACGGTTGGATCCTGCATCCACAGACCACCGAGAGATGGGCACTACCTTGCCGATTCCTGAGCTTCAGCCTTCGGCGACGCTCTTGTGGCATCAGATTCGCGGACTTCTGCAGGCGCTTGAGGTCGGCAACTTAGCGGAGTTCTCGGTCCAGGGAGCCGGAAAGACGGCTATAGCACTATCGGCGTATTCCATTTGGCGGTCCCGTGGCGAGGTTTCAAATCTCTTGGTCATCGGTCCGGTGAGCTGCTTCCAGCCATGGGAAGACGAGATCAGCCGCTGCTTCGGTGAGACGATGCACGCCATACGCTGGTCCGGATCGCTGGCTCAGAGGATGAGACTGATACCCGAATTTGGCGTGGCTGACGCTGTGCTGTGCAGCTATGACACGGCCTGGCGAGACGTGCTTATGCTGCGGCAACTGCTTAAACATCACCCTACGTTTCTGATCTTGGATGAATCCCACTATGTCAAGAACTTCGGCATTGGTGCGAGGGGAACGGCAGTCCTCCAATTGGCACCCTATGCGGCAAAGCGCATGGTAATGACGGGAACGCCTACGCCCCATTCGCTGCTGGATCTGTGGACGCAGTTCACGTTTCTCTGGCCCAACGGTAGCCGGGTCATGCTTGGTGGCCCCATCCAATACCAAGACTTCCTTGAAGAGTCTGACGCAGCTCCCCAGCAGCTCCGCGAGCGCCTTTCTCCATTCTTCCACCGGACGACTCAAGACGAACTGAACCTCCCGCCAGCAGAGACCAATTTCTGCCCTGTTCCCGCTGATGCAACACCACTAGAGCAGCGGACAATCATACGACTCCTTGAGATGAGGGTTCTGGCGGACGCACGATTGCAGCTACAGAACATAGCCGATCGAGCAGTCTTGGCCCAGTGGCAGCGCGCAAGGGTCATAAGACTGCTCCAGGCTGCTTCAAACCCGGGCCTGCTCCTCGGTCGTCGTGATTGGCCCATCGAAACGGTCGGTGACCTTGACATGAGCGATCTTTTCGTCGACGCAGGCCGATTCAGAAACGGGGAGTTGGTATCAGCCAAGATTGAATGGACAGCACAACGGGCACGAGCCCTGGCAGAGCAAGGAGACAAGGTCCTCATATGGACTTGGTGGGTCGAGAACCTGCATTTGCTCCGGCAGCTGCTAGCAGACTTCAATCCGCTGCTTCTGTATGGAGCCATCAAGCCCTATGAGGAGGAGACTGACGATGCCGAAGAGGAAAGCCGTGAGAGGAACATCCGCGAGTTCAAAACCCGGGTTGACCGTCCTGTCCTCATTGCCAACCCGGCCGCGTGTGCTGAAGCGATATCCTTACACCGTGAATGCCACCATGCCATCTATGTCGACCGGACGTACAATTGCGGGCAGTTTCTCCAGTCATTGAACCGCATACACCGCGTTGGTCTTCCACCTGGCACTACTACGCACTACTGGATACCGTTTCTCGAATGCGCCGTAGAGCGCTCCGTCGACAGCAGGCTTCGCCAGAGGCAACAAGTAATGTACGAGTTCCTCGGAGATGGGACGCCTGTCCTAGGCATTGACCCTGCTGAAGAGACCAGCATCGCTGGCAGTTACGAGGAACTGAGGCAGGACTTCCAAGACCTAATGGGGGAGCTTGAACAACGTGACTAGCTCAGGTCCATTGGTTAGGGTCTTGCTTGACGGCAATTCGAAGCGGCTGGGGGAGATCAACCTCCTGCTGGACGCGTTGTCAAAGGGACCGAGGGCGAAACGAGTATTGCGCAGAATCATTGCGCAGATGGCTGGCAGGTGTGACCATCCTCCGGACGCCGAGTTCTCGATGGTACTTGGTGAAGAACTGGGCATCGCGCATCAAAGGGACAATGAAATGGAGTTGACAGACTTGGGCAGATGCCTACTAGAGGTCTCAACCTGGCCCCCTCATGATCGACTCAATTCGGCTCAACTCGGGCTCCTTTCGCCTGAGATGATTGGGCATCCGGAACTGACGCGGCCAATCATCTCGGCCCTTAGGTTGATGACGCGCATGCGGGATTCATCTAGGCTCTACCGCCTGAATTCGACGCCACTGACACCAGCGCAAGTAGTGGCCTTTCAGGTTCTTCAAGCCACTCACTTCGCTCAGGTGGAGGGTGAGTCGATCCGCGTACCGAAGGAACGCTTCGCCGTTCTAAACGCCTTTCTGGGAGGCCTTTCTTCGCGATCAGAAGAGGAGCTGTGGGAAAGCCTGCAGGAGACCCGCACTCGGGCTCAGAGGGCCGAGGAATACGTGGTCCAGTATGAACATCGCCGCCTCGTACAAGCCAACCGAAACGACTTGGCTGAACTCGTGGAGAGGGTCAGCCAGTACGATGTGCATGCGAGCTTCGACGTGCGCTCCTTCGATTGCAGCGGAACCATCCGCTATATCGAGGTCAAGTCTTCCACCAGCCGTCGGGTGCAGTTCTACTGGACTGTGGCAGAGAGAGATTTCGCTGAGGAGAAAGGGCCTGCCTACTGGATCTACTTCGTCCCTAGGTCACAGGAACTTCCTAGCTTGAGATACCCATTAGTCCTCATACAAGATCCGCATGCGCTCCTGGGAGAAACCCTCCGAGAGGAATGCGACACGTACAAGGTTACGTCAATGGAGGCTGAGCGAACGGCTCGGCTCGTCCAACTGGGCGCACCAATACCCGCCACTTGACCACCGCCAGTGATTCACTGGTCGAACCTACGTTACGTGTTGACCTTCCCCCGAAAACAGTAACACCATGAATTGTAGTCCTTACCGCGCACAGGCTCTGCAAGAGTCGTAGACCGATATCTCCATGGAACCTGTTCGAACCTACCTCGTAAAGGGGCACCCAGATGAACTTGACACCACGGCTTCGCCCAGGAATACCGCCAAGGGAACCGCTGTGGCGAGGTGAAAACCAACCGAGGTTGAAATGGAGAAACTGGGGAGACTTGCCTGCAGGGGACGATGTGCCGACCGAAACACGAAAGGTTACCAAGCTACACCTTCAGTACAGTGAGGTGCGAGTCCTACTCGGGGAGCCAAGGTTTAGAGGGAGGTGAGAAATGGCAATTTGGCGACTGGTCACTCATCATCAGTCTTGCCTCAAGCAGGAAGCACTAAGCAGGTATTGGAACGAGGAATTCATAGCGCTTGGGTGGGGACCCATTGGGGACCTGAACGCGCTACGGCCCATCAATCGTACACAGATTGAAACGGCTATTCGACAGATTCCTGATTACGCTACTGCTGCGAGCGCCCGATCAGGTGGCTGGTGTCTATGGGGTCTCTATCATGAGATGCAGGTTGGGGATTTAGTCATTTTGTCCCTTGGCAGAGGCCCAGAAAAAGAAGTCGTTGAGGTAGCAGGAGACTACTATTGGCAACCCGAACCTGTCTTCGTTGGAAGTTGCCATGGTGACTACCAGCACATTCGACCGGTGAGGCGTTGCTGCTGCAAAGATGGAAGGTCGTTGTGGGAGCAACACGCTGGAAAACCTGCTCTAGGTTGGTTCATAAGGCGCGCTCTCATTCGGCTCCTGTAGTAGCCAACCAGCATGTCAGTAGATTGCGACTCCATCCCACGCCACTGTTCTCCGCGCCGTTAGTACAGGGAATTGGTGAGCGTAATGAATGCTCTCCTAATAGCACCCACACTAGGCTTAGCCTTCCGTCCACTGGCAGACTTCACTGGCGGATGGGCCTCGGCAACCTCTCTTCACGAGGGGTACCTTTCCCCAAGAACGGCAACGCCATGACTGTTAGTGATGCGCTGTCCCAGTTCAATTGCGAGTTGGCTGAAGGACGATCCCCTCCCCAGAACGAACAGTCTTGACTTTCGTCACACCCAAGGCAGGCAATCCTCAGTCTTGTGCACAAACACTCAGTTCGTGTTCCGCATTCGTGTCTCGCTACTGGGTCGGCCTTGCTCTTGACAGGCCCTCAGCATCTGTGATACAAGGGTCATCGCTTACGAAGTTCCATCACGATGTGGACCAGGAGGTTCGTGATCTGTGGTCAGGTCATGGAGGGTAGACTCCTTCCTTTGATGCAAGCTACTCCAGCATGTCGAATCACCCCTCTGCAGCCCGAGCAGTCCACTCTCCGATGCGAATGGCGTGGAAGTGTCGAGCATAGGTTGCCGAGGGGGCCGTGGTCGCCGAGTTCCGTCGAGTACTCTTTGGAGGATGGTGTCGATGAAGTACGCCGAACGGTTGTTTGCCCTCTTGATATGTGCCACACTGATCGTCTGTTCCGGCTGTTATGTGAGCCGTCAGGGTGCTGGCACTGGTGGGGACTATGACCAACGGACGCCGACTTCCACACCTACGGTGACGCCGAATCCCAGTCTCGATGTGTATCTCCATTGGATTGGTGTCGAGTGTGACCACAGCGAGGATGACCGAGATTCAAACGGCAAAGCTGAGGTTGGGCTGGTGGTGGCGGTATCTGACGGCACGGCAGCGAGCGAGCGACGGGTCTATCCTTATGAAGGTGGGTGCTACAGCATGGGAGACTTCGACCTTCAAGACATAGGCCAGAGGATCTTCCATGCTGGGTCCGTGGGCGATTGTCTCGAGCTCGTCATAGTGGCCTATGACATCGACGAAAGCGATGAATGGTCAGAGTTCCTGCACGCGGCATCGCCGTGGGTACCTGAGGCAGACGTCTTGAAGGCGATTCTTGATCTCTTTCCTCAGCAGGACGATGAAATCGGTTACTATAGGGGCAAGTGGTACGCCGACGAGGGCTGGGGCGCAGGCTACTACGAGAATGTCGGCAGCGGTCACCTGAAGGTGTGCTTCTCTATCGAAGAGGAAGGAGAGCCTCCTATGCGTTCTGACACTCTTGAGGCTCCATCATCAGATAAGTTGGAGTACACGCTGCCGCCCGGTTGGGTTTCTGAATCCTCAGTCACATATGGCAGGTTCCTGCACGCTGGTGAGCATGTGGTCGGCACGGCGTCGCTCACCGGCGACCCTCCTCCTTACATGGAATGGGATTACACGTGGTGCTGTGAGGTCTTCGACGCGCTTGACGATAGTATCTACCGCTGCCATTGTGAATGGAACGAAGATACTTCTTGCCACTGGGATTTCCGTGCATCGCATGAGGGCTACTTCAAGATCCGAGTGAGTCATGCTAGCTACTGGCAGAAACGCCTCACCATCGACGTGGAGCCAGGGGGTTGGACACGTGCCTGCCAGTAGCTGGGCACATTCCTGCCTGAATGCAGCACTACAGCTTTTGGCGAGTGCATCGTGCATGGAAGTCAGGCAACCCAGAAGGACGTCAGCGACCCGTTACAGGCCGCGACATGCTCCTCAGGCTCGCCAATGACCTGGTGGAAACGCTCTACATCATCCCCGAGCCCCATGCTCTAGCCACCCGCACCGAGCCCCGCCATCTGAGGACCGCCGAGGAGGTACTGGAGGATCTCTGGCTGAGCCGATCCACCGCTGGACGGCACGAGGGTTCCGGCACAACCTCAGACTCGAGGAGCACCTCGCGCACGGCCCGGCAGAACCGCTTGCTGTTCGAGTCGCTGCGGGAACACACCCGTGAGCGGGTCAGCTGGGGACTTCTGGACAGGTGGAAGGCCGCATGGGACGTTTGCTCCGGTACACTCCACGAATTGAAGGAGAAGACCGAAAGGGAAGTCAACCATCTCCTGGATCAGAGCAGCGCCCTCGGAGCGGCCGCCCGGGCAGGAGGGGTGCAGAAGGCCGCCGAGACAATCGCCTTGGCGATTGTGGAGGCGCTGTGGCAGACTCTGACGGCCGCCAGGGAGCGTGACGAGGCAGCCTCCTTCAAAGCAGCGCCGGGCAGCGGGAACGCTGTGGCCGTGTATGGCAGGACTTCAATCAGTGTGTCGCTGGCCTCCGTTGAAGAAGCGCTGAGCGCGGAACTGGCGCAGGTATGCAACGAGGCCATCACTGCTATCCGGCAGAGCCATACTCTCGAATGGGTGCCTGCGAAGCTCGAAGAGCTCCACCGCATCGCCCGCCAGCTCGAAGAAGACCTCGACCCCCTCCTGCTCCGACCACTGATACTGCGGACGCGCTGCGACCTGTGCCCCGCTTGATGCACGATACGTTCCCAGTGAGCGTTGGGCACCCCTGGCACAGGGCTGCGGATATCGCGAGGCGTGATTCCCGCCTGCAGTCGACCCCAGCCGGAAACACATGACCAGATTCGTGGGAGAGGAACCCACTTGCCGGGTCCTCGAACGAGCGGGATGTACCACAGGCCACCGAAGCACACCCCAGCAAGGAGGAGTCAGCGATGAGAGGACACATAGTCAAGAGAGGGAAGAACAGCTACAGCATCAAGGTCGGCCTGGGGAGGGACGCCGGCGGCGGCCATACCAGTACTCGTCGCCGCGGGCATCGTGTGCCTCGGCATGCTGTCCGTGGCGCTCCCGGGCCGGGGCAGGCGGCGTGCGAGCAACGAATCGTGACTGGCGAGGAGCACCGGCCTCCATGGGATCAGGCTGCACGATGCGCGTCACACCCATGCAACGCTAATCCTCAAGCAGGGGGTACACCCGAAGATAGTCCAGGAGAGGCTGGGGCATGCCAGCATACAGCTGACTCTCGACACGTATTCCCACGTCGTGCCGGGGCTTCAGCAAGCGGCGGCGGCTCGCTTTCACGAGATCGTCTTGGCCGGACGCGCGAGCCGGGCCGTTGAAAACGCATAGTAGCAAAATAGCAGCAATGATGGGAAAGCCCCCGGTTGCCGGGGGCCTCTGTCATCGATTTTAGCTTCAACATTGGTAGCGGGGGTTGGATTCGAACCAACGACCTCCGGGTTATGAGCCCGACGAGCTTCCACTGCTCCACCCCGCGGTGTGAGCTTCCGTATCAGTGGTCATGCCATCATGTTAATGTAGGTCAAGCCCTCGGCCGTTAGTACCGCTCAGCTCAACGCCTCGCGACGCTTACACCTGCGGCCTATCAAACAGCTAGTCTCGCTGCGGCCTTACCCGGTTTTACCCGGTGGCAGATCTAATCTTGGGGTGGGCTTCGCACTTAGATGCTTTCAGCGCTTATCCCTTCCAGACTTGGCTACCCAGCTATGCCGTTGGCACGACAACTGGCACACCAGCGGTCTGTTCCCTCCGGTCCTCTCGTACTGGGAGGAACTCCCCTCAAATCTGCAGCGCCCACGGCGGATAGAGACCGAACTGTCTCACGACGTTCTGAACCCAGCTCGCGTGCCGCTTTAATGGGCGAACAGACCAACCCTGGGGCTGGAGTAGGTCCCAAGGGTTGGTCTGTTCGCCCA
>JAXHUA010000177.1:0-7109 GCA_034189695.1 Chloroflexota bacterium | reverse complement strand
CAGACGGGCACCTATCGCACCAAGAGAGGGATAGAGAGGACGCTGTTTCAGCTCACCATCGTTCTTTCGCTGATCTTCGTCGTCATATCTATATTCGCTGTCCGTGTTGCCGGCTAGAGCCATGGCAGTAATTACACTCACCACCGACTTCGGCGTCGAGGACCCGTACGTAGCAGCGGCAAAGGGAGTGATCCTTAGCATCAACCCGCATGTCACCATTGTGGACATAAGCCACTCGGTCCAGCCCCAGAACATCGCGCAGGCCGCCTTTCTCCTCAGCACCGTCCACCACTACTTTCCCAAGGGCACCGTACACGTTGCGGTAGTCGACCCAGGTGTGGGCACGGAGCGAAGGGCAGTGCTTCTGTGCACGCCATCGGCGTACTTCGTGGCCCCGGATAACGGCATCCTCAGCTATGTTATCGAAGAGACCGGTCCCGAAGACCTCGAGGCGTACTCATTGACCAACTCACGCTACTGGCTCACGCCACCGAGCGATACCTTTCACTGCCGTGACATCTTCGCCCCGGTCGCCGCCCATCTTTCCTGGGGAACAGAACCGACTGAGCTGGGCGAGCCCATAGACGCGCTGGTCAAGTTGCCCCTCACCGGGCCGCAAGTTGGTGAAGATGGAGTGCTCATAGGTCACGTCATCCACGTCGACCGCTTCGGCAACATCATCACCGACGTCAAGGAGAACCACCTTCCCCAGGAGAGAGTCTTCGTTGAGGTGCACGGCCACATTATCGATGAGCTGAGCCAGACATACGCCGACGAGGACGAACTGCTGGCCCTCATTGGGAGCAGCGGCAATCTGGAGATATCGGTCAATCGCAATGACGCCGCCAGGTTCCTTCGAGCCAAGATCGGCGACGAAGTCAAAGTGGGAATCAACCGCGCCTCGCTGAAGCAGGCGAGAAAAAGGGGCTAGGTAACGGGACTTCTCACCGGGTATGCCACAGTGAGGGTGAGCAACCGTTCGTTCTCAACGCCTCGCCGTTTCAGCAGGGCTGGCGAAGACGCAGTCGGAGAATGAGCCGCACGTTGTCCGTAAGGCAGCAAGCGTTGTCATGGGGCACGCTGTTGCGTATCGGCCCCACAGCGAGAGGCGTGCTCCCTTTCCTTCTCGGAGCCATCATCGCCTGGAGCAGCGGGTACCTCATCAACTGGGCTGTCCTACTCCTTTCGGCGCTGGGCGTTATTCTCATCATGCTGATAACCTTCCTGGTCAATGAGTACTACGACTTCGGGGCCGATATAATCAACCGGCAGTTCCACAGCCTTTCCGGAGGATCGAGGGTGCTGCCGCTGGGCCTGGTACCCCGTCGCGAGGTGCTGTGGGTCGCCTACGCGCTGATAGTGCCTGTTGTTGTCATTGGGTTCGTGCTCTATTTCGTATACAACACCGGCCCCCTGACCATCCCACTTGGGGCTGTCGCCCTGCTCATCGGCTACTTCTACACCGCCAAGCCCGTGCAGCTATGCTACCGGGGGTTCGGTGAGCTGGCCATATGGTTCACCTGCGGGTGGCTTGCCACAGCCATGGGCTACTACCTTCAGACGGGTCGTCTTGACTCCGTCGCCATTCTGGCTTCCTTTCCAGGAGCGTTCAGCGTCTTTCTGGTCATCCTTATCAACGAGCTGCCCGACATGGTGTCCGACACCGAGGCGGGCAAGAGGAACCTCGTCGTCAGACTGGGCAGGGAGCGCACCGCAGTCCTGTACATCGGCCTGCTCCTTGCCTGCTGGGCCTTCATGGTAGCCATCGTCTTCTTCGGCGTGCCGGTTATCACCGCGATTCTCTCGGTAGTGCTCGTGCCGTTCATCGTATGGAATACCGTCAGCCTTAGCAGGAAAGCGAATCTGGAGGATACGAAGGCCCTCGAAGGCGTCTCCCTGAAGACCATGCTAATCGATCACCTAATCACATTCATCTACATAGCTGGCTTTATCGTAGCCGGGCTGACATCCATGGCAACAAGAAACAGCGACCTGATCATCATAGGCGTGCTATGCCTATTCATGCTCGCTCTAGAAGGACTGAGTGTAGTTTGTTCGAAGGCAATCAGAGGAAGGTAAGACGATACTACGACCCGCCGACGCTTGTACTGAAGCAGGCGATGACCGCCCTTTACCTGGGCGTTTTGACCCGATGGCAGAAGCTGCCGGCGTGGCTACTGAAGGGCGGGAACACGCTCCCGACCGCGGCAGGAGCCGTCGGGATGGGGTGCATTGGTTTTCCCAACCATCCGGTGTGGGAGATGACCGCAGCCTGCAATCTCAGGTGCAAGCAGTGTCATGCCACCGCCGGCAGGAGGGACCCCCAGGAGCTTTCGACCGAGGAAGGGAAAAGGCTCATCGATGAGATGGCCGATATCCCCGAGTTCCGCATGTTCACCTTCGCCGGCGGCGAGCCGCTGGTGAGGCCCGACATCTTCGAGCTCGTTGACCACGCCCGCAATCTCGGGTTCGAGGTCTCAATCGCCACCAACGGGACCCTGGTTACGCACGACGTGGCGAAGCGGCTCAAGAGCCTCGGCGTGGCCAACATCGCCATCGGCCTCAACGCCACGGACAAGGCAGTCCACGAATCCATTACGAACGTCCCAGGTTCCTTTGAGAACACGAAGCAGGGCATCTACAACACGCTTGAGTTCGGGATGAACCTTCAGGTCAACACGACGGTAATGAAAGAGAACAGGGAGTACATTCCAGGTCTTCTTGACTTCGCTTCCGACGTGGGCGCCGAGATCGTGCTTCTCTACCAGCTTCTGCCCGAGGGCCGGGGCGACAAGGACATGGAGCTCTCTGTGAGGGAGTACTACGACACGGTAAGATTGATAGCGGACAAACAGCGTACGAGCGTATCAGCGATCGAGCCAGTCTGCTATCCCCAGTACTGGGCCTACCTCGTGGGGAAAGACGGCAGGAATGGGTGGCGCCTGAGACTGGCTGAGACCTTCCTGAAGGGGTGCGTGGCAGGAAACGGCCTGTGCTATGTGAAACCGAATGGCGATGTCTGGCCCTGCCCGTTCGTGCCGCTGAGCGCCGGCAATGTCCGAGAGACGTCTCTGCCCGATATCTGGGACAACTCGGAACTGCTGACGAGCCTGCGGGACAGGAGTAACCTGAAGGGCAAATGTGGTTCGTGCCTCTATAAGAATGTCTGTGGGGGCTGCCGCGGCAGGGCGTACGCTCACCTTGGGGACTATCTGGGGGAGGACCCTTTCTGTTTCCTGCACCAACCTCACTCGACGACTACTGCGGTCCCGTAGACCAGGATCTCCGCAGCCCCGCTCATCACCATCGACGTCATGAACCTCGTGTCAACGATGGCATTGGCCCCCGCCTTCTCCGCGTCTTCGACCATCCGCTGGATCGCCTGCTCCCTGGCTTCCGCCATCATCTTGGTGTACTCGCTGATCTCGCCCCCCACAATGCCACGCAACCCCGCAGTGAAATCCCGGCCTATGTGCCTCGCCCGTATGGTGCTGCCCTTCACCATGCCCACAGTCTTGGCGATTCTCTTGCCTTCGATGCAGTCTGAGATCACCACTATCAATGCTTTACCTCCTTGATGTCCCGCGGCTCCCCCTTTGCCTTCCGATAACGGTCGAAGACCACGTAGCCCAGCAATGAGACGAAGCCAACTACGGCAAGTCCAACCAGTACCTTCGCCCACATGGCAGCCTCAGGGAGTGTGAAGAAGCCCTTCAGCGCGTATAGTATGAGGCCCGCTACGCCGATCCCAATCAGCGCCCAGGATATATACTGCACAGATCTCATCAGCCTACCTCCTGTATCTCCATGCCGTCCCCGTCCCCGCATCCTCCAGCGCAACGCCGAGGGTAGCCAGCCTGTCACGGATCCTGTCCGCCAGGGCCCAGAGCTTGTGCTGCCTGAGCCTGCTCCGCAAATCCACCAGCGATGAGATCACCTGTTGCGCATCACCTTCAGCCGCCGGTGACTCCTCACCCCCACCACCCCCGAGCACACTCGCCGCCAACCCGCCATCCAGCCTGTTGACCTCAGCCTCAATCTCCGCAAACAAATCCCTGAAGGGTTGGACATCGAGCACCGGCTCCGCCTCTCTCAGCGTCAGTCCCAGCACCCCCGCAAGCTCCGCCAGCACTGCCTGAGCCTGATCGACCGAGCACCCCTCCTCAGCACCACGATTCACCTCCCTGGCCAGGTCGAACAGAGCGGCGATGCCCTGCGATGTGTTGAAATCGTCATCCATCGCCTCCACGAACCTCGCCTGATATGCCTCAGCATCAATGGCTGCTCCCCCTGAGCGGGGGCCGTCCCTCCTCGCCGCCAGACGGAGGCGCTCTATCCCCCGCTCCGCCCCATCCAGCCCCTCCTCGGTGAAGGTGAGCGGGCTCCGGTAATGCGAACTCAGAACAAAGAGCCGCAGCGCGTCAGCGCTCCACCTTTCCAGGGTCTCCCTGACGGTTATCAGGTTGCCCAGCGATTTGCTCATCTTCTCTTCACCTAGCTGTAGCAGACCGTTGTGGAGCCAGTACCTGGCGAAAGGAGGCGAACCGGTATACGCCTCGGACTGGGCGATTTCGTTTTCGTGGTGAGGGAAAACGAGGTCCTGCCCCCCACCATGAATATCGACGTTGTCGCCAAGGTACCTCAAGCACATCGCACTGCACTCAATGTGCCAGCCGGGCCTGCCACGACCCCATGGACTCTCCCAGGACGGCTCCCCGGGCTTGGCGGCCTTCCACAACGTGAAGTCCAGGGGGTCCTCCTTCCCCACCACTTCCTCGGTCACCCGCATCTCATCCAACGAGCGGTGACTGAGCTTCCCGTATTCAGCGAAGCTCCTCACGCGGAAATACACATCGCCACCCGAATTGTACGCATGGCCCTTGGCGATCAACCGCTCGATGACCTCGGTTATCTTGGAGATCTCCTCCGTCGCCACCGGGTAGACGTCAGCCCTTTCGACATTCAGGGCGTCCATGTCTACGAAGTAGTTCTCGATGAATCCGTCGGCCAGCTCTTTGGCGGTCACTCCCAACTGGTTCGAGCGGGCGATTATCTTGTCGTCCACGTCCGTGAAGTTCTGAACGTATTTCACATTATAGCCACGATACCTCAGGTACCGCCGGATGCAATCGAAGACGATATAGCTCATGGCATGCCCGATGTGACAGTCGCTGTACGGAGTCACTCCACACACGTACATCCGCACCGGATCACCGAGGGGTACGAACTCCTCCTTGCCCCCGGACAGCGTGTTGAAAACCCTCATGCTACCGCCTTTCGATCAGTGTGACCGCCTGTGCCGCAATCCCCTCACCCCTGCCCGTGAACCCAAGTCCCGACGAAGTTGTCGCCTTCACCGACACCTGCTCTTTCCCTATGCCCAGAGCGTCACCTATATTCGCACGCATTTCCTCGGTGAACGCCGCCAGCTTCGGCTGCTCGGCGATGACGGTTGCGTCCACGTTCCTCACCCTGAAGCCCTGACTTTGAAGCATATCGCGAACCCGTTCCAGAAGCAACACACTCGATATGCCTTCGTACTGCGAGTCGCTATCGGGGAAGTGCGTGCCGATGTCACCCAGACACGCCGCGCCCAGCAGGGCATCGATGACAGCGTGCACAAGCACATCGGCGTCACTATGGCCTTTCAGGCCCAGTCCGTACGGCACATGCACCCCTCCAAGGACAAGAGGGCGTCCTTGCACCAACGGGTGCACGTCATACCCGATTCCGATGCGCATCGGTCGTTCCACGCGCTACGAAGCGCACTTCCATGCTCCGGCCCCGTCGTCCGTGTCTCGAGCCGGGCCCCTTCCCCACCTTCACCGCCTGATACCCAACACCGCCTCCGCCACCACCAGGTCCAGAGGCGTTGTCACCTTGATATTGGCATCAGACCCGAGGTACGCCTTGACACGATAGCCCATCTCCTCAACCAGAGCGGCGTCGTCAGTCGCGTAGCCCCGTGCCTCTTTGTGGGCCTGCATTATTATGTCAAATCGGAATACCTGCGGGGTCTGTGCCGCCCACAGGTTCTCACGTGCCGGCGTGTGCTCCACGAATAGCCTCGGGGATACAACCTTGATGGTATCGTTCACCGGCACGACGGGCACTGCGGCCCCCCACTCCCATGCCTCTTGAAGACCAGCCTCTATGAGCCCGGGCGTAACACATGGCCGGGCGCCGTCATGAATAATCACCCACTCGCAGCCGGAAAGCGCTCCCAGGCCATTCCTCACCGAATCCTGTCTGTGAGCCCCGCCGGCACACAGTTCAACCACTTCACGCCACTGGCCGTCCCGAACCAGCTGTCTGCCAGCATCCAGGCTGTCCTCGTTCAGCACCACCACGACGCGGTCCACCAAGGCGCAGGCCACGAACGCATCAATCGTATGAACAAGGAGGGGCTTGCCGGCTATCATGGCGAACACCTTGTCAACCCCTCCCATGCGCTTGCTTGCACCAGCGGCGACAATAACCGCCCCAACTTCTCCCACTCGCTACTCCGCTTTCGGCTGAGCGAAGATCATGCGACCCGCCGCCGTTTGAAGCACTCTCGTCACTACAACTGCAAGGCTGCTGTTGATGTGACGTCGACCTCCCTCCACCACCACCATCGTCCCATCGTCAAGGAAGCCGATGCCCTGACCAACCTCCTTGCCCTCCTGAATCACACGCACTTCCAAGTCCTCGCCGGGAAGGAAAACAGGCTTCAAGGCATTGGCCAGTTCATTGATATTGAGGACCTGAACGCCCTGCAATTCAGCCACCCGATTGAGGTTGAAGTCGTTGGTAACGATAGCACATCCATAGACCTTGCCCAGTTTCACCAGCTTGGCGTCAACGTCCGCAACGTCGTTGAAGTCGACCTCTGAGATGTCCAGGGGAATGTCGGCTTCCTTCTGCAGTTTGGTGAGCATCTCAAGGCCCCTGCGCCCCCGAGCCCGTCGCACCGGGTCGTACGAATCGGCGACATGCTGCAACTCATCCAGGACGAATCTGGGCACGACAAGTGAGCCAGGAACGAAACCGGTGCGGCTGATGTCGGCGATGCGCCCGTCGATTAGCACGCTGGTATCGACTATGACCTGGCCATTCCCCGACCCGAA
>JAXHUA010000176.1:0-2311 GCA_034189695.1 Chloroflexota bacterium | reverse complement strand
ACCTCTCCTTCATCACCTCGGTATACTCTGTCACGCTGCCTCTACTCATGCCTCTCATTGGGTAACACCTTTTTTGAGGCAACGATACCCCACCCGGTAACATTTATTATGAGGCAATTCGCGCCATTGACACTGCTACCGTTTCCCGCTAACCTGGCGTGGCAACAACGCTGCAGGAGGGTTGAATGGCGATTGAAGTGAACGTCAAGAAGACCGAGCCGGTGACCGTGGCCTTCGTCGCCAAGAAGGGCTCGTACGACCAGATACCCCAGGCTTTCCCCGAGCTCTACGCCTGGATCGGCCAGAAGGGCTTCACCCCGTCGGGGCCTCCCATCGGCGTCTACTACAACGCCCCGGACCAGGTGCCGGTGGAGGAGCTGATGTGGGAGATTCAAAGCCCCATCAGCGGCGATGTCGCCCCCAGCGGTCCGGACGAGAAGGGCCTGGGGGTGAAAAAGCTGGAGGGCAGCGAGGTGGCCTACGCCATGCACAGGGGCCCGTTCGACCAGGTGGGCCCGGTCTGGGGCGCCGTCGCGGGGTGGATAGTCGAGCAGGGCTACGAGATCGCCGGGCCGGGCCAGGAGGTATACCTCAGCGACCCCGCCACCACGGCTCCATCTGACCTGCTCACCGAGATACGCTTTCCTGTCAGCAGGAAATAGCGGCCGGAGCGCTGCCGCGCCGGTCGTTGCGATGGCAGGAGGGGGTCTCTAGGCTACGCTCTCGCGTCCGATGATGGTGGCCAGCGCCAGGGCCAAGAGGCCGACGCCGAGCAGGATGGCCCAGAGTTCAGGCGACATCTTGAGCGCGGCCAGCACGATGCCCGCCACCGCCATCGCCAGCGCTATCGCCTTGAACGCCAGCGCCAGTATAGGCTGCAACTGTTCCATCTCTCCACCTCCGGTTTGTGCTTTCCGAGAACCTGTTGGCCAAGGCTGCCTCGGCCTCGCGCTTTCCTTCTGGTGAAGTCGCCGTGCACGCGTGTTGAGTGCAGGAGGGCTCGGACGCTCGCATGACGTCAGTTGGGGCGGAGTAGCGCGAGTCCGCCGTGCCCACGCTACGGCTGGCGGTCCTGGCGCGATGAGCACCGTTCAGGCGGCTGCATGGTGCTGACCACCATCTGGCTCTAGCTCAAATGGGTCACAGTTGCCGCTCATCTCTTCAGGTTGAAGGGGGTCAGAAAGAAGCTATCTGTGAATTCGCCCGTGTTTATGCCTAGGTCATCGCACATGCTTTTGAACAGCTCTACAAGGTACTGCTGGTCTAGGTCTTCACTGCGCATGGGGCTCCTGACGTTCTCGTGGAATCGTTTGAGGGCCAGCTTCACCTTCGGCGACTCACTGAAGGCAATGAACACCTCGTTCAGCGCACGAGTGAACTGCTCACCCTGTACGTCATACCTGTTTGCTGCGAAGTCCTTGAGCGTCTTCAGCTTCATCTGGCGTTTCTCGTGCCTGCGATAGTACACGATTGAGATGGCCACCCCCAGAAAGCCTGAGACCAAAGAGGCCACTACCACTATCAGCCAGTCCATGCATCCTCCTCGCGTCCGACTTCATCGTGGCGATTCGCCTGATAGTGCGCCACCGGGCTATGGAGCCGAAGGACGGCCGGGACGTGGGATTTTCGCGCCAGCTTCAGCTGGCCGTGGAGTATCGTAAACGACGGCAGCAGCCGTGTCAACGCCTGCTACCATCGACCCAGGAGGCCACGGGCCGTCACTTGGCCAGTTGCCAGACGCGGACGCGGCATACCTCGGAGGAGTTGATGACCTCGAACTCGTAGCCCATCTGCTTCAGCGCTTGAAGAAGGTCCTTGGGCCACTCCTTGGTCTCCTTGAACATCTCGAGGTGGGTCTTCTCGATCGAGTCCTCGTCGATGGCGAACCCGTGCCGCTTGGCGATCTTGTTCAACATCGGCAGCGCTATGCGTATCTCACGGTACTCCATTCTGACCCCTCTATGACTGTCAGCCGTGGCTCCGTCCCGGTAGCCTCTCTGATGAACCAGGCTGTTCTCACCTGCGGCGTCGCCGCCGAATGCGGCGGATGCCTCTGTCGTGCCCCATTTTGCCGCGTTCGCCCCCAGCCTGTCAAAGGCGGGGGCTTTGGCTTCATGGCTAGAGCATGCGGTCCACGCGGCGTGCGCAATGGCCGCACCGTTCATGGTTCGACAAGCCTGTCCTGAGCCTGTCGAAGGGCTCACCACGAACAGTGGATGACACGTACGCTTTCCTGGAGCGGATGCTCCGGGCTGCCTGGTGGAGATGGGCATTCCAACCGTTCGCCCTGAGCCTGTCGAAGGGCTCACCA
>JAXHUA010000175.1:0-3366 GCA_034189695.1 Chloroflexota bacterium | reverse complement strand
CTGGTCAACCGGAGCCTCTGCCGTTTCTTCCTCCTCAATGCCCTGAAACGGAAGCCGATGCACGGCTACGAGCTGGGGAAATCCATCGCACAGGCGTGCCATGGCTGCTGCCAGCCTACTGACGCCATGATATACCCCACGCTGCATGAGCTTCTGGAGGGTGACTACATAGAGTGCCGCTCCGAGCTCACGGAAGGCAGGAATAGAAAGGTGTACAGGTTGACCGAGAAGGGACTGGAGGCATGTCGGGTCGCCGCCGAGGCATGGGAGAAGGCAATCCCGTACCTCATTGACGCCACCCAGGCCCCAACACATGCTGAGACGCAGCCAGGGAGGAAGGACAGTGGAGAGCAATAACGCTGATGAGATAAGGAAAGTCGTCCGTGACCGCTACGCGGAACTGGCCAGAATGCAGGCGCCGTCGTGCTGCGGAGGCCCGACCGAGGCCGCGTCGTGCTGCTGCGATCCCACCTCCGTTCAACTCCGTGCTACGCGGCACCACTACTCCGAGGAAGAGCTCGACGCTCTGTCAGCCGACATCCCCTCGCTCGGCTGCGGCAACCCAACAGCGCTGTCGGAGCTGAAGGAGAACGAAGTCGTGCTGGACCTGGGAAGCGGCGGCGGGCTCGACTGCTTTCTGGCGGCACGGAGCGTTGGACCCGGCGGGAGGGTCATCGGCCTGGACATGACTCCCGAGATGGTCGAGCTTGCCCGGGCGAATGCCGGGAAGATGTCGCTCGACAACATCGAGTTCAGACTGGGCGAGATGGAGCACATGCCCGTCGAGAGCGAGTCGGTGGACGTGGTCATCTCGAACTGCGTGATAAACCTCTCCACGGACAAGGATGCGGTCTTTCGGGAAGTGTTTCGCGTCCTCAAGCCCGGCGGCAGGCTTTGCGTGTCGGACATCGTGACGCATGGGGAGCTGCCACGGCAGGTCCGAGAGAACCTCGAACTGTGGGCATGCTGTGTGGCCGGAGCCCTGGATGAGCAGGACTACCTCGCGAGAATCCACGCCGCCGGTTTCACGCAGCCGAACGTGCAGGACGCCAAGACAGTGTGGTCAGCGCAGCGCACGTGCTGCGAGGCGGAAGACCCGGCGCGCGCGATGGTGGCCAGCGTTACGGTGACGGCCCGCAAGCCGGCGTAGAGTCATCCCCCAAGGCCATCCGGCGGTGCCTTACCAGCGCCCACTGGCGTGCCAGCTCTTCGAGCGCCCGCTTGGTGTCGCTGGCGATGCGTTCCCTGTCACAGTTCTTCACCCTGTACTTGAAGAGCCAGTAGGTGAACTCCTTGACCTCTTCGAGGCTCATCGATTTCCTGTGCCGATAGCCCCTGTCTTTCCTGAACATGCGCAGCAACTCCGACTTGCCTGCGCCGTATATCTGTTCGTAGGTCTCTTCATAGGGATGGTCCACGTCGGCGGTATAGACCTGGTGCTCCTTTCGCACCTTCTGCTCCACCACGAGGAACAGGGCCTCCTCCACCGTGACGCCGTAAAAGAAATTCAGCAGAGCGCCGTACTTGGTCTCGCCGATAAGCTGGCGGAACTCTTCGTTAGTGAGATGAATGGGGGCCTTGCTGAAGAAGAGTAGGTCGGCTACCTCCTCGTCGGGAACGAGATGGTCGACTTCAGCCAGCAGACGCTCGGCCAGAAGCAGCCAGTCGAAGGCCTCGCCCGCTATCAAGTACCGATAGTGCCGTCCGTCGTACCATTCCTCCGTCCGGTTCCACAGCCCGATGGCCTCCAGCAGGGCGATGTACCAGTGCCTCCCTTGAGCCACGGCGTCTCTGAGATGGCGAATGGCCTCGTCGTCTCCCGATATCTGGCCACCGCCGGCCGGCTGCACCTCGCTTTCCATCGGACTGCTCCTACCTACGGCTTAGGAACGCCTCTACATCCCCAGCGGGCCTGGTGTTGAGGACATGCTGCGCCTCACACCAGCCGCGCCGCGCCACCCCCACGCCGAACCGCATCAAATCGAGGTGAGCGACTCTGTGGGCGTCGGTGGAGATAACCAGCGTCACCCCCAGCTCCCTGGCCCGTGATACGTGGGTGTCCTTGAGATCGAGGCGGCTCGGCATAGCGTTTATCTCAAGGGCGGTCTTCGTCTCCGCGGCGGCGCGAAACACGGCCTCCATATCGACCATGACTGGCTCCCGCTCCCCCAACAGACGGCACGTCGGGTGTGCCAGCACGTCCACGTGAGGGTTTCGCACGGCACGCATGACCCGCTCCGTCATCCTGTCTTCACTCTGGTTCATAGCTGAGTGGACCGCCGCGATCACAATGTCCAGCTCCGCCAGCACTTCGTCGGGGAGGTCCAGGGTGCCGTCGGCCCGAATGTCCACTTCAATGCCGGTGAGAACTCGAAAGCCGTCCATTCCCTCATTCAGCGCCTTGATCTCGGCCATTTGCTTCCTCAGCCGGTCCACGTTTAGCCCGCGCGCCACGCCTCGCCCCGATGAGTGGTCGGTGATGGCCAGATACTCGTAGCCTTTCTCCCGTGCCGCACGCGCCATGGCCTCAATGGTATCGTGCCCATCGCTCCAGTCGGTATGCACGTGCAGGTCTCCCCGTATGTCGCCGCTCTCCACGAGCCGGGGGATGGCATGTCGCTCCGCCAGTCCAACCTCCAGGCCGCCCTCCCTGACCTCCGGTGGAATGAACTGGAGGCCCAACCTGTCGTAGAACGCCTCCTCCGTAGCGAACTTCTCCAGAACGCCCGTTTCCACGTCGGTTATGCCGTATTCACTCAGTTTCAGCTTGTGCCGCACTGCTCGCTCTCTGAGCACGATGTTGTGCTGCTTGGAGCCGGTGAAATACTGAAGCAGGGAGCCGAAGCTGTCGTGGGCCACCAGCCTGATGTCAATCTGCAGGTCACCAGCCACCAGCACACTGGCCTTCGTGTCGCCCTGCGCCAACACCTCCTTCACCTGGGGCAGGCTGGCGAAGGCATCGATGGCCCCCTCGCGGTCGTCGGCGCTCCCCATCAGGTCGATGTCGCCCACCGTCTCCCTGAAGCGGCGCAGGCTCCCCGCCGGCATCAGGTTCCTCAGACCGGGTTGCTCTCGAAGCTGCTCCATAATCTCCTCGACCACCGGAAGCGCTTCACCGATGGGGATGCGGCGCTCCTTGGAGCGCATCGCCCACACCTGGCGCAGGATATTCTCCGCCGCTTTCTCGCCCAGGCGCGGCATCGCCGCGACTCGTCCGTCGGCTATGGCCGCCTCCAGGTCGTCCACGTTGCGGACTCCCAGCTCCTTGGTGAGACGCATGGCCGTCCTGGGCCCCACGCCGGGGAGATCGAGCAGGGTGCTGATTCCCTCGGGGAACTCGGCCCGCAGCTCGTCGTAGTACTTGAG
>JAXHUA010000174.1:0-2736 GCA_034189695.1 Chloroflexota bacterium | reverse complement strand
CTGGCGATCGCCTCGCCGACGCCGGGAATCTCCTTCAGGTCAGCGCCCTCCCTGACCATCTGCTCGATCTCTCGGGGCAGGTGGTCGATAATGCGCGCCGCCTTCTGGTACGCCCTTATCTTGAAGGCATTCTCCCCCTTGAGTTCCAGCAGGTCGGCGATATCCTCGAACACCTTGGCAATCGCGGAGTTTCTCATCGCTCCTCACAGCCCCACACGCCGCGCTATCCTCTCCCTCACAATGTCCCAGTCAACCTCACCGTCGCCAAGGAACGACTTGAAGTTGTCCTTGAGCCACTCGTAGTAGTCGTCCTCCACGTACTGACAGAAGGCTTCGACCAGCGCTTTGCCGTCAATATCGCCTGGCAACTCGAGTTCGAGGTCTTCGAACTCTGCATCGAGAAACTCCGTGACGGCTGACCTGTCAAGCATCGTCCTCCCCCGCGCCTAGATGCCTAGTTGGTCTTCGAGATCGCGATAGGCCTTCTTCCGCTTGTGGAGTTCGTCGACTAGCCCCAACTCGATAAATCTGACCCGGCCACCGATTTCGTGGAAAGTGCCGGAAAGAAGACCATCTACCTTACGACGGTCCGATTCACCAGCCACGATGAAGATGTGGCTATTCCACAAGTCAAAGGCGTGCTTCAATTTGGCCAACGCGTGATATACGTCTCCGCCTACCTGAACCTCAAACACGTAGGTCGGCACCGACTGCTGAACCCTCCTCCACACAACATCGAGCCTGCCGATGTCGAAGGAGTACTCAGGCTCGGCGACATACCCCTGAAGACTGCCGATCTCGACTAGCTTCCGTTTCACGTCGTCGTGGGAAGACAGAGGTTCTGGCTCCGTTGGGCGAATTTCCGAGATCAGTTCCCCAGCGACGTCGCCGTCGATCGGATGAAACCCCATCGCAGCTTTGAGCTTCAGGGTATCAGACGTCACCCTCATAGTCTCCCACGTCTCAGGTGGTAAGCAGTACTCCACCTCAAGTTCGAAACGTAGCGGCCACTTCACCGTGCCTTCGCTAATCTCCTGAGGCCAAAGAGGCTGGTCCTGACGGAACTTCGTCTGTACGGAGCCGTAGCCTATCGCGCCGCTGACTGGCTTAGTGGCGTAGAAGAGTACAATGTCGCTCTCCGCCAACCTTGCCCACCACCGCTTCTGCCCCTGGGTTAGCCCCCAGATATTTCCATGCGCGAAAGCTGTACGCCAGTTCTCTGGTGGCCCCACAGCTAGCCAGTAGTTGGGCAACGCCCCTCCTTCCTGCGAACACGGCCCGAGTCAATCAGCCAGTTACGCCCTGGTCCTTTCCTCCAACCAGGACTTCCATGGACAACCGCAATCACAGCGCCCTCCGGCGCATGTTCAGATACTCCAGAGACGTGACGGCACGCGCTATCATCATGGAGCCTCCCCTTCCCATCACGCATTGTCCTGAGGTACTCAAACGGCATCACCCACCGTCCTCCACGCCGTCCCAGCAGTCTAGGTGACAGGCGTAGCGAACTGAGCGTGCTTGAAACGTGAGGACTTCATGCGAGTCTACGTCTACGATAGCGCCCTCTGCTACGACCACAACTGGCCGCTCACCGTCCATTGGCTCGCCACACTTGTCGCACGTGACGACACTGAGATGGGCTTCCATGACAACTACCTCCTGGTTCCATCACACCAACTCAATGACAGACCCCTCGCTCGGGTGGTACCCACAGCGAATGTCTTCGAGCGTAAGAATCTCCTCCCCCGCGCTGTTGCGCTCGGTGTCCACGTAGAAAACGACACCGCAGTACTTGCAGTGCACTTGCCGGCGAGTGAACACCGGTACCGTCTCCAGACGTACTTGGACCATATCCGTCACCTTCCGCAGCAGTCTTCGTACTCCCTGCTTCAGGCTACAGAAACCTCAGTATTTCATCCAGGCTGACCTCTGCATCCTTCAAGATACTCCTCAATACCTTCGGATGAAGGTCTTTGCCTTTGTGGTATGGAACGGTCACCCTTTTCCCTTGAGGACTCCTGTAGATCCTGTGGCTCCCGCTTTGGCGGGAAAGCCCAAATCCTAGTTTCTCTAAAGCCCTTACTACTTCATCAGCAGTAACCCTCGGGAGTCTCTGGCTCAAATCACTACCTCTAGGCTGGAGAAGCTGATCGTTTCGGAAGTAGTGATAGGCTCATTGCTTGCCAAGCGGTCTTCCACATGAAGCCTGATAGCATCCCTCACGTTGGCTATCACTTCCTCGTAGGTGTCGCCCTGCGTGTAGCAACCTTGAAGCTCCGGGCAATAGGCGAAGTAGCCTTCCGCGTCCTTCTCCACAACGATGGCGAATCGGTAAGTCTGCATATCCTTCACCTTCCGCAGCAGTGCTTGTACTTCTTGCCCGAGCCGCAGGGGCACGGGTCATTGCGCCCGACCTTCTTCTTGCCCGTCGCAACCGTCTCTTTGCGCCGTGCCGCCTCGGCCATCGGCGACTCAGCTGGCGCCTTCTCCTTGCGGATCGCCACGCGGAAGATAGTCCGCGCCACATCGTGGTTTATGCCGGCCAGCAGGCTATCGAACATATCGTGGCCGCGCCGCTTGTAGATGACGAGCGGGTCCCGCTGCCCGGCGGCCTCGAGGCCGATCCCCCGGCGCATCTCCTCCATCGCCGTCAGGTGCTCCATCCACAGGCGGTCTATGGTGCGGAGCATCACCACGCGCTCCAGCACCCGCGTCTCCTGCTCGCCGAACTCCCGC
>JAXHUA010000173.1:0-5895 GCA_034189695.1 Chloroflexota bacterium | reverse complement strand
ACCGTCAACTGGAAACACTATGGGCCATGGCTGAGCATGCCCAAGGAAAGGAGGCTTCGGTAACCTCATTTATGAGGCAACCAACCACCGTTCGGTAACACTTCCTATTGACGCAACACGCCGGCACAGGTGCCAGTTGCACCCTGGCGGCGCCGCCAGGCGCCCGCTCAACCGTTGGCGACAGCGCGCTCTTCACACGATCTTACGGACGTCGGTGATGGTCTCCGGCGCCTTGGGGGGCCACGCAAAGAGGGTAATCACCGTACCGACGGCGAGCAGCACGGCGAACAGGGTGAAGGCACCAGTGTAGGCGCCAGTGGTGTCGTAGACCCAGCCGGCGTAGATGGGGGCCACGACGCCAAAGGGCGTGAGGAGCATCGACGTCGTCCCATGAATGGTACCGAAGGCTTTGCGCCCGAAGTACCGCGCCCGCATCAGCGGGTTCATCACATAGGCGACCCCCAGGCCGATACCGAACAGGACGAACCAGACGTAGATGGTGAACATGCTGGGCTTCAGAAGAAAGGCCGACATCCCGGCGGCCTGGAAGAAGTATGCCGCAGCGAGCAGGTAGCGCATATGTCCGGTGCTGACACGGTCAGCTACCATGCCCCCGATGAACCGCGCCGGAACGCTCGCCCCGATCAGGATGACCATGACCCCCGCAGCCTTGACCGGATCGATCCCGATGTCGGTGAGGAAGGGTATGGTGTGGATGTTGATGGCCGCGCTGACGAAGGCATTGACGCCGTTGATGGCGACCAGCAGCCAGAACACCCGCGTCCTGAACACCTGCTTGACGGTGAACTCCACCTCCTGGATCTCGGCGGCGTAGCTCACGCCGATGTCGATCATCCCGTCCGCGCTGGCGGCCTCTGTGGCTGTAGTGGCGCCGTCGGGCAGCAGCCCGTAGTACTCCGGCCGTCGCTGCTTGAGGAAGAACCACGCCAGAGGCAGGCCGACAAGGCCCATCACCAGCCCGCCGGTGACGCAGGTCATCCTCCAGCCCTGCACCGTTATGAGCCAGGCGACGAGCGGCAGGACAATGACCCCGGAGAGACCCGAGAACACCCACTTGGTGCTCAGTGCAGCGCCCCGCTTCTTCACGAACCAGTTCGATATCGCCGTGTCCAGCGGTATGCTCAAGGAGATGTTGGCCCCCGTCCCCACCAGAACGCCCCACACGACGTAGTAGGCCCACAGAGAATCCACGAAGTACATGAGCACCAGGCTGACGGCGATGACGAAGACGCCCGCCAGAACGACCCACCTGGGGCCAAACCTGTCGGTGATCCATCCGACGAGAGGCGCTTCAAACCCGCCCTCGAACCGGCCAATGCTGGCGGCGACCGACGTGGTGGTGCGGCTGAACCCCAGCTCCGAGGCGATCGGCTTGAACAGCGCCGAGATGCCATAGGCCTGGTATCCGTAGCCCCACAGGGCCAGGATGCCGCCGGTAATGACCGTCCACCAGCCGAAGAATATCCTGGGGAACCGTGTTTTCTTAGCCAAACAGACTCCCTCTCGGTCGGTGGATTCGACCCGCGCCCTCGTGCTCCGCCGTGCGGGTGCTCATCGTCACATGATCCTCCGGATATCGGTTATCACTTCCGGTGGCCTGGGGGGTCTGGCGAACATCACCAGGAATATGGCGACGGCAAGCAGCGCAACAAAGGACGTGAAGGCCGAGATGTAGCTGCCGGTGCTATCGTACACCCAGCCGGCGTAGATCGGGGCAACAACACCAACGGGCATCAGGATCAGCGAATTGAACCCATGAATGGACCCGTACGCCTTGCGACCGAAGTAGCGCGCTCTCAACACCGGATTCATGATATAGGCCGTCCCCATCCCGAGGCCCCACAGGACGTACCACACGTAGATACTGGCCACAGTCCTGGTCAGCAGGAAGATTCCCATTCCCGTGAGTTCGAGGAGGTATGCTCCCGCCAGAAGGAATCGCAGGCGGTTCGTTGGCAGGCGGTCGGCTACCATCCCGCCGAGAAGGCGCGCCGGGACGCTGGTGCCGATCATGACCGACATCATGCCGGCGGCTACCAGCGGGGCAATCCCGAGGTCGGTGAGAAAGGGTATGGTGTGTATGCTGATGGCCGGCGAAATCAGCGCGTTCACACTGTTCACCGCTATCAGAAGCCAGTAGACGCGCGTCCTGAATACCTGCTTGACAGTGAACTCCACCTCCTGGACCTCGGCGGCGTACCGTGCGCCCCTCTCTATCATCTGGTCCACGTCGGCCACGCCGTCCTCCACCGTCTTGGCGCCATCGGGGAGCAACCCGTAGTACTCCGGCCGGCGCTGCTTCAGAAAGAACCAGGCAAGAGGCAGGCCAATGACCGCCATCACCAGCCCGCCGGTCACGCAGGTCATCCGCCATCCCTGAACGTTGATGAGCCAGGCGATGAGGGGCAGCGCCACGACGCCGGACAGGCCGGAGAAAGCCCACTTGATGCTGAGGGCCACCCCTCTCTTCTTCACGAACCAGTTGGATATCGCCGCATCGATCGGTATGCTGAGGGCGATGTTGACCGAGAACCCCAGAAGGGCGCCCCAGACAAGGTAGTAGGTCCAGAGCGAGTTGACGAAGTACATCAGGACCAGCGCCACGCTGATGAAGAAGACGCCGCAGAAGACTATCCACCGTGGGCCGAACCTGTCGGTCATCCACCCTACCAGCGGCGCCTCGAATCCCCCCTCGAACCGGCCGATGCTGGCGGCGACGGATGTGGCGGTGCGGCTGAAGCCCAGCTCTGAAGAGATGGGTTTGAAGAGGGCGGATATCCCGTAGGCCTGGTAGCCGTAACCCCAGAGGGCCAGAATCCCGCCAGCCAGGGCTGTCCACCAGCCGAAGTATATCCTGGGGAACCGTGTCGTCTTCTTCTCCAAGAACCCTCTCTCTGAATATGAGGGCCCCTCAGGAAGCTCCGTCTCGCTTTCGGAAGTTCACTACGTAGGCAAACAGGTTGCCGGACGCCCGTAATGGTTCGAAGCTTGCTGCGGCCGCCAGGGCGACGGTCGTACTCTTCAGACAGTAGTCGGGGTCTGGAAGGAGCTCCGAGACCGACAGCGTCCCGTCCGGCCGCAGCACGCGGTGCAGCTCGCGCAGCGCGCCGTGCTTGTCCGGTATCTCACCGAGCACCGTTACAAGAAAGGACATGTCAAGAGTCTCGTCTCTGAACGGCAGGTGCACAGCGTCCCCCACCACGAGCGATACGTTGTCCGCACCCACCTCCAGCGTCTTCCTCCTCAGGAGTGCTATCACCTGTGGCTCCACGTCGACACAGTAGAGCCTTCCATCCCCTCCCAGCCGCCTGGCCGCCTCGGAGCTGAGGAACCCCGTGCCAGGGCCCACTTCGAAGGCCCTCATCCCCTCCCGAATCCCCGTCTGCTCAAGCGTTCTCGCCGCGCTGAAGAGACGCCGGCGGAATGGATTGTCGATCAGTCGAACCAGCGGCGCAGGTATCGGCATCGGGTGCACTTTGCGGACGATACGGAACACCACCAGCCAGATGAACAGCAGACCTCCGATGACGCTGAGGACCGCGATCAGGGCTGGATGCATCGCAGCGCCTCCTCGAGGTCGATATCGCCGGTGTACAGCGCCCTCCCCACGATGGCCCCCTCGACGCCGAGCCCGGCGAGCATGGCCAGGTGCTCGGCGGAGGATATCCCGCCCGCGGCGATAACCGGCGAGCCGGTGCCCTCCACCAGCTCGCGAATGGCTTCGAAATTGGGCCCGGTCAGCGTGCCGTCACGGGAGATGTCGGTATAGATGAACCGTTTGACCCCCAGTGCCGTCATCCTCTCCACCAGCTCCACTGCGGTAACCCCGGTGCTCTGGCGCCAGCCGCGAGTGGCGACGTGGCCCCCCCTGGCGTCGACGCTGACCACGATCCGCTCACCGAAGCTGGCGCACGCCTGCTCAACAAAGGCAGCGTCTTCCAACGCCGCCGTTCCCAGAATGGCGCGCTCCACCCCGATGTCGACGACCTGTTGCACCGTCTCCAGTCGCCTGATTCCACCACCAACCTGGACGGGGATGGCGACGGTCCGCACGACCTTCTCGACGATGTCAGCATGGCATAGCTCGCCCGTCGCGGCGCCGTCGAGGTCCACCATATGAAGCCTGAGCGCCCCCAGCGATTGCCAGTGCAGAGCCATGCCTGCAGGGTCGCCGGAGAACACCGTCTCCCTGGCGTAGTCCCCCTGATACAGGCGCACGCACCTGCCTCCTCTGAGGTCGATGGCGGGTATGACCTCCATGTCCCCTATCAAGCCCGACCTGCTGGCTCCTTCCGGTGAGCCTGGACTCTTACCGTCGCAATACAAAGGCACGACTCCCATAGACTGAGGGAGTCGGCGCACCTCTTAACCCCTCGTATTCAGTTGGCGGCAGCCGGCGGTGTGAGAAAGGTCTACACGCTCACCTCTCCGTAGCCCTCTTCGAAGCGGGCTATGGTGAAGATGAGGTCCGCGAGTCTGTTGAGGTACTGGAGCAGCCTCTCGTTGGACACCACGCCGTCGTTTCTCAACTCGGTGACCCTTCTCTCCGCCCTCCTCACGATGGTCCGTGCCATGTCCAGTGCCGCCGCACTCGGCAAGGCGCCCGGGATGATGAAGCTACGAGGCATGCACGTGTCCGCCTCGAATTCATCAATGAGACGCTCGAGACGGTCCACCATCTCACCGGTCACCACCAGGTCCCTCTCCGCCAGCTTATGGTAATCGTCCGCGGCCGTAGCCAGCTCGGCTCCGACGATGAAGAGCTCCTCTTGAAGGCGATGGACCACCTCCCTGATACGCTCCCTCTCGGACAGGGCTCGCGCCAGCCCCAGCGTGGAAACCGCCTCGTCAATGGTGCCATAGGCCTCGCATCTGGCATCGCTCTTGGGGACACGGCCCCCATACAGGAGGCTGGTCTCGCCCTGGTCTCCCCGTTTGTTGAACGTTCTCATCCTTGCCTCCGTTGAGCGGCATTATAGCACAGGGCCGCTCAAAGGATAAGACTTGCCGGCCGGGTTCGCCCGCTCAGCGCAGTGCCCAGTTGTGCATCCCCACGGTGGCCCGTGTCATGCTCCGCTGCGTGGGTAGCGCTTGCGTTGACGCGGCAATCACTGTGAGCGAACTGGACTCCTTGACAACACCCACGGGCGTTGATAGACTTCGTTCGTATCCAACCGGACTCCCCCCAAAGGATCGGCAACGTCTGTGCGAACCGATTTCTCATCCGATCAACCGATGAACAATGAATCCGTGCCCAAGAGGCTAGTTGAACTCTATACCGGCACCGGCAAAGGGAAGACAACCGCGGCGCTCGGCGTAGCGTTGCGGGCGTTGGGCCAGGGCCTGCGGGTCAGCATCATCTACTTCATGAAGGGTGACTACCCCTACGGTGAGCGGAACGTTTTGAAGAACCTGCCGAATCTGAGCTTTCAGAGCTTTGGGCACGAGCACTTCATAGACCCGCAGAACACTAAGGAAGAGGAGCGAGAGCAAGCCCGGCAGGGGCTGCGCGCAGCTAGCGAGGCGATAGCGAGCGGAGACTTCGACCTGGTGGTGCTGGACGAAGTAAACCTCGCCGCCGCGTGGAAGCTGATCGATGTCGAAGACGTGATAAGGCTGGTCAACGAGAAGCCGGACAATGTGGAGCTTGTCCTCACCGGCCGATGGGCCGACGACCGCCTGGTCGAGGCGGCTGACCTGGTGACCGAGATGAGAGAGGTCAAGCACCCGTTCCGTAGAGGGATAGAGGCACGGAAGGGTTTCGACTACTAGACGGCGAGGGGAGAGCAGTGGCTCAAGGGGAGATGGGAGACGAGGACGAGATGCGCGAAGTGGCGGGAGTGAGGCAGCCCTCGCGGTCTCCAGACCTCCAGC
>JAXHUA010000172.1:0-15800 GCA_034189695.1 Chloroflexota bacterium | reverse complement strand
GCCTCGGAGAGGCCGATCACGGCGAACTTGGAGGCGCTGTAGTCCGTGTACCCGAACACGCCGATCAGTCCGGCCATGGACGATACGTTGACGATATACCCGCCCCGCTCTTTCATGTGGGGCAGCAACGCTGCAATGGCGGTCCACGCGCCATAGAGGTTGGTCTTCATGGTCTCGTCGAACTGCTCGTAGGCCATCTCCTCGAAGCGAGCGGGCCGTGCCCGCCCGGCGCAGTTGATGAGCACGTCGGGCGGTCCGAACCGGGATACCGCTCCGGCCATAACGCGCAGCACTTCATCGCCGTTGCAGACGTCGACCTGCATGCAGGAGAACCGTTGCGGCTCGCACACCGCGCAGGCGGCGACCTGCTCCCGGGCACGATCGAGGCGGTCCTTCGCGCGGGCGAAGATGACCACATGGGCGCCTCTTGCCGAAAGAGCCCGTGCAATCGAAAGGCCAATGCCACTGGAGCCGCCTACAACGTAGACCGTTCTGTCCGCGAAGTCCCTCATCCTTTTATCCTGCTCCGCTTACCGGGGTTGTGTTTCACATCGTTACGGGCGGCGCTCAGTCAATCTCGTCCGCCCGCCCCCTTCGGCTCCTGAGAGGGCTGTGAAACGGGCGAAGCTTCAGCCTTCGCCAGGAGTCCGTGGTCTCTTGCGGTGTCTCCCGCATGCGCCACGGTCCTCGAGGATTCCCTGACCGGCGTGGTCGCATTTCCAACTGGCATCGTGACGAAGAGGTCGGCCTTGCTGCCTCGGCGCGTGCAGTCTAGCACATGCTGCTCGCCTGTCAACAGCGAGTGACTGCGGTGTGGTGGCCGAGTTACGCATGCCTGCGGGAGTTGTAGCATCAACATCCAGATTCTTCTTCCTGGAAGGCTCTGAGTCGGCCAATGGGACGTGTCGCGCATGTTCACTGGGCCGATTGTGAGTCAGCCAAGACACTGATACAATGTCACTTGTGATTGTGAGACGAGGGGCTATGGATGCGCAGGGACGCAGTCTTCGCCGGCGATGACGTTCCCCCGGAAACAGCGAGAGCCCGACTTGGAGTGCTCGGCGACATTCAAACGACAAAAGAGTATGCTGAAACAGCCGCCGGCCTCCAACCAGCAGTGTCCTCACTTCCGGGGTGAGGTCGAACTCGTCTGCTCGTTCTCCTATCCGCATTTGGCTCAAGTGCCGCGTCACTTCATGGAAGGAGGAAGCGATGGAACTCAAGCAGGTCACCGAAACCCTGAACAGGTACGTCAGGCCACAGAGACCTCCTCTGGCTTTCAGAGGCTGTGAATCCGAAAGCGACCTCCCGGAAGGGGTAACCATGCCGCTACGTGATCTGGGCTATCAGGTTACCCTCTGTCAGGCAATCGGCATTTCCAGTCGCTACGGGTGGACACTGGCGGTCGGCAAAGAAGACCAGATATGTGTCGGAGGCGCCGTGGTCATGGGCGCTCTTGCTGAGCTTCCCGAAGGGCTGCCATACCCGCCAATCCCGGCGGAGAGAAAACTGGAGTTCGGCAAGTACAGCCACGTGCTGATGGCGCCGATCGAGACAGCCGAGTTCGAACCTGAGGTAATCGCTGTCTTCGCAAACCCGGCGCAGATATGCAAGCTGGTCCAGGCATCGATGTTCGCGGCGGGAGAATCCGTCGTACCCAACATCGCGGCTCCGGCCGCCGGCTGCGGCGCGATAATGGCACACGCGCTCAATAGCAATGCGTGTCAGTTTGTCCTTCACTGTGGGGGGGACCGGGTATTCGGCGCGGTCCAGGATGGTGAAGTCACCTTCGCCATGCCCTGGGGGAAGGTAGAGGCGGTGGTCAAGGGGGTCGAGGCGATACACAACATAGATCCGTCCTTCAGATACCCAACGGCCACTGACATAACGCATCGCCCGTCGCTTCCGCCTATGCTGCAAGTCCCCTGGGCTCGCTAGGGTCAAGGGCTTACGCCTTTGTCGCAGAGTCCCAGAGGCTGTGAAATATCGTGGGATTACAGTTGTTCTCAGGAGGTGTAATGATGCTACCAGAAGAAGTGACCAAACTGATAGGCAAAGCTGGAGAGGTTCACGTTTTCCAGGTGGAGAAGGAACCTATCAGACGCTTTGCTGACGCGGTGGATGACGCCAATCCACTCTACCGGGATGAGGACTATGCCAGAAGCTCGAAGTACGGCTCTATCATAGCTCCCCCTGGTTTCATCAGTTCCCCTTGGTTCAGCCGGCCAAAGAGCGGCACGCCCTCTCCCAGTGCAAGAGAGGAGCTGAGAAACGCGCTGCAGAAAGCTGGTTACACCAACCCGGCGGCTGTTGACGCCGGAATAGAATACGAGTTCTTCTGTCCAGTTCGGGCTGGAGATACCATAGCGTTCACGTCGACGATCAAAGAGATCATTGAGCGCGAGGGCAAAACGGGAAAGATGGCATTCGTCATTACGGAGACGAACTATACCAACCAGAACGGCGATCTGGTGGCTACGGCACGCGGGACCGTCATCCAGCGCTAAGTCGTCGCTCGTTTGGAGGAGACAAATGGCTAAACAACTGTACTGGGAAGATGTCGAAGTAGATAGTGAGATAACTCCTCTGCCCAAGGTGGCTACCACCCAGATGCTGGTCAAGTGGGCCGGCGCTTCGGGGGACTTCAACCCCCTTCACTACGACGACCCCTTTGCCACTGCTTCCGGCGTACCGAGGCCGGTTGTCCACGGAGCACTGAAGCGTCAGTGGTTGATTCAATTGATGACCGATTGGATAGGGGATGAAGGGGCTCTGAAGAAGTTCTCGTGCCAGTACCGGGGGTTTGACTTTCCGCGATTGATGAAGACGATGGCTGAGCCTCACGAAGGAGAGACCTGGCAGTGCCTGGGGAAGGTCACCAAGAAATACGTCGAGGGCGACGACCACTGTGTGGACTGTGATATCCGGATTGAGAATGCGAAGGGCGAGGTGACAACCCCGGGCAAGGCAACCGTTGTCTTGCCGTCGCGAGGCTGATTCCCGAGACCCTGGCTACACCAGAGTATAGACAGGCAGGCTATCCAGGCATGGTTGGTTGACCTCAGGCTGGAATCAGCACCACCGCTCAGGGTGGGACAGGAGACTGAGTGGCTGAAAGTGTGATACTGCTTCGGTGATGTCTTAGCTGATGTCGCCAGTAGCTCGCCATTGCCAGGTGTCCTCTTTCTGAGTAACATGCCCCAGACCTGGGAATGGGAAGTGAAAGGCAAACACCAGAGCCCTCTCAGTTGCAGCCTTCTTCAGAAGTCGCCGTCTGGTGGATACCACCTGCTCGGGGGCAAAATCGACCGCTGCATGCCACTCCGGCTGCTCCACATGAATTGGATGGAGCACCGCGTCGGAGATGCAGAGCAACTGCCTGTCTCCCGATGAAATCGCCAGTGCCATGTGCCCCGGTGTGTGGCCGGGCGCTGCTATGGCACTTATGCCTGATACGATTTCAGTTTCAAGACTGACAAGTTCCAACTGGTCTCGAATCGGCGGGAGGTTCTTGCGTGCGGATTGCAGCAGAACCTCTCTGACATGCTCGTCCAGTTTCGCCTCCGCCTCTCCCGAAGTCCAGAAGTCCCATTCGTCTTTCCACATAACGTACCGAGCGTCTGGAAAAGACGGCCTACCTTCACTGTCGGTATTCCCGCCGATGTGGTCTGGATGTCCGTGTGTGATGATGACGGTGTCAATGTCCTCAGGCGCAATCCGAGCAGCCTGCAAGTTCCGCAGGAGCTTTCCCGTGCTGGGAGCGAGATCGCCAGCGCCTGTATCCACCAGCACCTGATGCTCACCTGTGTTCACCACCAAACAGATATACGGACTCACCCACTCTGCCCATTGCTCGAAATGCAGGTCGTGATTGCGAAGTACTGGCTCAAGGCGTTCTCTTGTCGCGTTGCTGAAAAGCAATACAGAAGGTGGCGGGAAAGTCGGAGGTGAATAGATGTGGGTGCCGTCGCTTACGGCTGTGCACTGAAAACCTCCCAACTTGAAGCGATGGACGTCAGTGTTCATGGCCATCCTCCCGACCCAGATAGTGGACAACCGGCGCGACCATAACAGGAAGAAGATGAATAGGGAACACAGTCTGACATTCTGATCAGTCTTTGACAAGACCGGGAGGCGTTCACAACGACGTGGTGGGAAGCCTGACGACGAACTCCGCGCCGCCTCCCACCGCGTTGCGTGCCTGGATGTCTCCACCGTGGGCGCGGGCCACCTCCCTGGCGATAGCAAGGCCGAGGCCGGTGCCGGTCTGCCTGCTTGTGGCGTCGGCCTGATAGAAGCGCTCGAACAGGTGGGGCGACACTTCTTGCGGGATGCCCGGCCCGGTGTCGGTCACTGCCACTTCAACGACATGAGGCGAAGGAGAGCGGACGAGGACTCTGACATCCCCGCCCTCGGGTGTGTGCTTCAGCGCGTTGTCGAGCAGATTGCTGAACACCTGTTCAAGTCTGTCGATGTCGCCGAGCACCGGTGGCACCTGCGGGGTCTCCGTGCTCAGGGCTATGCCCTTCTCCTGAGCCCGCATGGCGAACAGCTCGGCGCAGTGCAGCACAAGGCCCGGGATGTCCACCGGTTCAAGGGACATCTGTATCTGGCCCGATTCGATTCTGGACAGCTCCAGAAGGTCATCGACCAGACGCATCATGCGCACCGACTCGTCGTGAATGACCTGGGCCGACCTGGTCTTCGCCTCGCCGTCTCTGGCCGTTCCGTCGACCATTGCCTCTGCGAATCCTCTGATGGCCGTAAGAGGGCTCCTGAGTTCATGGGATACGTCGGCCACGAAATCTCGTAGCCTCTGCTGCGAGCGCCTCACCTGGCTCGCCATCTGATTGAAGGCCTGAGCCAGTCGCTTCATCTCTGGCGGACCAGTTAGCGGCACCGCCTGGCCATACTGGCCCCGGGCCATCCGGTCGGCTGCATCGGTGACTCGCCGTATCGGCCGGTAGACCGACCTGGCCAGGACGATGGCGAGCACCGCCGAAATGGCGAGGGCGATGAGTCCCGCCCAGACAAACGGCTGAGCGAAGCCAGCCCACAGGGCCAGGGCTCCGGTGAGAGGCATGGCAAGGACAAGCGTGCTGGGAATCGTCGGGGACTGGGAGTTAAAAAGAGACGCCAGGGGGTAGGCCGCGTACACCAGGGTGCCCCGTCTCGGCAACCTGTAGGTGCCGTGGTACGGCTGGGAGGCGTCCTCGGTCTGCTCTTGCAGGGGAAGCGTCTGTATGTTGGCCCAGGCGCCTGAGCTGGGCGTCTCCTTCCTGACCACGTTGCCTTCCTCGTCCACCAGGAAGACCAGCACGCCTGTCTCCTGGGCCTGGTCGACGAGGTTGTTCCAGACTTCGTCCAGCGAGGCCTGACCCCGGGCCAGTGACCTGGCCTGGATGTAGATGGGAATGGTCATATCGTCGAGGCGCGCCACCGCGAAGCGCACACGGTATTGCTGCAGAAGTATGAGCACGGCGCCGGCGACTATGCACAGGCAGAGGACTACTATCAGCGCATGGGAAAGGACTAGACGAAGGCGCAGGCTCATGTGATTTCACTCCTGTTCAGCAGATCGGCCCGGAGCCGGGGCGCCGACATCGCTCACGCTGCCGGCGACGGCTTCGCTACCATCTTGTATCCCAGACCACGGACGGTCTCTATCGAAGCTCCCGAATTGACTATCTTCTCCCGCAGGTGATTGACGTGGACATCGACGGTTCGCGTCTCGCCGTAGTAGTCGAACCCCCACACCATTTCGAGAAGCTGTTCCCGTGTGAGCACCCTGCCCAGGTGCTGCGCCATGGTGGCCAGCAGGGCGAACTCCTTGGTCCTCAGCCGGAGCGGCTGCCCGTCGACGGTCGCCTCGTGCTGGGAGAGGTCGATGCGCAGGTCGCCGACATCGATGGTCCTGGTTGGCTTCGGCCCCGCTTGATAGCGCCGCAGTATCGCCCTGACCCGGGCCACCAGTTCTCTGGGATTGAAGGGCTTGGTGAGGTAGTCGTCCGCTCCCAGTTCGAGCCCCACTATCTTGTCGACATCCTCCTTCCGGGCTGTGAGCATGAGAATCGGGATCTCGCTCTTGGCACGGACCCGGCGGCACACCTCGAACCCGTCGATGTCGGGGAGCATGAGGTCGAGGACAATGAGGGAGGGCTTGACGCTGTCGGCCTTGGTCAGAGCAGCGCCGCCGGTGGCGGCCGACTCGACCCGGTACCCTTCCCGTTCCAGGTAGAGCCTGGCGAGTTCTACGATGTTCGGCTCATCGTCAACCACGAGGATTGTGGGCATTATCACACTCCTGTAGGGGTGGGACACGGCAGGAAGACGGTTTTGGCCATTATAGCCCAAAGCCGCCTCCCATGCCCACGTCGGCGAGACGAGGCAGGCCAGGGGCGGATGCCCCGGCCTGCTCCGTCGCTGCCAGGCACCATCATTCGGCGAACGGCGCCGCTTGAACCCCGGCAGTCTCGTTGGGACCGACCAGCCTCATTCGGGTACCGAACTTGCTGTTCCAGTCGCCGGACTTGTCATTGATCTGATAGGTGCCATGACCCCAGAGGAGGACTCGACCTCGCCCTTCGGCGTGAAGACCAATGTCGATACCAGCGACGACCACGACAACGCGCCGTCCCTCTATGTGGGCATCACCGTGGAAACCGGCGTACTGCACCCACCCGTCTTCGAACTCCTCCTTTTGACCGTAGCCGGTGACCTCGATGGTGGCCGTGCCGCTGAGGTCCCTGACCCAGAGAATGCCGTTGCCGCTTGCATCCACGACACCTGTGCCAGCGAGCACCGCTATGCCGTCGCCCTGGGCGGTGAGCTCACCAATTCCCCGGAGGCGCATCCCAGCGGCGTCGGCGTCCGGCGCCTGTGCGTAGGCGACTGACGAGTCTGCCGTGAGGCCGATGCCCAGGCTTGTTACCAGCGCTATTGCGGCTAAGGCCAGACAGAGTACCTTCTTCATGACTCCTTTCTCCTTTCATCGTCGCTCTGGAGCTGGATCGGCTGCGGAGCGCCGGCGGGGCCCCGCTCAGCGGACTCGGCCTGCCGATCTGTCACTCTGGCCCTATCCTAGACGACGATTGTTATCGCGGTTTTTTCGCAGTGTAAAACCTTTGTAAAACCTGCAAGGGCGTTGGTGCCTTGCGGCATAGTGGCTCGCGATTCAGGCATTGACCAGTTCCGGCACACCAAACTGTCACATACGTGCATTTCCCTATTGACATTCTGACATCAAATCGTCTAGTATCCTTGAAAATAGCAGGAGGTACTGTAAATGGAAGCTTACTGCGTGAAATGCCGTGCGAAGAGAGAGATGAGAGATGCCAAGAAGATCACCATGAAGAACGGCAAACCCGCCACTCAGGGCGTGTGCCCGGTGTGTGGCACCAAGATGTTCAGGATTGGCAAGAGCTGAGCTACGCTGTGAAGAGGCGGTGCTGAAGGGGCTGGGTATCCCAGAACAACGATGCCCGGCCTCTCTTTTGTGCCTGCGCACTGAACGGCCGGGCGCCCCGGCTGCATGGCACGGTGGTCTGTCCCCTTGCGCAGCGCTTGACCGCCGTTTGTCAATCTGCTATTTTGCATTGAGTACGGGCCGCGAGGGCGCGGCGCGAACGCAACAGCGGCCGTTCACAGTGAATTACGACGAGGTGAGCAATGAGCGAGGAGAAGAAGAGCAGCACGGGTATTGAGCCCAACGTGGCTGGGCTCCTTTCCTATCTGGTGGGCTGGATCACGGGACTGATATTCTTCCTGATCGAGAAGGAGAACGATTTCATTCGCTTCCACGCAATGCAGTCGATTGTGGTGTTCGGTGCCTTTACCGTGGTCGAGATCGTCCTCAGCTTCCTGGCGTGGCTTCCGTTCATCGGCATCCTGTTCCTGGTGCTGGAATACCTTGTGGGGCTGCTGGCCTTCGTGTTGTGGATAATCCTCATGGTGAAGGCGTACCAGGGGGCGCGCTTCAAGCTCCCGTGGGCCGGCGGGATCGCCGAGCGGTATTCGAAGAAGGGGTAGGCGTCTGCGGGCGCTGGGCATCATGTGAGTCAGGCCACGGCCGTCTCGTGCGCATGCATGAGACGGCCGTGGCGAGTTGTCTCAAGCGTCATGGCCGGGCAGAGGGCTGGGGGGTGGTGAGGGGGTCTCTATCTCGACTCAGTTTCGGCGCTGGCCGACAGGACGGGCGCCCGTCCAATGCGTGCAACCCTTGTCAGCACATAGCCCAGCGCGTACAGCACAATCACCGGCCCGGCAACCAGACTCTGGTTGATCGGGTCGAACGTGGGTGTGATGATGGCGCCGATGATGAAGGCGAATACCACGGCGTACTTCCATTTCCTGGCCACCCACTCGGGACTGATGACCCCGATCTTGCTGAGGAAGAACATCACCAGCGGTATCTCAAAGACCATGCCCAGCCAGAAGAGGAGCCTGGTCACCACGGAGACGTAGTCGCCCACCGTCCACCACGGCAGTATCTCCCCGCCGACGAAAGTGGGGAAGGTATAGTACAGGAACCTCAGAGCCGGCGGAAGCAGTACGAAGTAGCAAAACACCACCCCGCCGACGAACAGGAGTATTACCGCGGGCAGCAGCGTGTACAGGTATCCTTTCTCCTTTCGGGTGAGGGCTGGTTTGACGAACATTATCACCTGGTACAGGATGAAGGGCATCGAGATGGCGAGACCTCCGTACAGGCACACCTTCATGTAGCTGCCGAGCAGCCCGGTCACATTGGTGTAGTACAGGTCAATGCCGGGGACCGGGTTCAGCAGAAAATCGAAGAGGTACCGTGCGAGGGGGAAGCAGATGGCGATGCCGATGGCGATGGCAATCAGGGACTTCACAAGGCGACCGCGCAGCTCCTGCAAGTGTGACAATACGTTGAGCTTATTCTCTTCCTCACCCATGTGTGCTGCGCTGTCCTGCACGCCGCCGAATGCCCGCTATGCCTGGGCCGGCGGCTCCTGGTCGTCCTCCGGCGTTTCCTGAATACTCTTGCCGCGTGCTTCGTCTACCGCCGTGCGCACCGAGGACTTGAGGTCAGAGGCGGCCTCCTTCAAGGGGCGGAGTGCATCCTCGTTCTTGCTCTGCGGCTTCCCTTCCACCTCCTTGCTCAACTGTGACGTGAAGTCGAAGGAGGCCCGCCTTAGCCGCCGGTAGAAGGTTCCCAGCCTCGATGCTATCTCGGGAAGCCTTTTGGGGCCAAGCAGCATCAGGATGATGGCGAATATGAGGAGGATCTCCCATATGCCTATGCCGAAAAACCCATCCATGATCGTGCCCTCAGCCAGTCGCCACGGAGGCAAGGTGCCGCGCAATCGCGATTAAGGGGGACAATAGGGGTGACCAAGAGGCTAGCTGGTCTTCTCGTCGCTCTTCTCTTCCGGTTTCTGCTGGTCCGACTTCGCTTCCGCCAGACCTCTGTCGTCGTCCTCGCCCGCCGAGGCCCTGCGGAAATTGCGGACACCCTTCCCGAGCGACCCCAGGGCCTGGGGCAGCCTCCCCACTCCGAAGATTATCAACACCACGGCTACTATCGCGACTATCTCCCACGGTCCCAGGTGTGGCATACTCCCCTCCTCCAGAGCCACTAGTGGCCCTTGTGGCTGTTTCTCATTGGGTTGAGTTCTCCCGCCCCGTACCCCAACTCAAAAGCCTGTCTGTCCAGGTCGAGGGTTGTTATCCATTCGAGAGGCAGGAGTACCTCCGCTTTGGTCTCTCGCAGGTCTATGGCTTTGATGTAGCCCTTGCACTCCTCACAAACGTAAAGCCGATACAGACCTTGCTCATCGGCGTAGTAGGCCAGGCAGTCCTGCTGTTTGCTGCCGCAGAAAGGGCACTCCAGGCGTTGGAAGAGCCATTCGGCGTCACAGCGCGAGCACATCAGCCACCTGGAGCCTTGTTCTGACTCCAGGAATGCGAAATTCGCTCGACCGCCACATACAGGACAGTACCCACGTCTCCACAGGTTCTGATTGACCAGCGGCATCAGCGCTTCGGTGTGGGCGGCGAGGAACGGTCTCAAAGCAGTGTGAACTGCCGCGGTCAGAGCGTCCCCATCTCCGTCAAGCAGCGTCAACGGCCTGCCTTCGTACCAGTCCCTTGCCAGGTCGGGCAACGACAGCGCTTCCGGCTTGGTCTCGAAAGGGGAGTACTTCCCTATGACCAGGATGGCTTCCGAGAAGAGCCTGTCGGCCTGTCGCCAGTCCAGCGCCAGCTCATTGAAGGCGACAAGAGGCACCGCGCCGGTCAGCCGGTCGCTGACCGCCTCAGACGATAGGTGTGGTTGTGGGGTGGGTATCCTCTTCTTGCCCTCAATCTGAATGCGGATGAGCCTGGCATAGAGTTCGATAAGCTCGGGCAGCGATCCCCTCTCCTCCCACTCATCCAGCCTGCTGAGTACCTTGCCGTCGATGTCTCTCCCCATCACTCATCCTTGGTCGGCTCACTCCCCTCCTTCTCGGTGACATCATCATACCACTTCTTGTGGTGCGATGAGGCGTATTCAGCAGAGATCGTGCCCCCCCACATCGACCAGAATATCCCGCGCATCTTGGGATGGAACACCGATAGGTAGACGTGGACAAAGGCGAAAACGAGCAGAATAATGAAGCCAATGTCGTGGAAGAAGGCACTCCACATGAAGGCACCCGGTGAGATGAGGTCCTTGAAGAACCACATCAGAGCGCCGGTGATGATCATGAGCGCTCCTCCGCCGAGCACGAACAACCACCACAGCTTCTGTCCGGTATTCATGTGGTGCTGCGGCGGCATTTCAATCGTTCTGGAGAAGCCTCGAATGCGTATGGTGGACTCCTCCTTGCCAAAGAAGTAGTAAGGAATGGCTGCCACCAACCATCCCAGATCACACTTCCCCCACTTGAAGGCGTCCTTGATGCCGGCCCAGGTGCTCCTCGGGTCACCCACCACGTAGATCAGGGCCCAGCCGACCATCACCACGGCGCCAATGCGATGAAACAACCGGCTCAACCCTCCGACAGCGGCGTCTCCAAACTGCGGAACGAAGAGGAAAAGCCCGGTGACAATCAGCACTACCCACGCGACGGCGTTAACCCAGTGGAGAACGCGAACCGTCCTGGAATAGCGCTGGACCACCGGCTCCCCTGGGGTCGGTGGCGCTCCAAAGAGAGAATGGAGGAAAGGAGTCGACTTCGGCTTCTGTTCGGCCGCTTCAATCGTTTCCATGTTAGTGCTCCTCGCTTCCGACTTTGACCTTTCTGCGAGCTATGAGGTAGTTCAGTCCCAGACCCACGACGGCTATGCCAGCCAGACCCCAACCGATGGGTTGAAGCACATCCTGCCACGCCGTGGCGGCTACGGGCACCTTCGGGTTGGTCGGCAGCCCGTAGACTTCCGGCAAATCGTCGAGGACGTAGAGGACGTGCAGGCCCCCCAGTTCCGTGTCTCCGTAGAGGTAGGCGTTGGGGTACTCGGCCTTGAGACTCTGGACCCTGGCCCGTCCCTCGGCCACCAGGTCATCCCTGTCGCCAAACACAAGGGCGCCCGTCGGACAGGTCTTGACGCACGCCGGTATCTCACCATTTGTAATGCGGTCTTCACAGAACAGGCACTTGTTTGCGACGCGTATACCGGTCAGGTTGTTGCCCCCGCTCTTGGGTACGGCGAAGGGGCAGGCCTCCACGCAGTAACCGCAGCCGCTGCACAGGTCTCTCCGATAGGCGACGAAGCCCATCTCATGGTGGTACAGCGCTTTGGTGGGACATACTTCGACACACGCGGCGTCGGTGCAGTGCATACAGGCACGCCTGGTGAAGAGCCAGCGTATGTCGCCTGTCGTCTCCACCTCGGTGAACCTGATCTTGATCCAGGTGTTGGCGGACAGGTCCGGGGGGTTCTCATACGTACCCCGGTTGGTAGTCAGCTCTCCAGGAAGATCGTTCCACTCTTTGCAGGCCACCTGACAGCCACGGCAGGCTGTGCATTTCGTTGCATCATAAAGAATCGCTTTGTCGGCCATGTCACTCCTTACGGTTCAGCTATGCCTTCTCTATGTTGCACAGGAACGTCTTGTATTCCGGTATTGTAGTGTTGGCGTCCCCCACGTGCGGGGTGAGGATGTTGCCGCTGCTGTGGAATGCGCTGGACCTTCCGGTGAAGCCCCAGTGCCACGGGACGCCTATGTGGTCCACGCTCTTGCCGCCGATGGTCATCCTGCGGAACCGCTTCGTCACGATGGCCACGCCCAGCACATAGCCCCTCGCCGTGGCCACTCTGATCTTGTCTCCGTTCCTGATCCCCTTCTCCGCCGCCAGTTCAGGCCCGAGTTCGGCGAACACCTCAGGTTGAAGCTCGTTAAGCCACGGGTGGTTGCGCGTCATCTGGCCCGCCTGCCAGTGCTCGCTCACTCTGTACGTCATGCCCACGTAGGGGAACTGGCTCGGGGTGCCTCTCTTGTTCCAGCCTTCGAGGTTGCCGACGTAGCAGCACGGGTTGTTGAAGCCGGGTGTGCCCTTGCCGGTGGGGTCCGAGTTGGCAACGCCCGTGACGAGGTTCTTGTCGAGGGGGCTCTCCCACGGCTCGTAGACCACTGGAAACGGTCCTTCGGCTCGCCCGGGTCCCCAGATGTGGGCCACACCCTCGGGTTGCATGATGAACGGGAGGTACTTCTCCCCCGCGGCCGCCAGGTTGATTGGGGCCCAGCCGCCGTCGGGCACATCGCCCGCCCAGCCGCCGTTGTACTGGATGACGGGATGCTCGCTGTCCCACGGCTGACCGTCGAAGTCCACCGACGCCCTGTTGTAGATGATGCGGCGGTTGATCGGCCAGCACCACGACCAGTTCGAGTAGAGGCCGATCTGGTTCAGGCTGGCGTCGACCGGGTCGCGGTCCTTGGCACGATTCCTGCCGTCCGTGGTGAACATACCGGAGTACAGCCAGTTGCCGCAGCACGTCGAGCCGTCGGTTGCCAGAGACACGAAGTTCTTGACCGGCGACTTGTCGGCCACGTAGTACCCGTGAATCTCGAAGGCTACCGCGTTGGGGTCGGCCTCGTTGGCGTAGTCACCGCTGGTGTAGTAGTCCCAATGCAGCTTGTTGATCGGGTCGGCCAGCGGGCCAGTCTCCCCGGCGTACTTCTCCTTGACCTTGAGCATCAGCTCGTCCATTATCGCCAGGTCGGCCTTGGCCTGCCCTATGGGAGTGATAGCCTTGTATCGCCACTGAGCCCAGCGGCCGCTATTGGAGATGCTGCCCTGCTTCTCGTAGGAGCAGGCCGCTGGCAGCAGGAAGACCTCGGTGTTGATCTGGGAGGAGTCGACCCTCTTGGTGGGGTCGGCCGATTCCGGGTCCGGCCGCTTCCAGAAGGCGGCGGTCTCGGTCTCGAACAGGTCAGCGACCATCAGCCACTCCAGATTATCCATGGCGTGGCGCTCCCCCTGTGAGTCGGGCCCGCCCACCGCTGGGTTCTGGCCCCAGACCATCATACCCTTGATGACACCCTGGGCCATGGCCTCGAATGTCCCGATGTGGGTGTAGTCATGCCCCTTGGTCACCTTTGGCAGGTAGTCAAAGCAGAAACCGTTGCCCGCCGTGGCGTGGTCCATCCACCACGCCTTGAGCAGGCTAACGAGGTACTTCTTGTAGTTCTGCGCTTCATCGCTGAGCCACCACCAGCTCGCGCTCTTGTCACCCGCCAGCCCGCTCGGATTGACCGGGAGCTTCGATGCGCGGTTCCTCGCAATGTAGTCGTCAAACGTCTGGTCTGTATGGTCCACCACGGCCAGGTAGCCGGGCAGAATGTGGGACAACAGGCACATGTCGGTGGACCCCTGCACGTTCGAGGTGCCCCGGAGGGCATTGATACCACCGCCGGCGACGCCGATGTTGCCCAGCAGGAGCTGCATGATGGCGTAGCCTCTGATGTTCTGCGTGCCGTAGGTGTGCTGGGTGGTACCCATGGCGTACATTATGGTGCCGGCCTTGCCCGGTGCCCCTGTGGCTGCGTACGTCTGACACACCTGCAGGAACGTGTCCTGCGGGCATCCGGTGACGTCCTCCACCATGTCCGGTGTGAGGTCCTTGTAGTTCTCCCACAGGAGCCTCAGAACGCAGTTGGGGTTCAGGTCAGTCCAGTCGGTCCACGTATTGTTGACCAGAGCGGTATCCACATTGGGGTTGGTCGTGTTGGCGTAGTTCCAGTTCGACTTGTCATAGGCGCCGAGCTTGCCCGGGGCGGCGCCGCTGTTTCCGCTGAATCCGACGAAGAGGCCCGGATGACGCGAGTCATTCCAGCCCTCGAAGCCGTCATTGACGATGAGCGCGGCGTTGGTGTACTGCGTGGCATACGTCAGGTTGTACTTCTTGGCTCTCTCGGCGGGTGTCAGGGACTGCATGTCGTTGAGAATGTAGCGGATCAGCCCGCCTATGAAGGTAATGTCGGTACCCGACCTGATGGGGGCGTACAGGTCCGCCTTGGACGAGGTGCGGGTGAAACGTGGGTCAACGCTTACCAGCTTGGCGCCCCGCTCCTTGGCCGCCGTGACCCACCTGAATGATATGGGGTGGTTCTCCGCTGCATTGGAGCCGATGACCATGATGCAGTCGGCGTTTCTGAGGTCGATCCAATGGTTTGTCATTGCTCCCCTGCCGAACGACTCTGCCAGAGCCGCAACTGTGGCGGAGTGTCATATGCGGGCGCAGTGTTCGACGTACACCAGCCCGAGGGCGCGGGCCAGTTTCACCAGCAGGTAGCACTCTTCGTTGTCAAGCTCACCGCCGCCGAAGTTGCAGATGGCATCGGTCCTGTTCACCGTGTAGGACTTGCCGTCGGCAGTAATGGTCGAGAGCCAGTTCTCGTCTCGGGTCTTCTTGATCCGGCTCGCGATGGCGTCGATGGCCCAATCCCAGGTGACCTCCTCCCACTCCGTTCCACCGGGCCGGCGATACAGGGGCTTGGTCAGTCGCCTCGGGTTGTCCTCGCCGTCGACCGTACGCATCTGGATGAGCGATTGGCCTTTCGAGCACAACGTGCCTTGATTGATCGGGTGGTCTGGGTCACCCTCGATGTTCACTACTTTGTCCGCGTCGGCGGCCGCAATGGCGCCGCAGCCTACCCCGCAGTAGCAGCAAATGGTGGTCGTCTCACCTATCCTCTTGCGCAGCGGGATAGGAGAAAACGCTGCCGCTTTCTTCCAGTCCGCCCCCTTAAATAAGAGAAAGCCAGCGACGCTGGCCCCGGACAGTTTGAGGAAAGACCGTCGACCTATCTCCATACGTTTCCTCCAGGTTCACCAGAATTGCTCCCTAAGGAACTCCTTCACCTGAGGTCTGCCCCCTCGATCCCAACCCATGCTCCGCAGTGAGACCTCTCCTCTATGCGGCACACCGCCTCCCTCACAGGCGTGCCGTTTTGTTAACTTTTCCTTATCGTAGCATCAAGCTCTCAGGCTTGTCAACACGCCTGAAGTGCCCGCTGCTTCCGTCACTTCACCTGGTCCCTCTCGTGCGGAAGGGGCTGGCTGGCCCGCCCCTCCCCCGTGGGGCGCGGCACGAAAGTCACATACAGCAACCGAGGCTTGGTATACTGTATATAGGGTACTGCAACTGCCAAGGACATGACCGAGAAACAGACACCTGGCTCGCTCCGGAGATTCAGCTTCAGAGGGCTGCACTGGACAGTCGCTGCGGCGTTCTTCCTATTGTTGCTCACTGGCCTGATCATCTACACACCGGCGTTCTCGGGGCTGGCTTCGGGGGGGTGGACCAGGCTCATTCACCGTATCGCGGCGGCGGTGCTCGTTGGGGCA
>JAXHUA010000171.1:0-17352 GCA_034189695.1 Chloroflexota bacterium | reverse complement strand
GCCACGGGCACCGCCGCCAGGGTGGAATCGCGCACCGTGGCGGCGGTGCCCGTGGCTGCTCAATGCGGCGTCAACCTGGTCATAGGCACAAGCGGCTTATCGCACGAGGACATTACCGAAATCGAAAGGTTGTGTACCAGCGGCGACGTGGGTGCTATAATAGCCCCTAACTTCTCGTTAGGGGCGGTTTTGATGATACACCTGGCACAACTGGCAGCCAGGTATTTTGACTATGCCGAAATACTGGAGAAGCATCACGACAAGAAGGTCGATGCCCCTTCCGGTACGGCACTGGCCACGGCGAGGGCGATGTTAGAGGCGCGGGGCAGGCCATTCAGCTACCCGGTGGTGCAGGAGGAGAGCCTGGCCAACACACGCGGCGGGCAGATTGGAGGAGTCGGTATCCATAGCGTGCGCCTCCCCGGACTGCTGGCACACCAGGAAGTGGTCTTCGGAGCGCCAGGACAGACGCTGAGCATACGTCATGACACCATGAGTCGGGAATCGTTCATGCCCGGCGTGGTCATGGCCATCAAGCAAGTAGTCAAGCTCAAAGGAGTGTTGCACGGACTGGAGAAAACGCTGGGACTGTAGGAGATGGTGATGGAAGGGTTCAATGTCGCTGTTGTTGGCGCCACGGGGCTGGTGGGGCGCGAGTTCATCAAGGTTCTCGAGCAGCGCAACTTCCCCATGCGCTCCATCCGCTTGCTTGCCTCGGATCGCTCCGCCGGCACCAAGCTCTACGTGAAGCACGAGGAGTGTGAGGTCAAGGAGACGACCTCACAGTCGTTCTCCAGCGTAGATATAGCGCTGTTCTCCGCGGGGGCTGAGACAAGCACTCACTACGCGCCAATAGCAGCACGCGCTGGGGCCATCGTCATCGACAACAGCTCGGCCTTCAGAATGGACCCCTCCGTCCCTCTGGTGGTGCCCGAAGTCAACCCGGATGACATCAAGGACCACAAAGGGATCATCGCCAATCCGAACTGCTCCACCATCCAGATGGTGGTCGCTCTCAGTCCTCTTCACAAGGTCAACCCCATCAAGCGGATCGTCGCCGACACCTACCAGTCGGCCTCAGGCATTGGCTCCGCAGCCATGGAGGAGCTGGGTGAACAGTCACATCTGGCGCTCGAGGGACGCGAAGTGGTCCCGCACCTCTTCCCGCACCAGATCGCCTTCAACGTTCTCCCCGAGATCGACCTCTTCCTAGACAACGGCTATACCAAAGAAGAATGGAAGCTGGTAGAGGAAACCCAGAAGATTATGCATGCCCCGGAGATCGCCATCTCAGCCACCGCAGTGCGGGTTCCGGTTTCCATCGGGCACAGTGAGGCGATTCACGTGGAGTTCACCAAGGCCATGTCACCCCAGGAGGCGAGACAGATACTCGCCGAGGCGCCGGGGGTCAAGGTCCTGGATGACCCTGCGATCAGCCTGTATCCACATCCCTGGTCGGCGGCCGGCACCGATGAGGTCTTCGTAGGTCGAATACGCAAAGACGCATCCCACGATTGCGGCCTAGCCCTGTGGGTGGTTGCCGACAACATCAGAAAGGGAGCGGCGCTCAATGCAGTGCAAATCGCCGAGACGGTGATTGCCAGGGGATGGATACGAATGGAGGTCCGCGATGGTCCAGCTCGGTAGGCTGTTGACCGCGATGATTACCCCCTTCGGGCCCGAGGGGGAAGTCGACTATGAACAGGCGAAGAAGCTGGCTCTTGCGCTTCTCGAGTCCGGCAGTGACGGCGTGGTGGTCTCAGGCACCACGGGCGAGTCACCCACGTTGAGCCGGGATGAGAAGCTCAAGCTGTTCGCTGAGGTGAAGGGTGCGGTGGGGACGCGTGGTGCGGTGATAGCCGGCAGCGCCAACTACAGCACCCGAGACAGCGTGGAGCTGACCCGCGAAGCGGAGAGGGCCGGCGTCGATGCGGCGCTCCTCGTGGTGCCCTGCTACAACAGGCCGACACAGGAAGGGCTGTGCCAGCACTTCGAGACCATCGCCGCGGCCACCCGACTGCCCTGCATTCTGTACAATGTGCCGGGCCGTACGGCGACGAATATGACCGCGGAGACCACCATCCGGCTGAGCCGGGTCGACAACATCGTTGGTGTCAAGGAGGCCAGCGCCAATCTGGAGCAGATCGCGAGAATCATAGACGGCACGGACAGGGACTTCCTGGTCTACAGCGGCAACGACAGCGACACACTGCCCATACTGGCCCTGGGCGGCTATGGCGTCATTAGCGTCATATCCCATCTCGTTGGCCTTCAGGTCAGGGAGATGATCGACAGTTTCCTGACCGGCCGCGCCAGCGAGGCGGGCGCAATCCACCGCCGTCTCCTGCCAGTGGTCAGCGCCATGTTCGTTGTGTCCAACCCGACCCCCACCAAGTACGCCCTGAACCGCCTGGGCTTCCGCGTCGGCAAGCCACGCCTCCCGCTGGTCGAGCCCGACGAGAAGTCAGCGGCGTTCATCGATTCCGTCCTGAAAGACCATAAGGTCGACCTGCCGCTCGGAACCCGGGTCTGAAGAAGCCCTCCTGGGGTCAGTCGAAGCCGCGCCAGGTCGTGACGCTCTCCACCAACTCCCGTCCGCTCTGCAATCTGTTCGCCGGGAAGTCCCGGTCGGGGTAGCCGATGGGTATGCAGATGACAACCCTCTTCGAATCGGGTATCTGCGCGTGCTTCCTGACGACATCCGGGTACATCACTCCCTGGTCCTCAATGCACGTACCAAGGCCGTACTCCAGAGCGGCCAGACAGATGTTCTCGGCCAGGGCGCCCAGGTCGAAAAGCTCCCACCACTGCTTGAGCGACCTGTCGACCGACAGTACTATGGCCGCCGGGGCGTCGAAGAAGCGGAAGCCTCTCTTCATCCACTCCGCCCTCCTGGCCCGGTCTTCCCTGGCTATCCCCATGAGCTGGAATATCTGAACCGCCAGGTCCACCTGGCGCTGCCGGTAGACACCCTCGAACGCCTGGTGCGGAACATCGGGATTGGGTGCCACGCCAGACTCCAGCATCTCTACGTTCTCCCGCCTGATGCGGTCCAGCACCTCGCCGGCGACAACGGTGATCTCCCACGGCTGGGTGTTCATCGCTGAAGGTGCCCGCGTGGCGATTTCCAGAATCTCCTTAAGGATGTCCCTGGGTACAGGCTCAGGTCTGAACCCTCTAATGCTCTTTCTCGATCGTATTCCCTCAACGACTTCCAAATCGCCGCTCCTTTCGTCGTGCGCTCAGCGCCGATGGTCCCCTGACTCACAACCATCCCCTTCCGCGCACCCCGGAGGGTTTCTTGACGACAGGCACTCCCCTGCCGCATGCCGGGCACGCGGCGCCGGCCGGACCTCACTGTCCATTGGGGGCGCAGGCGCAATGCGGGACTCCCGGTTCAAACCGTGATGCCCCAGTCCCTGTATCCCTGGGCAATCAGCGCGAGGTACTTCTTTGACGGTGGCGCCTCCTGCGATTGCTCCCGCCTGACGTACGTTACCGCCTCCACGGAGTCACCATCGTCGGTGAACACCAGCACGTTCACCCGGTTGCAGACGCTGGGATAGCCTTCGTGCCGGTCCAGCGACCGCAGGTCTCTGTCTGACACCTCATACACGGCGCCCTTGACCTTGCCGCCCTGGTAGCGCCTGATGCTGGCAACCCCGCCACCCCATTCTCGCGACCAGCCGGTGAATATCAGCTTGAAGTTGGGCAGTACGGCAGCGAACTTGGGAACGCTTCCCGGACAGCGTGCCGCCATCTGCCCGCGGTTCAGGTTTGACGCGTACGCGAAGTAGTACAAGTCATCCTCATGCTTCCGTTGGGGAAGTCTATTGCTCTAGTCTACCCTTTCAAGAATGGTGGCGGGACCCTGCCCACCACCCACACATGCCGTGGCAAGCCCGTAGCGGCCCTTCTCCCACTGTAGTATGCGGGCCGTCGTGCCGACGAGCCTGGTCCCCGTCGCTCCCAAAGGATGGCCGATCGCAACGGCGCCGCCCTTGACATTGACCTTCTCGGGCTCGATGCCCAGGTCCTTGATGGTATTGAGCGTCACGATGGCGAAGGCCTCGTTGATCTCCCAGAAATCGATGTCCCTGACCTCGAGGCCGATATGCTTCAGAGCCCTCTGGCTGGAGGGAACGGGGCCGCGCCCCATGACCGTGGGGTCCACACCGGCCCAGCCCATTGACACTATCCTGGCCAGTGGCTTGAGGTTGCATTCCTTCGCCTTCCTGCTGGACATAAGGACCAGTGCGCTTGCACCAGCGTTGAGCGGCGAGGAGTTGCCGGCGGTCACCTGACCGTCCGGCTTGAACGACGGCTGCAACTGCGAGAGCGCGTCCAACGATGTGTCGGGCCTGATGCTCACGTCCCGATCGATGATCCGCTTCGTCCCGTCGGGCAACTCCACCTCGACGAGCATTATCTCGTCTTTGAAGAACCCCTCCTGAAGGGCCTTGGCCGCCATCTGGTGGCTCCTCAACGACCACTTGTCCATGTCCTCACGGGTGAAATCGGTCTGCGAGAACAGCTTCTCGGCCGTGAGGCCCATGTTGGCGGCAGTCAAGAAGTCGAACTTCTTCGCGAACTCCCTCGAACCGAACCTGGGGTTGTAGTCAATCGGCACCTGATCCCGGGTCACCGCCCAGCGCCGGGATGTGGGTCATGTGCTCGATGCCGCAGGAGATAACGATGTCGGAGTACCCCAGCATTATCTCCATGGCCCCCTGGTGTATGGTGGACATCGAGGACACACACTGACGGTCCGTCCCCTGAGCGGGGACATTGAACGGCAGGTCGGCCAGGAACACAATGGTCCTGCCCCCGTAGACCCACTGCTCTTTGACCGGCATTGCCGTGCCCGTGAGTACGTCGTCTATCTCCTCCGGATCTATCTTCGTCCTCTTGACGAGTTCTTTGACCAGCATAGCGGCGACATCGTCCATCCTCAGGCTATTGAAGACGTCCCGCTCCGGCGCCTCGCGGCCTCGACCTCGAAAACGGCGACCTCAGGTAGTCAACAACGACTGCATCCTCCATTTGCACCCTCCTTTCTGCTCAGCCCTCCACTCAAGGCAGTCGGAATATAGCACAGAGCTGCCATTATGTAAACGTCACCGAAGCCGACGGGTTCGCTCTTGAGGTCTGGTGTCCGACGCATATCTCCGTCGCACCGTAGACGCTGGCCAAGCGAAATGCCCCACCGTATAATGGGACTGGGCAATCCGTCCCCCAGGAGAGGAAAATCACCACGAGAGCCAAGGGCCGCCCCATCGTTGTGGACGCATCGAGATGCACCGGATGCCTCATCTGTGAGCTCCGCTGCTCGATGCGCTTCGAGAAGGCGTTCAACCCATCAAAGGCCCGGATCCGGGTCCGCCGCCTGGTCGGTGCCGACACCGAATACGAGATCTCTTTCACCGGCGAGTGCGACAACTGCGGCATCTGCGCCAGGTACTGCCCTTACGGCGCTCTCGTCCAGGAGAGCAGGGGAGATGCCTAGCATGGACCTCCCTGGATATGCGGGCCAGGTCCTATACGTCGATCTGACGAAGCGTCACATCGCCACGGAGACGCTCGACGAAGGCCTGGTCAGGCAGTACATCGGCGGCTGGGGAATCACCAACAGGCTCGCCTACGACCTGATACCGCCTCATGTCGACCCTCTCTCCCCGGAGAACTGCATTATCATCGGCACCGGTCCCTTCACCGGGACCATAGTGCCTGGCTCGGCCGAGCTGCTGGTCACCAGCCGGTTCCCTCTCAATGGCGCCTACTGCACCGCCTGCGGGGGCGGCCACTTCGCATTGATGCTCAAGCTATCGGGCTACGACTTCGTGGTGATCACCGGCCGAAGCTCGCGGCCGGTCTATTTGAAGGTGGCTGACGACGACGTCCAGCTCTGCGATGCAGAAGACCTGTGGGGTAGAGACAGCTTCGAGACCGTCGACGAACTCAGGGAGCGCCACGAGCCCTGCAGCGTGATACCCATCGGGCCGGCCGGTGAGAATCTGGTCAGCATATCGGTGACATCCATCGACAAGGGCGGCACGCTGGGCAGCGGGGGGCTCCCGGCGGTAATGGGCTCGAAGAACCTCAAGGCCATCGTCGCCGTCCAGGGTACAAAGGGCATTCGCGTGGCCGACCGCGTGAAGCTGCAGCGACTGGTGGACGGGATGCTGAAACGCATCATGAGCTACCGCCTGCGTGGCACACTGCTGGAAGGCGGCTTCTTCGGCATGACGTCGGCGTGGACGGCCCTCAGCGCGCGGATCTCCGACAACTGGAGCAGGATAGCCTTCACCGCTGCGCCGGACGTGAAGGACATTCACTACCGTTCGCGCAAGCCGCTGGCGTGCCCCAGCTGTCCCTGCGCCGATAAGGAGCGAAACCGCCTGGCGGAGGGGCCAGAGGCCGACATGGTGACCTACATGACTCACTACGCAGCTATGGGCAGCCTCGGTGGAGAAGACGCCGTCGACGAATACAGGCGCTCCGTCATGTTCCTCGACGCCGCCAACAGGTACGGCGTATGCCTCTTCTCTTTCGGCATAGTGAGGGAGTTGATGGCCTTCCTGTACCAGAACGGGACTATCGGCCCGGAGGACACCGGCGGGATCGAACTGTCAGAGAGTTTCGAGACCACGATGGAGCTCATGCGAATGACGGCCTACCGCGAGGGCTTCGGCGGCGTTCTCGCCGACGGCCTGCTGGCGGCGGCGCGCCGGGTCGGCCGGGGCGCCGAGAGATTGCCGGTGCACATCAAGGGGTACAATGTCTTCGGTGATGCGCGATTGACCGGCATGGGGACCCAGACCGTCTCGCAGATGGTGAACCCCGCTCGATGCGGCGGCTGCGCCGGCATCGCCGGCAGCATGGGCTCAGCCTCGTACAATCTGGGAAGGCCGGTGGAGCAGTGGCGCAGGGAGGCTGAGGCCATAGCCGTACCCCGGGACGCAATCGAGCGGGTATTCAGCCCCACGTCGTTCAGCGCTGGACGGCTGACCAGGTACGCCGAGGACTGGTATTCCCTTTCCAACTGCCTGGGGCGGTGTCACCGGCTGTACATCAACCGCTTCTTCGACGCCGAGACGCAGGCCGGGCTGTACTCGGCTGTCACAGGCGTGGAGGCAACCCCGGCTGAGCTGTATGAGGCCGCTGAGCGAGCGTGGAACCTGTTCAAGCTGCTCAACGTGAGGGTCGGGTTCCACCGCGGCGACGACGAACCCCCGGAAGCATGGTTCTCACCTCTCAAAGGCGACGACGTGGAGTTCCCGCTAATGGACTACTACAAGACCAGGGTCCTGAGCCAACGCGATGTCGAGGGGATACTGGACGACTACTACGATGAGAGAGGCTGGGACAGGAAGACCGGCGCGCCCACCGCACAGAGGCTGGCGCAACTGGGCCTGCCCACAGGCTAGTATCGCTCCGGCCGAGCCGCTGCCGCTACGCGATGTCCTTCACGATGATGGTCTGTTCACGTCGCGGGCCAACCGAGATTACGCTCGCCGGACAGCCCACAAGCTCCTCCACCCTTCGTACGTAGGCACGTGCCCGCTCGGGCAGATCGTCGAAACGACGCGACTCGCTCGTATCGGTCTGCCAGCCAGGCAGCTCTTCATAGATGGGCCGGCACCGGGCCAGCAGGGCGGAGTTGCTGGGCGGGCTGCTCAGCGTCTCGCCGTCAAGCCGGTAGCCGGTGCATACCTGAAGCGAAGGGAAGGCGTCCAGGATGTCGAGACGCGTGAGGGCGAAGTCGGAGAAACCATTGATCCGGGCGCTGAGACGGCCAATGACCCCATCGAACCAACCACAGCGCCGCGGGCGCCCGGTGGTGGCACCATACTCGTGGGCCCGCTGGCGGATGTGCTCTCCCATCTCGTCGTCAAGCTCGGTGGGCATGGGCCCACTGCCGACCCTCGTGCTGTACGCCTTGAACACGCCGATGACGCGGTCTATCTTCGTCGGGGCCAGCCCCAGCCCGGAGCTGGCGCCTCCCACGAAGGTGGAAGTCGACGTAACGTAGGGATAGGTGCCGAAGTCTATATCGAGCAGGGTCCCCTGAGCTCCCTCCAGGAGGACGTGCTGCTTCCTCTCCAGCGCCTCCACCACCAGAAGGTCGGTGCTGCGTATGAACGGGGCCAGCTGCTCGCCAAACCGGCAGTACTGACTGTATACCTCCTCGAGCGAGAGGGGCGGGGCTTCGTAAGTCCTCGTTATGATGCGGTTCTTGACCTCCAGCACAGACTCGAGCCTTTCGCGAAAGACGTCCTTGTCCAGAAGGTCGCCGGTGCGAATCCCCAGCCGGGCCGCCTTGTCCGTGTAGCAGGGGCCGATGCCCCTTCGTGTCGTCCCAATGGCGCTCCCGCCACGCGCTTCCTCCTCGAGGCCGTCCAGCAGGATGTGGTACGGCATGATGAGGTTGGCGCGGTCGCTCACAAACAGCCTGTCCATGCTCACGCCACTGTCCCCCAGCCCTTGAATCTCGCTGAGCAGGACGGCCGGATCGATCACCACACCGTTGCCGATCATGCACATCGCCCCTGAATGGAAGATGCCCGAGGGGATGAGATGGAGCGTGAACTCGCCGTAGGGGTTGATTACTGTATGTCCGGCGTTGTTCCCACCCGAGAAGCGCACCACCATGTCCGCCTTCTCGGCGAGAAGGTCAACGATCTTGCCTTTGCCCTCGTCACCCCACTGCGCCCCGATAACAGCTACTACTGGCATGCTGAGACTCCCTTCTTGCTGCTGCCGCGCCCGGCAGCTATACCCTTGCGGTCAGCCTCCCTATACTATAACTCTCGGGGCGCTAATTCAAATCGGCGGGCGCGGCAGCCTCAACAGTGCTGCAGCAGGGCCGTGAGGATAAGCTGCGCCGCCCGCTTGTCGAGGGGCTCGTTGTTGTTGCCGCACTTGGGGGACTGAATGCAACTGGGGCAGCCCTCCCGGCAGGGGCACTCAGCTATCGCCCTGAGCGTGGCCCGCCACAGCTCCTCGACCAACTCGAAGCCCTTCTCGGCGATGCCGATGCCTCCCGGATGGGCGTCGTAGATGAATACCTGGGGGCTGCCGGTATCGGCGTGCATCGGCGTCGATATGCCCCCGATGTCGTTCCTGTCGCACAGGGCGAACATGGGCAGAAGGGCGATGGCGGCATGTTCCGTTGCATGAAGCCCCCCGTGGAAATCGAGGCCCTGCCCCGCGAGCGCCTCGGCGATGTGTCCGGGTATGTCGAACCAGAGGGCAACGGTCGGAATCGTCTGCGGCGGCAGGTCGAGCGGTTCCTCGCCGACCACCTCCTCGGTGAACTGCCTCTTTCTCTTGAAGCCGACGACTTCGGTGGTCACCTCCACCTGCCCCAGATAGACTCCCATCCCACCCACCTCTTTGTGCTGGTCGACGTGGAGGACAGTCAGCTCGGTCACGTCCTTTGTCTGGGTGTAGTAGTCGACATCCACGGGCCGGGCGCACGCGGTCCGCGCCACAAGGTCGAGCTCGGTTACCAGATACGTCTCGCCCTGGTGGAGGTAGATGGCGCCCGGGTGGATCTGGAAGAAGGCGACCGCGGCCTCCACCGTCTCCATCTCCCGATACCCCTGCGAGGCGTCCAGCACGGTGTAACGTTCGGAGGACGCGGAGCGGATGTTCACATTCTCAGCAGGGTAGAACAGGCTCGCGGACAGATACCATTTGCCGCCGCGCTCCTTCAGCAGACCGCGCTCCGTAGCGTCCGTCACCGCCTGCTCGAAGCCCGCCCCAAGCACGTCCGCATCCCTCCTGTCCAGCGGGTGTTCATACGCGGCGCATAGGAGATGCGCCCCGAGTATGTACGGATTGGCCTGGTTGGTGAGCACATGCTCATAGTCTGTGTCGAAGAAGGCCTCGGGGTGCCTCATGAAGTACTGGTCGAGCGGATTGTCCAGGCCGATGAGAAAGCTCAGCGACCTCTCCCCCCGCCTGCCGCTCCGCCCGGCCTGTTGCCACGTGCTGGCGATACTGCCCGGGTACCCGGTGAGCACAGTGGCGTCGAGGTCACCGATGTCCACTCCCAGCTCCAGGGCGTTGGTGGCCACCACTCCAAGGAGTGTGCCATCGAATAGCCGCCGCTCGATCTCGCGGCGCTCCTCCGGCAGATAGCCGGCCCGGTACGGTCTTATCCTGTCGGCCAGTGCTCCGTTGCCGGCCGCCAGTTGCTCCCTGGCATAGATGTAGATGAGTTCGGTGAGCTTCCTCGTACGGGCGAAGGCGATGGTGCGAAAGCTCTCGCCCACCAGCTCGGTGAACAGGAAGGTGGCCTCCGAGTTCGCACTCCGCCTGGCCGACCTGGCCCTGTCGATGATTGGCGGGTTCCACAGGACGAAGTCCTTCCCGCCGTAGGGGGAGCCGTCGATGTCGACCACCTCGAAGGGGAGTCCCACCATCCGCTCGATGTGCTCTCTCGCATTCGCGATGGTGGCCGAGGAGCACACGAACTGGGGCTTCGCGCCGTACAGGTCGCAGACGCGCCTCAGCCGACGAAGCACGTTGGCCACGTGCGACCCGAAGACGCCGCGATACACGTGCGCCTCGTCAATCACCACGTACCGCAGGTGTCGAAGAAACCGCGACCACGACTTGTGGTTGGGCAGAACGCCCAGGTGGAGCATATCGGGGTTGGTGAGCACCACCCGTGCCGACCTCTTTATGTCGCCCCGCTCGTGCGACGGCGTATCGCCGTCGAAGGTGCTGCACCCGATCCCGAGACCCTCGGTCAGCTCCAGCAAGCCCCTGAGCTGGTCCTGGGCCAGCGCCTTGGTGGGGAACAGGTAGAGGGCGCGCGCCCGCTTCTCGCTCAGCATCGCCTCAACCACCGGCACGTTGTAGCACAGCGTCTTGCCGCTGGCCGCGGCGGTGACCACAAAGACATTCCTGCCGTCGCGGGCGGCGTCTATCGCCCGGGCCTGGTGGCTGTAGAAAGGGCGGAGGCCGAGTGTATCGAGACGCGTCTCCAGTTCACGGCACAGGGGGGCTTCCAGCGTACCGTGGCTGGCCTTGCGGCTCTGCACCCGCTCGATGTGGACTAGCTGGTCGCTGAACAGGGGGTGCTTTCTGAGCTGGTCCAGGAACTCCGTTGTATCCATTTCACCCTGCACCTGCCGGCAGTGCTCAGTTTGGTGCGCCGGGCCCGGGCGGCGCCAGGTCCTGCGGGCAACGCCGAGCCGTGTGGACGTCCGCAACCGCCGACCATCTATTGTAGCCCCTTCAGCGCGTCGCTGTCGAAGAGCGCCGGCCGCTCCGGCGGGGCTGTGCAACCGGCTACGTAGGGTCTGACGCAGCGATGCGTTTGAGCGACGCAGTAGGGATGGTCGGCTAGTCGATTGACCGGGGCTCACTGCGCGAAATGAGAGGTTGTTGAATACGCGATGCAGTGCCGGATGGTCAACAAACCCCAAGTCATGCAACCTGCTGCCTTGATATCTGCTCTGGTAATAGCAGCCTCAACATTGTGGCGGGTAGAACTTGGCTGGTCTACCTTCAACTGTCCATAGATTTGCCCGCAGCACAGTGCGTGGTTGATTCAGCCTCCATCCGATTTCGTAGGGTGGCCTACCTGCCATGATTTCTATGAAGAGTTCATCCGCGAAATCAGCGTACTCAGCGTAGCCTTTGCTTCTCACCGCTGCATTCGCTATCTCGAGAATGCGCGCTGGCGTCAGTCTATCGATCGTAGGTGTAAGTTCCCCACTGAGGACCGCCTGAGATATCTGCAATGCCCTGGCTTCTGTCCAAGATCGCTTGGCCATCTTTCGCCCCTCCTTCCATTATTGCACATACTACACAAGTACAATTGTAATTGCAATGCACAGAATTGATCCTGTCGGCTGAGAAAGAGATGAGAGCGTTGTATTCCTTCCGAATCCATCAATTGCACAAGGCACCCTGTCGCAGAGACAACCGAACCGCATTTCAGTCAGACTCGTTGCACGCACTGCACCCGATGGCTCCTCATTCAATGGCGCGCCGCGCTCCGATGCAGGCGGCCACCAAGCTCGGCTCAACCGCGAGGAGATGCGACACACGGAGCATCACCCCTGCGCTTGCATGGAAGAACCTAGCGATTGGCACGCTCCGAGCACGAGCAACCGTAACAGAAGCACTAGCATTCGTAGTGCAGCGCCTGATGCAAACGACGCGTTTGGCCAAAGGCACGACATTCCGAACGTGTTGCCCTAGTCGCTGTCTTCTTGTCGAGATCACTGCCAGCAGAGTGAGAACGCTTTGCCCTTGACGGCCTCACATGCTGGCGCGAATAATGGTTGCGTCGAAACAGAACGTGGCGTGTTCAAATGCCCAATGACCAAGATCGCCAAGCTCACGCAGCCAAAGTCGTCATGCTCGACTACTACCAGCGGCCGTTCGCCCTTCTTCACCGAGAGAATGCACGGGCCTATCATGACTTCCCAATGCCCCACTCCATTCGAAGCCGCTTTTGGCAGTTGGTTGCACCCGGCGAGTATTCGGCGGAAGAAGGCAGAGCTCTTCTCAACAGCTATCTCACCGCAGTTGAATGAGAGCTTGCCAGGGGGATGGGGGAATTGTCTCTCGCCTATTGCCTCCATCTCTACCGACGCTTGGCCCCCGGGCCAATTGGACAGGACCAGCGACCGCTGACAATCGGTCTAACGAGAGCCGCGATTGAAGCAGCATTCCAGAAGTATGCCCGCCGTCAACTGTGTCGCAGGATCGCAGAGAGCTCACATGTAGCCATTGAAGAAGTCCTTGGCGGCGTGCTAATGGCCCCAGAGTTCGAGGTCGAAAGGAACATAGTTGCGCAAGGCAATCAACTGGTTCTAACTGACTTCAGCAATGTGGATCTGCTGGCCTTCTATGACCTCGAGAGATTGGCCTATGAGGTCTGGCGCACGTCTGCCGCGCTTAGGACCACTGGCAAAGGAGCTCCCTTAGTAGTATCTGACGCGCCGGAATGCTTCGGCGATGGCCGTTCTCAGGAACTGGACTCCCTAGTCAGGACTTACGATGAGAGGCTTGATAGGTCGTCCCTGTCGCATTCCGCCTCCGGTGTCATCTTCTCCGGCGACGCCGACATGTCGGCATCTGGCTATGTACTGCTACCCATCTACAACGTAGGCGGAGTTGCCGGCAAGGTCACTGGCAACGATTACCAGCAGTTCATGGGTACGATGTACGGAGTGAGAATAGCCCCTGAGACTACCTACAACTTCGCGTGGATCCCTTTCAATCTGAGAGACTACCGAAAGGCGCACTCGCCTTTTGCAGGTGCATTCTACGAGAAGTACCGAGTATCGCTGGACGCGGTGTTGGCCGTCGTCGCAGCGCTATTGACGAGTGTTACTTGCGCCTGGCAAGAGGGTGGTGTAGCTGCGTTCACTAGATTCCATCAGAGAGCATACGAAGGGCCATGTCACAAGGAAGTACTCCGAGAAAGAGTGAGCTATTTCCTTCCTGCCGCTTGTCACATTCTAGGAATGGGCGAATCCCTCATGACCCCTGACGCTATTGAACATGCGATGAGGTTCTGGGAACTGGATGTTTCAAGTGCGAAAGGTATCGACCTGGCATATTCCGGCCCCCATTGCCTTTTCTTGCCTGTTCAACCTGATCAGTTCTTCGTGGACTATGCTTGGATTCTCAGGAGACTGCATGACCTGTTCGTGGGCGTGTGGTTACCAGACCAGAACTTCAAAGGTGATACCCTAGAAAAGGCCGTCCGAAAGGGCAAATCAGTACTTCCCACCAAGCCCTGCATAGCCCGCAGCGGGGAACAACGCCAGATAGACTATGCTGTTGCGTGTGGATCGCATTTGGTGATCGCGGAGTGCAAAGCGGTGGGCATGTCGATAGCCTTTGAGCGTGGGGATCCAACAGCAATCAAGCATCGCACAGACAATGTAGTGGAACTCGCCCTTACCCAGGTCGACCAGAAGGCCAAGTGGCTGGCAGAGCATCCGGCAGGCACGAATTACGATATCGGTGCATATGACTACATTCTGCCTGTCGTGGTGAGTCCTTTTGTCGAGTTCGTCCCAAGCCAGGATAAACGTTATTGGGTGTCGGGAGGCATTCCTCGAGTTCTTACACCCGAGGAATTTGAAGGTCTCGTGAATGACCCAGCCAATGTCGCAAATGCCTTCAACAGAATCTCACTGCGCTGATATTGAAGCACTACATGGGCGAACGTGAGTATCGCGGCAGCGAGACACGCTGGGATGTCCCCGACTGTCGGTCAACAACGCGCCCTGTTGTGTCGCGCCATCTTCTGGTTGACTGGCGACGGTCAGTGGACGAGAGGGGGTGTCTTCTGAGGTGGTCCACGAACTCCGTTGTATCTATATCATCCTGCACTTGCCGGCAGCGCTCAGTCTGTTGCGCCGGGCCCGGGTGGTGCGACAGCCTACGCGGGCAACCCTTGGGGAATGGGGGAACTGACTCGATGAAGACGCCGGGGGTGGCCAGTCTCAGAAGGCGTGGATTATCTCGATCTCGTAGTCCAGTATCTCGACATCAAACCGGCACCTCTCGATGAAGCTGATAACCTTGGACAGCATCTCATCGCAGTGCCAGCCGCTTTCGCTCACCATGCATGACTTCAACATTCTGTATTTGGAGCAACGTAAACCCTGCGCCGGCTGCAACAAATCGTGCGTCTTCGGTGTAGCACAGAACGTCCAGGCCGGGATCGAACCCTCTTAGCCTTTCCTGAAGCTCGCTTACCTTCATGATTCGTCCGACTGCAAATTATATAGCCTAGCGGCCAAACGAAACAAACGTCAGTTTGGTTCAGCAGCGTGGAATCGAGTGTTCTTCAGCCACCTCGCAATTGGGCGGGGACAGCGCATGAGTATACAGTCAAGCTGGTGCAGTCGTTCGGTTGTACAATCCGCCCTATTGTGTCGCCCCACCTTCTGCCCCGCTGGGGACGGTCAGCGAGCGAGCAGTGACGTCTTGGGGCCATCAAACCTGTGGCTGCCCTGAAGGTGCGCGCACGACGCAATGGGAAATGGGGCAGCTTGCACGTCAATGTGAATCAAGTCGACGGCGCTTCCCCACTTGCCACACACCTCGTTCGCCGGCAGGTCGTAGGGCTCGCCAGCAATTCTCGCAAAGGCCCGGATATGTCCTGCGACCACGATGCGGATTCTGTCTCCCTTCTTCAAACGCATCTTGTTCCACCAGTGATCGAGTCTCTTTGTGCGGTTCTCAGTCCTGTCGTGTCGTCCATACAGGTCAATCCGGCCGCATTCAAGGTTCTTGCGAAGCCGCTTCTCGTCCGCATGATGCCAACAAGCCACCAGCTCTTGCGTCACAGCCAACTCCGTTTCATCTGTTTCCCGTCTTGGAGACACGTCACGCTGGGCCATGACACGCTTTCCATCACCAAAGCGATGCTCATTTGTTGCCTGCCACGACGCACTATGGCAGATTGGGATCCATTCCACAAGACGCGGCAGGCTCGTGCAAAGCAGGGGTTCACGTGGGTGGAAGAACAGTCTTCAACCGTGGCCAGGCCATGGACTGCTCAGAAGACGTGGACATCGGCAGCCTTGAAGGTCAAATGGACCACCGTTCCCTGCCGCAGACCCATCTCATGGAACGACCGTGACGTGATCGCTGCAACGAAAGGAACGCCTACGTCCACCATGATTCTCACGATGATCCCTGTATCGTGAACCTCCTGTATTCTGCCGTGAAAGGAGTTCCTGGCACTCGATTCAATCGGGTGAAGAGATACGAGAACGTCTTCCGGCCTGATAGATGCATAGACCTGCCCGTCCCTGATGGATGCTGACGCAATTCTCACGCCATTGACATCGACGTAGGCTATGCCATTGTCGATTCTCGACTCTCCGCGAAAGATGTTGCTCACTCCCAGGAAGTCTGCGGCGAACTTGCAGTTGGGCTTCCTGAACACCTCACCAGGCTCACCCACCTGCACAATCTCACCCTTGTTCATGATGGCCATCTGGCTGCCCAGCAGGAAGGCCTCATCGAAGCTATGAGTCACGTGTATCATGGTGGTACCGGTGAAGGAGTGTATTCTTCGCAGTTCCTCCCGCAGTTTACTCCTCGTTTCACTGTCCAGAGCACTCAGCGGCTCATCAAGCAGAAGCACCTGCGGCTCCACAATCAAGGCGCGGGCAATGGCTATCCTTTGCTGTTCCCCCCCGCTGAGTGTTCCCGAGTATCGATGCAACAGGTGAGACACCCCGAGCAATTCAGCCAGTTCGCCCGCCTTCCGCGATGCATCCTGCTTGCTGATCTTTTTCGACCTCAGCCCGTACTTGATGTTCTTCTCTACCGTTAGATGCGGAAACAGCATGTAGTCCTGATAGACCATGCCGATGTTCCGTTTCCGGGGAGGCAGTATGGTGACGTCGAGGTTGTTGAGGAAGACCCTGCCTCTATCCGGAGGATAGATGCCGGCTATCGTCTCCAGGAGTATGGTCTTGCCGGCGCCAGTCGGTCCCAGGATCATCAGGTACTCCCCGTCAGCCACATCAAGCGAAACGTCCTTCAGGAAGAACTCGCCCAGGGCCTTTGAAACATGCTCAACTCTTACCATTACCTTGCTTCCCCTAGAAGACCCGCGCGTAGCCGCCGAATTTCTCAAAGACGAAAAGCGAGATGAGCGAGATCACAATCAGGATGGTGGCAGCCGCGATGGCCAGCGGCAGTTCGCCACAGGACATATTCAGGTAGAGAGAGATGGGCAGGGTTTCCGTCTGCATCCTCGTGGCCCCGGCTACCATGAGCGCCGCACCAAACTCGCCTATCCCACGGCACCAGGTTATTATCGAGCCAGCCATCAGGCCATTCCTCGACATGGGCAACGTCACCCTCCAGAATGCTCCCGCCTGTGTGGACCCGAGGGTCTGAGCCACATACTCGTATCGCGGGTTTATGCCCTGAAACGTCGACCTCAATACACGAAACATGAAGGGCATGTTCACAAAGAACTGGGCAAGGACTATACCCTGCGGTGTGAAGACGAATTCGATTCCAGCCTGTGCCAGGCCTTTTCCAAACGATGTCGTGCCGAAAAGTATCAGCAAGCCGACACCGGCGACCAGAGGCGGCAATGCCAGCGGCGCGTCGAGCAAGGTGGTGAGGATGTTCTTGCCGCGGAAGTTGTATCGCGCAAGGGCATACGCCGCCGGTACCGAGACCAGGATGCACAGGAGCGTAGACACGGCGGATGTGATGAGACTGAGCCTGATGGCAAACTGGATCTCGCTGGAGACAAGACTGGAAAGGAGAGCTTCGGGAGTAGTGTGAGTGACCACGCCTACAAGCAGGGCCACGACGAAGAAGGCCAGAACCAGG
>JAXHUA010000170.1:0-15771 GCA_034189695.1 Chloroflexota bacterium | reverse complement strand
TTGTCGACGAGATTCCCCGCACCGAGACGATGAGGGTCCGGAAGGGGGACATGAAGAAGCAGGGCGTGACGAGCCGCACGTGGGACAGAGAACGTGAGATGCCGGACCTCGAGCTCAGGTGACGCATGCCCATGAGGCGGCCCTACCACAACGCCCCCACGCTGCCCGCGCGGGATAGCCAGGCGGCAGCCCCCCGCAGTACAATGAACGTAGCCGACGCAGCGGATACAATCGAGAGCATGGAGGAACAACATGGCGAGAAACGAGAGCGTATTGCTGGAAATTGACGGCCCGATTGCCATCGTCACGCTGAACCGACCCGAGAGACTGAACGCCTTCGACAGCAGCGTATGGACCGGTCTGAAGGACGTGGCCGAGGGGATAATACAGCAACCGAACGTTCGAGTGGCCATCATGACTGGCGCCGGGGACCGGGCCTTTTCCTCGGGTCTCGACCTGAAGGCGGCCACCTCCGAGGACCCGACGGCGAGCGTCCAGCATCGGGACCACTTCGAGCGCCTCAAGGACATGAAGGACACATTCAGCATGTACGACACCATGTCGGTGCCGGTAATAGCCGCCGTCAACGGCTATGCTCTGGGCGTGGGCATGGAAATCGCCCTGGCATGCGACATCAGGCTGGCCTCAGAGAGGGCCGTATTCAGCATACCCGAGGTGACCCTGGGCATCGTCCCCGACATGGGCGGCACACAGCGGCTGCCACGCATCGTCGGCCCGGGGATGGCCAAGGAGCTTATCTACACCGGCTGGCGGATAGACGCGCGGGAGGCGCTCCGCATCGGTCTGGTCAACCACGTGTACCCGCATGACCAGCTCATGACCGAGGCCAGGAAGATGGCCGAGACGATAGCCGACCTGCCGCCTGCCGCCATCCAGGGCGCCAAGAGGGCGGTCAACGTCGCCATGTCGTACAGCCTGGATGCGGGCCTCAACTACGAGACAACGGTATGCGTCATCGCCGGCAGCGACCGCACCACGCTCGCTCAGCGGGCCGCCGAATTCGCCAAGAGAAAAGGCGGCTGACCCGCTGCTTCCTCCAACCGACTATCGGGTATCGGAGTCCGGTTTCTACGGGGCCACCGGTTCCCTGGTGCGCCTTCTACTTCTCCTCCTGCCGGTCAACACCTTCAGGAGTTGCCCAACATCGGCATCCGTCACGTCGTCTCTCATGGGCACGTCCGGGTTGACGGTGTAGTAGTTCCGCCTCCCCTCCTTGCCTTTAGTGAGGTAGCCCTCCCTTTCGAGGTCCCTCACAATCTTGTGAGTGGCTCTCTCAGTGATGCCGACGGCGTCGCCGATTTCCCTGACCGTGCTGTGTGACCGCTGGAAGATGACGGCCAGTACCAGACCGTGGTTCGTGAGGAAAGTCCACTCACGCATTGAAGCACCTCCTCAATCCAGCGCGACAGGGGCTTGACAAAAACACGAACATGTGGATAATGAGCCATGAAGTGGATTTCATGCTTGCTAGATAATGCACCGCGGTTCCTGGTACGTCTCTCATGAATCCCACTCCATATATTGTTACACACCTGCCAGGCGTTGTCAAGCACCCCAACCCGGGCCCGGACGAACCGGGTGAGCAATAGAGACAGGAGCGGTCCAGCATTGAGGCAGAAGAGCATCAGGCCTGACAACACGGAGTTCGTAATCCTCTCCTTCGAAGGGCCGGACGGCTATTCGCTGGCGGGCGGTCTCGGCGTCAGAGTCAATCATCTGTCAACCACTCTGGCGAGAATGGGTTTCCCAACTCACCTGTTCTTCGTCGGCGATCCCCATCTTCCGGGTGAGCAACGGCGATGCAGGAAGAAGCTGGTCTTGCATCGGTGGTGTCAGTGGATCAGTGAGTACTACCCTGACGGAGTGTATCATGGCGAGGAGGACAAGGTCCGTGACTTCAACCAGTCCATCCCACCGTTCGTCACGGAACGAATAGTGAAGCCCGCCGTTGATTCCGGCAAGTTGGTGGTGGTCCTGGGCGAGGAATGGCATACCGCGGAGGCAATGTGCCGGCTCAGCGATGCTCTTCATTGGGCTGGCCTGCGCGACAGGGTGGTGATGTTCTGGAATGCCAACAACACGTTCTCCTTCCATCGCATCGACTGGGCGAGACTCAGCTACGCCACTACGGCGACCACGGTAAGCCGCTACATGAAGCATGTCATGCGCCGCATGGGGGTCAACCCGCTGGTGATTCCCAACGGCATACCAAAGAGCCTGCTTGAGACGGTTGACCTGAAGGAAGTCAGGGATGTCCGCAACGCACTGAATGCCGACCTGCTTATGTGCAAGGTGGCGCGGTGGGACCCGGACAAGTGCTGGAATGAGGCTGTGGCTGCCACGGCACAGCTCAAGGATAAGGGTCTCAATCCGATGCTGCTCGCCAGAGGTGGTATCGAAAGCCACGGCCAGGAGGTCCTCTCCAGGGCACACTCATTGGGGCTCGTGGTGAACGAGGCTACAATGAAACGTGGTTCGCCACGCGGCTATCTGGCCGCGTTGCAGGAGTCGACCCCCGCCGATGTAGTCGACATTCGATTCCATATGCCCCAGGAGTTCCTCCGGCTGCTGTATCGAGCGTCAGACTGCGTGCTGGCCAACAGCGGGCACGAGCCTTTCGGCCTGGTCGGCCTGGAAGCCATGGCCGCGGGCGGGATCGTCTTCGCGGGGTGCACCGGCGAGGACTACGCTATCCCATTCGTCAACGCCTTCGTTCTCGAGACCGCCGACCCCGAAGAGATCGTGGGGTACATCACGTACCTGCGTGAATATCCCGAAGAAGTGGTGAGAATGCGCAAGGCGGCGAGGCGAACCGCGCGCCTGTTCACATGGGAGGCGGCAACACAGAACCTCATAGGCAGGGTGGAGAACCAGGCTCGCGTGCAGCACATTCTGCGTGGCAAGCCCGTTGCTGAGGAGTCCCCGTTCGTCGTACCTCGATTGACCAACATAGTGGTCGCCAGCACCAAGGACATCCCTGTAGACGACCGGAGCGTGTGTGACACACTTCCCCAGACGGGGGAGCGAGAAATGGCTGCTGTGGCCTGAGAGACTGACAAGACAGGAGGGTGAAGCGATGCCACGGATTCTGAGAGAGGACGCGGAGCGGCTGCTGGGCGACGTGCCCAAGGAGAAGACATTCTGGTGTTGTGATGACCGTATCTTGAGGAACGTGAAGGAACTGGGCGAGGCCCTGGCCAGCATGACCGATGAGACCTTCGCCCGTCACTCGAATGCCGATAAGAGCGATTTCGGCAAATGGGTGAACGACGTGATTGGCGATGCCAAGCTGGCACGGGACCTGGCGAAGTCCTCGAGCCAGGTCCAGGCAGCCAGGAAAGTGGCTGAGAGAGTGGATTTCCTTTCCGCCAAGCTGGCCTGACGGACAAGATAGCGGCATGATTACAGCCACGCCAGGCATTCTCTTGATGCAGATGATTCCCCTGGACCGAGAGCGTTGCGACGGTTGCGGCGCGAAGCACTCTCCAGCGCGGGGCACCCACGTCGTTTCGAATGACGCCCCCGGTGAAACACGATAGGGAGGTTGCGCACGATGAAGATACTGCTCGCCGTCGACGGGTCTGCCTACTCAACGTGGGCCACGAAGACGTTGACCGCATTACAGCTGGCTCATGAGAGCGTGGTAACCGTGTTCAGCGTAGTCCCCCAGCACACGTTTCTCGGAAGGTTGACTCTCGACACGCTGAGCGGCGGCGCGGGGGCCAAGAACAGGGAGGAGGCCAAGAAAGCGCAGGAACAGAGGGCGAATGATCTGGTACAGAGTGCAGTCGCTGTCCTCGATGCAGCCGGCATCAAAACGGAGGCAACCGTGGGTCGGGGGAAACCGGCCGAGGAGATTATCCGAGAAGCGGAGAAGACAGGGGCCGAGCTGGTTGCGCTCGGCGCAAAGGGAATTGACAACAACGAGCGCTTCGCAATGGGGACAGTGGCCCATGCGGTAATGAAGTACGTCGGGTGCAGCGTGTTCTTGGCACGCAAGCCGGTGGACCCCCTGCAACGCGTGCTTCTCGCCACCGACGGCTCCTGCTATTCGGATGCAGCGTCGCAGTTCCTTCTCGACCTTGCACTGCCTGGCAAATGTGAGGTCCTGGTCGTCACCGTGCTTCAGTCACATATCGCCACCTGGATGAAGATGCCCTCCCTGGACTTCGAGACGAGCCAGAAGATCCTGGCGCAGCTCCAGAAGGCCGAAGAGGAGGCGGCAGGCGGCCTGGTTGACAAGACCAAGAGAATGTTCAAACAGCGCCGCTATCGCGTTGTGTCTATGGTACGCAAGGGCGAGCCAGCCGATGAGATCCTGGCGACGGCATCAATGGTGAACCCGGACCTCATTGTCGTCGGAGCGAAGGGCTTGACAGCGGTAGAGAGGTTCCGTCTGGGAGGAGTTGCCCAGAGAGTGGCTCGACACGCCAGGCACTCCGTGCTCGTGGTGAGACAGCGTTAGCGAAGCCTGCAGCGGGCGCGCTCATGAGTCTGCGGAGGAGAATCGTATGCAGAGCGGTGCTTGCACGAGGGAGAACCAGACCTACTATGCCGGACAGTGGGCTCACAGGGGGGTCTACCGGTGCCTTGATCCGTGCCCGTTCTCGCAACGAACAGTAGTGCTCACTGAGGACGGGTTCCTGCCCGATCCCACCCACGGATGGGTAGCCCGATTCAAGCGGATGCGAGGTCGGAGGGCCGAGCGATTGCTCGAGGACATGCTTTCGCGTCAGGACCGCCATGGTTGATACAGCACAAAGCGGGTGAGCGAAGGTCTGGAAGCACGCAAAGAAGCCCAGCAAGAGAACCACGAAGAAGCAGGTATTCGGAGACTGAGATGCAAGGCAGCCTCTCCTTTCGCCGGGGAGGCTGCTTCATGCAGGGGACGGCGGTGCGAGGTGCAGTCGGCTGTACAACACCAGCAGTGTTCCCTGACAATAGAGCTTCCAGAGCATATCCAATTGGCTGTAGACTGTTCCAGCGTCACGGCTCGTGGTGACGGCATTTCCAGCACAGGAATCAATCCGGTTGGCACGTGATGGACCTATTAACGGGAATCAGACGGCTATTTCTCCCCAGGCCGACCATCTCCGATGAGGAGGTGGCCGGCGGGCTGCGCTGGCTCACCAGGGAGGGGGTTGTCTCCCTCGGTTTCGGCAGCATCACCACGAGCGGATTCCTCGCTGCCTTTGCCCTGGTCCTCGGCGCCAACAACCTTCAGATAGGTATCCTGGCCGCCCTGCCGTTTCTGGGCCAGCTTCTTCAACTGCCGACCATACCTCTCGTTGAGAAGCTGCGGAGACGCAAGGCGATCGCGCTGACCGCCTGGCTTCTTGCACAGTTGCTCTGGCTGCCTATCGCCGTCATCCCCTTCTACATCAAGGTGCCCAGCGCCGGTGCGATCTCGGCACTCCTCGTGGTGATGGCTATCAGGGGCGCGCTCAACGGCGTGACCAACGGCGCGTGGAACAGCTGGGTCCGTGACCTCGTGCCCCAGCGGATACTGGGCAGCTTCTTCGCCAGGCGTTTGCTGTTCGCCAGTGTGGCGGCGATGGTGTTCGGCCTGGCAGCAGCCCTGTTTGCCGACTACTGGGTGGCGAACGCCCCGCCTGAAGCGGTTGCCCACGGCTACGCCTATCCACTGCTTGTCGGCGCTCTCACATTGGGGCTGGCCAGTCCGCTCTTCATGGCAATGATGCCGGAACCTCTGATGCAGCGCCCCGTGGGGCCGCAACCATCGCTTCTCTCGACCATTGGCGCCCCCATCCGTGATGCCAACTACCGCCGGCTGGTGCTTTTCCTCTTCCTCTGGGGACTCGCCCTGAATCTGGCGATTCCCTTCTTCGCCGTCTACATGCTGCGGCGTCTCGGTCTGCCGGTCTCCGCAGTCATTGGTTTCAGCATACTCAGCCAGGCCACCAACGTCCTGTTTCTCCGCGTGTGGGGCCCGCTTGCCGACCGCCTGGGCATGAAGGCCGTCTTGACGGCGTGTGCGTCCCTGTATCTGCTGGTGATTCTCGGGTGGGTTTTCACCACCATGCCGGAGCGCTATTTCCTGACCATCCCCCTCCTGGTGATACTCCACGTCTTCGCCGGGATTGCCGCAGCCGGCGTCACCCTCACGGTTGGCACCATTGGAATGAAGCTGGCTCCTCAAGGACAGGCGACCGCATATCTGGCGGTCGCCGGCCTGGCGACCAATCTCGGCTACGGCCTCGGGCCGCTACTTGGCGGCCGCCTCGCCGACTTCTTCAGCGTACGGCAACTCAGTATCACGTTCACCTGGGTCGACCCTTCTCACGTCATCCAGCGGCTGGCCCTTTCGCTTACCGGTTTTGATTTCCTGTTCGGCGTCGCTTTCCTCGTCGGCGTCGCAACCCTGTATCTGCTGGCAACTGTCCGGGAGGAAGGCGAGGTCAGTCGTGGAGTACTGCTGGACGCCCTTATGGCGCCAATGAGGCAGGTAGCACGGCCGATGAGCACAACGCCGGGCCTGAACTTCCTGACCCAGTTTCCCTTCGGTTACTTGAGACGTGTGCCATTTCCCGGCGTAGACATCGCACTGGGCGTAACCACGCATCAGCTTGCCGAAGCAGTGCGCCTGGCCATCGTCGGGGCGGCACGAGGCCGCAGAACGACGGCCCGGGTGGCCAAAGCCCTGGAGGGGGTAATCAACGGTGCGTGGCGGAGCGCTCGCCCGGACAGGGTCCATAGCGCCGAGGTCGCGCAGCACGCAGCCCGTGGAGCGATGCACGCTGCTGACCAGACGGAGCTGAGCGAAAAACAGCTCGCGCATCAGGCGGTGGTTGGCGTGATGCGGGGCATGCGACAACCCGGGGTGGACCCGAGGGACGTGCTGAGGGGAGCGGGCCAGGGCATCGTCCAGGGCGCGAGCGAGACGGAAGCCGATGTCACGGAAGCCGTCGGGGCGGCCCTGAAGGCAGCCACGCAGGAAGCCACCCAGGCTGACATCTCGGGTGAGGAGGCCGCCGTGCACCTGGCGCGAGGAGCTCTGGAAGCGGCCATCGCACTGGGACCTGTCGAAGCGGCCGAGGTTGAGGCGTCCCTACCAGAAAGGGTGGCCGAACAGGCCGAAGCGATGACCAGCCATGAGCAGGCCGATCGCTCACCGCCCTCGGGCTAGACGACACGTGCCGGTTGCCTGTCCCTGCCGGGCTGCCGCCGGAAGGCGTCAACGGACCGGATCATGATTCAATCCCCGAGTGCCCGCGCTGCTGGCAGGTACATCTGCGTGGCGTACTCCTTGACCATGCGCCTGGCGCAGAAAGCCGGGACGACGGAGCGCACGGCCTCCTTCACCAGCCGAATCCATCCGTGAGGGACGCCTCTGCGATCCCTCTGGTAGTACAGCGGCACCACCTGCTCTTCCAGTATCCGGTAGAGCGCCATAGCTTCGGCGGTCGACCTGTCCCGAAGAGCGTCGGCAGGACGTTCGCCAATCATCCACCCGTTGTTTCCATTGTAGCCTTCGTACCACCAGCCGCCCGGAACGCTCAGGTGAGGAACACCGTTGAGCACCGCCTTCATCCCGCTGGTACCGCACGCCTCCGCCAGGAGGACAGGGGTGTTCAGCCAGAGGTCCACCCCCTGAGTGAGGAAGTGGGCCAGGTGCATGTCGTAGTCCTCGACGAAGGCGATTCGACCCTGGAACCGGCGGTCCTTGGCAAGCGAATACACCTTCTGAATGAGGTGCTTGGCTTCGAAATCGGCCGGGTGCGCCTTGCCGGCGAACACTATCTGCACCGGACGCGAGGGACTGGTGACTATGCGCTCCAGTCGCTCGGTGTCCTCAAACATCAATGTCGCCCGTTTGTAGGTAGCGAAGCGGCGTGCGAACCCTATCGTCAGCGCGTCGACATCGAGCAAAGTGCCCATCATCATGAGCTGCTCCGCCGTGAGTTCGCCGCTTCGCCACGATTTCTGAGCGCGTTGCAGCAACGCGGCAATCAGCTTGCGTTTAAGCTCCCGGCGAACATCCCAGAGCTCGTTGTCCGGAATGTCAGACACCCTGTCCCACAGCTCAGCCTCGTCCTGCCTCTCCAGCCAGTCTTCGCCCAGGTAAGCGTCGTAGAGCAGGCCAAGCTCGGGTGCCAGCCACGTCGGCACGTGGACCCCGTTTGTCACCGGCTCGATCGGAACCCTGTCTTCCCTTTCGTCAGGCCAGAGCCCCACCCACATCCTGCGCGCCACCTGCGCGTGCAGCCGGCTGACCGCGTTGCGGTGGTCAGACAGCCTGAGCCCGAGCGCGCTCATGTTGAAGCCCTGGTCAGCACGGACGCCGGACCGCGCCAGCTCGAAGAAGGTGTCACGGCCGATCCCCACCGACTCCCACCAACCGTGGAGGTACCTCTCCACCAGGTCAGGAGAAAACACCTCCGTCCCCGCCGGCACCGGAGTATGAGTGGTGAACACCGTGGATGCCCTCACACGCCGGGCCGCCTCGGCGAACGGGACGCCAGCCTCCACATGTTCTCGGATGCGTTCCAGCATCATGAAGGCGGTGTGCCCCTCGTTCGCATGCCAAACGGAGGGACGCACACCCAGTGCCCGCAGCGCACGCACACCGGCAACGCCTAGCACGATCTCCTGCGCGATTCGCTGTTCCCGGCCCGTAGTGTAGAGATGAGACGCCAGCTGGCGGTCCTGCGCCAGGTTGCCTTCCACGTCGGTGTCGAGGAGATACACCGTTGTGCGACCGACCTGGACCTTCCATACGGCGACGGCCAGGGGTCGGTCGCCCAGCTGTACTCCCAACACAAGCCTGCTTCCCTCGGAGGTAAGCACCGGATTGATGGGAGCTTCGTCGAAACTCAGATGCTCGTCGATTTCCGCCTGCCAGCCGTCGGCGCCGATGTGCTGGTGAAAATAGCCTTTGGGGTACATGAAGACGATGCCCACCAGGGGCAGGCCAAGGTCGCTGGCCTCTTTGCAGATGTCCCCGGCGAGGATGCCCAGGCCCCCGGCATAGGTCCGAAGGGAGTTGTGGATGGCGAATTCCATGGAGAAGAAGGCCACGGGACCGTCCAGCCTGTCGTGATGCTTGGACGGGAACCACTTCCTCGACGTGGCCATATCCTCATCGAATTCCGACATCACCGAGTCATACTGTCGCAGGAAGAGGGGATCGTCGGAAGCGGCGCTCAACCGCTCCGACGCAATATCCACCAGTTGCTTCACCGGGTTGTGACCGCTGGACTTCCACAAGGAGTAGTCCAGTGCCCGGAACAGCTCGCGGGCCACAGGATGCCAGCTCCACCACAGGTTATCGGCGAGTTCGCTCAATCGCTCTATCCGCTTGGGCAGCGTCGGTCCAGCCAACATGCTTGTTGCTCCTCCTTCGTGTGGAGTCACCAGGGGGCTACGTCGACTGCACAACAATATACCACTGGGGCCCATCATGAGAAGCCCTGTCGGCTCTACGCGGCCCCTTGGGACATCGCGCGACGAGTGCGCCATTGTGTTGAGCGACGTCACCGCATGCCGCGTGCCACAGCCGGACCATGCCTATCCCACCAAGCGCACCAGTGCCGTGGCGCGCAGCTTGACAACGCTATACCGGCTGGTTTAAGTTAGCCCGTGCATACACACGTGCCACCGCGACCACCGTCGGCATGGCGCCGATAATGACGGTAGATTGGACCAATGACAAGTGTGATAAGCGGCAATGGTGGCGCACGGCCCGAAGATGTGTTCGACTACGTGGTCGTGGGCTCCGGCTTCGGCGGCAGCGTTTCCGCCATGCGCCTGGCCGAGAAGGGCTACCGTGTTCTCGTTCTCGAGCGTGGGAAACGCTACGATGACGAGGACTTCGCCCGCAGCAACTGGCTGGTCTGGAAGTACCTGTGGGCGCCGGCTCTGCGCTGCTTCGGCATCCTGCAAATCACCATTCTCAAAGGCGTGACCATACTGCATGGTTCCGGGGTCGGAGGGGGGAGCCTCGGCTATGCCAACGTGCTGGAGGTGCCGGACGACAGGCTGTTCGCGGCGCCAGCATGGCGGCATCTCGCCGACTGGAAGGAAGTGCTGCGCCCGCACTACGAGACCGCCAGCCGAATGCTGGGCGTGGCCCCGAACCCCCGTATGTCGGCCGCGGACGACGTCCTGAAGGGTATCGCCACGGAAATGGGACAGGAAGAGACCTTCCGAGCCACGCGCGTCGGCGTGTTCTTCGGCGAGGAGGGCAAGGAGGTGCCGGACCCGTATTTCGGCGGCGAGGGGCCTCCACGGTGCGGCTGCACCTACTGTGGCGGTTGCATGGTGGGCTGCCGCTACAACGGCAAGAACACCCTCCCGAAGAACTACCTCTACTTCGCCGAGAAGCTCGGCGTTGAGGTCCGTCCTGAAGCCCAGGTCGTTGACCTCAGGCCGCTTCCGCAGGGTCAGGCCGACCAGGCTCGATATGAGGTGGTCTACAAGCGTTCGACCGGCTGGCTGGTCAAGCGCAATCACCGGGTGCGGGCGCGCAACGTCGTGATGTCAGCCGGCGTGCTGGGGACCGTGCGGCTCCTGCTCAACTGCCGCGACGTGGTGCGTTCCCTGCCGGGACTGTCCCCGCGTTTAGGCGACATGGTGAGGACGAACAGCGAGTCGCTGGTAGGTGCCACCGAGCGTGACAGAGAAGTCGACTACTCCAAGGGCCTGGCCATCACTTCCATATTCAGTGCCGACGAGGTGACCTGTGTTGAACCGGTACGCTATCCCGACGGGTCGTCGGTAATGCGATTGATGGTGGCCCCGCTGGTCTCCAGCGGGCAGGCAGTTGCGATGCGGTTGATCAGGATACTTGGCCTTGTTCTCCGGCACCCGCTCGATTTCCTGCGCAGCCAGATTCTTCCAGGATGGGCCTACCGCACCACTATACTGCTCGTGATGCAGACCGAAGACAATCGCATGAGCCTGCGGCTGGGACGAAGTCCCTTCACTTTGTTCCAGAGAGGGTTGGTATCCAAACCTGACGCCGAGCACACGGTCCCAGCCCGGATAGACATGGCTCACCAGGTCGTGCGCGATTTCGCCGCCAGGGCGAACGGCGTCCCCGCCGGCTCGTTCAGCGAGAACCTGCTGAACATGCCGATGACGGCACACATACTGGGCGGCTGCCCTATGGGAACGGACGCAGGCGATGGCGTGGTCGCGCTGGACTGTCAGGTTCACAACTACCCGGGGCTATATGTGGTCGACGGGTCAATAGTCCCGGCCAATCCAGGAGTGAACCCGAGCCTCACTATCACCGCTCTCGCTGAATACGCCATGAGCTGCATACCAGCCAGGACCTAGAACCAGCACATCCATCGTCGGCGGGCAGCGGGCACGCAGGCCGACCAGACTGCATGACCGGCATCCAACCCGGGCCCGCCCACTCGCCGCACGAGTAGTGTCGCTTGCACATGGAGGAGGTACCATGTTCGGATGCCACGGAAGAATCCTCAGGGTGGACCTGACCGGGTCGAGCGTCGATTCAGAGGAGATCCCGCAGGCGCTCTTCGACCGCTTCCTCGGCGGCGCCGGGCTGGCCACCCACTATCTGTATCACGAGGTCCCCAAGGGGGCTGACCCTCTGGGCCCGCTCAACGAACTCATAGCCATGACCGGCCCGCTCACGGCAACCGTGGCCCCGAGCACCGGCAGGTTCACCTGGGTGTTCAAGTCACCGCTTACCGACATCTGGGCGCAGTCAAATGCCGGCGGCTTCTGGGGAGTCGATTTCAAGAGGACCGGCTTTGACGGGATCATCTTCCAGGGCGCAGCGCCAGAGCCTGTCTACCTGGTAGTCGAGGATGGGAAAGCCGAACTGAGAAGCGCGGCTCACCTGTGGGGCAAGAACGTCTTCGAGACCACCGAGCAGTTGCAGGGAGATCTGGGCGAGAAGTTCAACGTCGCCTGCATCGGGGTGGGCGGCGAGAACCAGGTGAGGTACGCCAGCATCATGAACGACCTTCATCGCGCCGCAGGCAGGTGCGGCGGAGGCGCGGTGATGGGGTCGAAGGGGCTCAAAGCCGTCGCCGCGCGCGGAACACAGCCAGTGCGATTGGCCGATAAGAAGGCGTTCGATGAGGTGGCCAAAAGGCAATTCGAGCTGCTCGACCAGTCGATGGTCAAAGTAGCGATGCAGACGTTCGGCACGAATGTTGTCATCGACATGGTCAACGCCAGGGGCGGTTTCCCCACGAAGAACTGGCAAACGGGCGTCTTCCCCATGCTGGACAAGATAAACGCGATGGCGGTGAGCGACAAGGTGCTCGTCGAGCCGAAAGGATGCTTCGCCTGTCCCATCAGATGTGGACGCGCCAGCGAGATACGAGAGGGCAAGTACCAGGGCCACAAGGGAGAAGGCCCGGAATACGAAAGCGTCGGAACGCTCGGCGCCCAGTGTATGGTCGACGACCTGGAAGCGATCACCATGGGGCACTACCTGTGCAACGACTACGGCATCGATGTCATCTCAACCGGCAGCTCGATAGCCTTTGCGATGGAGTGCTACGAGAAGGGGATACTGTCAAAGGCGGATACCGATGGACTTGAACTCAGGTTCGGTGACCCCGACGTGGTCATTGAGCTCATACACAAGATAGCCAGGAGAGAGGGCTTCGGCGATTTCCTCGCTCAGGGGACGAAACGGATGGCAGCCAAGCTGGGCCACGGAAGCGAGAGATTCGCCATGAACGTGAAGGGGCTTGAGCTTCCCGCCTACGATTCGAGAGCTGTACAGATAACCGGCCTGGCATATGCCGTGGCGAACAGAGGGGGCGACCACATCACGGCCTACATACAATGCCCCACGTTCCTCGATATACCGTACCTGGTCATTCCAGATAGCCAGATAAAGGACCCGTTCGTCGCCGACCCGGAAGAGGTCCACGTACTGGTCGGCCTGGAGAACACGATGAACGCCCTCGATACTCTGGGAGCGTGCAAGTTCATGGGGTTCAGCCTCTCTTCGGAAGAGTGGGTCGAGCTTGTGGAGCGCTGTCTCGGCCACACGTTCACCTACGAAGACATGGTCACGGTGGGCGAACGAGCTTACAACCTCGCACGGGCCTTCAGCATCAGGGAGGGACTCACCAGAGCCGATGACACTCTGCCGGCGCGCCTGCTCGAGGAGCCCTTGCCTGAGGGCCCGGCCGAGGGCAAGGTGAACGAGAATCTGGAGGCGATGCTCGACAAGTACTACGAACTCCGGGGATGGGACAAGGCGACCGGCAAGCCTACGCCGGAGAAGCTCAAGGAGCTCGAGTTGGAGGAGTACATCCCCGACATATGGCCGGATTGGAAGGGAACGGACAATGGCCGATAAGGTCAAAGGAAGCGACAGGCCCTGGCTCGCAGGCTACAAGCTCGGGCCGTACCCGCTGAAGAAGACCCTCGAACCGTACCCCGTGCACCCGGTGCACAAGTTCCTTGACGACTCGGTGAAGGCCTATCCCGCCCAGGTCGCGATTGAGTACCTTGGCGGCAGGATCCGGTATGACCAGTTGGGGCCTCTCGTGGACAGAATGGCAAACGCCCTTTCAGGCCTGGGCGTGGGAAGGGGCCACAGAGTGGCGGCCATCCTGCCAAACTGCCCGCAGTACATCATCACCGACTTCGCCGTCTCCAAGACCGGCGCCTGCCTGGTCCCCTGTAGCACGCTTCACCGGACCGCCGACCTGGAGTATGAGATCGGGGAGTCTGGTGCCGAGACAGTGGTCTGCTGCGATGAGGCCATCGGTCTGGTCAACGAAATCAGGGACAAGACCAGGCTCAAGAACGTCATTGTCACATCGCCAATGGAGTACGCCGCCCAGCAGTCCAACGCCGCAGAGGTGCCCGGTGCCCACCAGTTCAGGCATCTGCTGGAGGAGCACGAGCCACGGGCCCCGGAGGTCGAGGTCGATCCAAAGGAAGACCTGGCGTATCTGTCGTTCACCGGAGGCGCCACCGGCGTTCCCAAAGGGGTGATGATAACCCACTACAACAGGGCCTGCAACATAAGGCAGACCATGTGGGTGCTCGAGCCCCTGTGGCCCGGCGTCCGGGGCAAGGCCGCCACCGAGATCGTGGTGCCCCTGTTCCACTCGTACGGTCATCTCGGGATGCAGGCGAGCATCGCCCTCGGCCTGCGCATCTTCCTGGTCTCCGACCCACGCGACACCGACCAGGTCATTAGCCTGATGCAGGAGAACCGCCCGCTGCTGGTGTATGTCGTTCCCACCCACCTCATGAGGATTGCTGAGAGAAAGGTCGGCAGAATGCCGGTTATGCTCATGTCCGGCGCCGCCCCGTTGCCCAAGGAGGTATTCGACGCAATAAAGCGGGACGTGATGATGCCGGTGACTGAGGGCTATGGTCTGACCGAGTGCGGCCCGCTGACGCACGCCAATCTGTCGTGTTTCTCCAAGATCACCGGTATGGTCGCCAAGGAAATCCTCGGCATAGGCGTGCCCGTGCCCGACACCGAGGCGATGATAGTGGACCCGGCCTCAGGCGAGGAGCTTGTCGCCGGCGAAAGCGGGGAGATAGTCGTCCGGGGCCCGCAGACGATGAAGGGGTACTGGCCCACTCCCGGCTCCGGCCTTGATGACGGCTGGCTCCACACGGGCGATATCGGGCGGATGGACGAGAACGGCTACTTTGTGCTCGAAGACCGCATCAAGGACATGGCGAATATCTCCGGGTTCAAGGTATACACAACCGAAGTCGACCAGGTCCTGTTCCATTACCCCGGGGTGGCGATGGCAGCGGCAGTTGGCATCCCCGACCCTGAGCGACCGGGGAGCGAGCGGATCAAGGCGTTCATCAAGCCCAGGGACGACTACCGGGGCAAGCTGAACGCCGACGACATCATCTCCTATTGCCGGGAGCACCTGCCCCCGGTTGCCGTGCCCCGCCAGGTCGAGTTCCGGGACGAACTACCCCTCACCGTGACGGAGAAGATATTCAAGAGGGCCCTGCGGGAAGAAGAGATCGACAGGATGCGCAAGCAGGGACTGCTCAAGGAGGGCTGAGCGGCGGGTTTCATCCGCGAAGATGGTAAGCACACAGTCGGCAGTCAACGGAGGTCAACATGATACCGTACGCGACACCTGAATGGGTGGAGGCAATGGCCGGCGTCTACCGGGCCAACCCGGAAAACGAGACCAAGACCTTCAAAGGAATGAGCCTGTTTCTCGTTTTCCGGATCTTCCCTGACCCGGAGTTTGGCCTGGAAAAGGACATCTACTTTGGCACTCACCTCGTTGATGGTGCCCTGCAGGATGACAGCGCCATCATAAGCAAGGAGCATGCTCAGGAAAAGGCCGATTTCATCCTCGGCGCGTCCCCACAGAACTGGAAGCGGGTCATCAAGAAACAGCAGGGCTTCGTGTCGGCCTTCATGTCCGGGAAGATCAAGCTGGACAAGGGCAGCGCCCCCAAGGTCATATCCCTGGCTCCCAAGGCCCCGGCGGTAGTGGACTGCTTCTACCAGGTTGATACCGAGTGGCCCGACGAGATGTCCCCCGAAAGGCTCGAGGAGTACAGGGCGCTCGTCCGGGAGTTCACCACGAGGCTCGGCGTCTAGCCCTGGACTGCTGCGGAAAGCGGACAGCGAGTCCTGCGAAGTCCCCGTACTGTTGACAGGGACACTCGCCGTGTTGCGTCAATAGAAAGTGTTACCGAACGGTGGTTGGTTGCCTCATAAATGAGGTTACCGAAGCCTCCTTTCCTTGGGCATGCTCAGCCATGGCCCATAGTGTTTCCAGTTGACGG
>JAXHUA010000017.1:0-34615 GCA_034189695.1 Chloroflexota bacterium | reverse complement strand
GGAATACTCGATTTTGACTGAGGGGCTGAAGGCGATAGGCGGTTCACCCCCACACACGTGGGGAATACTTCTGGTGAAAGGCGGTGAGGCGGTCCATCGCCGGTTCACCCCCACACACGTGGGGAATACGGAAAGACATGTCCGCAATCCCATACCCATATCGGTTCACCCCCACACACGTGGGGAATACGTTTGTGGAATCGGTCTTTCTGCAATCAATCTCGGTTCACCCCCACACACGTGGGGAATACTGCATCCTAATGACTGGCAGGGCGTGCGGCTACGGTTCACCCCCACACACGTGGGGAATACACCTGCTCAAGCTCCGGCAATGGAGCGCGTGACGGTTCACCCCCACACACGTGGGGAATACGCTGGGTTATCCCAGTAGCAATACGTGATTGGCGGTTCACCCCCACACACGTGGGGAATACTTCACCGCCTGACGTCCGATTGGTAGTAAGCACGGTTCACCCCCACACACGTGGGGAATACGAATGCCACGCCCTCCTGTGCTGATATGTTCTCGGTTCACCCCCACACACGTGGGGAATACGGAACGGCGAGGCTCTTCATTTTGTCACGCCTCGGTTCACCCCCACACACGTGGGGAATACTCTGGGATCATCCGCGAGACACTGGCCACTGCCGGTTCACCCCCACACACGTGGGGAATACCCCTCAACCCCACTCTGACCGACGGCCTATCAAGGTTCACCCCCACACACGTGGGGAATACACTGGACGGGCAAAGCTAGGGCGTCCGAGCCTCACGCCTGACTAGGTGGAGCCAGTGTCGTCGTCCTGCGGCGGCCTTGACCCAGACGGTGTCCGGCTGACCAGCGACAGCCCCTCGAAATCGACGAGCACCCTGTCGGTTGGCCCCGACTGCCGGTAGGAGAAACCCTGCGGGTTATTGGAGCTCCACACCTGCATCACGGCGCCACGCCCTCGGAGCGCCTTGACAGCCTTGGCCCACAATTCATCGCGTACGCGGGCGCTGGGATTGCCGAGGAACACTCCGGTGCTAGGCTCCAGCATCCAGCGTGACAATCCGCCCCTCAAGCTCTTCGGGACTCTCTCCAGAATCATCACTAACACCCAGCACCTCCGAGATATCGGGCAAGATGCGCTCCATGAGGCGGAACTCATAGAACTGCGTCCGGCACTCCATTCTGGCGGCCCGCTCCAGTTCGGGCCGATTCTCCGCCGCGACGCGGAAGGCGACCGGAATGGTCAGTTCCGTCTTGTACAGGTCGGCGATGTCGTACACAAAGCTCAGCATCTTGCCCGTGTGGATGAAACCCAGGGCGGCCGAATAGCCGGCCGACAGTATTGCCGCGTGACACACGCCGTAGAGGCAGGCGTTCGCCGCCGAGAGCGCCCTGTTCACCGGGTCACTCTTCCCCCACTCGTCCTGGTCGTACCGCCGGCCCTTCCACTCAATGCCATACTTCTCCGCGGCCTGAGCATAGGCACGCCTCACCCTTATTCCCTCCATGCCTCGTATCTGCTGGAGAGTCACTTCCTCCGGTATAGGCTCGCTGAATCTGAACCGGTACATGCGCCACGCCACTCCCAGCCGGCTCTCCTCGTTGCTCACCAGCCGTGCCTGGCGAATCATGCGGCGGGCGCTGTAGGTTCCCCCAGTGCTCGCCGCATAGAGGCGGACGCCGTCCTGGCCCGTCCAGGCAAGCAGGCAGTTGTTGCGAGATAGCGACTTGACCGCTGCGTGCGTCACCGTTGTGCCGGGTCCGAGCATCACCAGTGCCAGTTGGTCGATCGGGACGGCCACAACGTCCTCGCCCTGGTGAAAGCACAGCCCGTCGGCGTCGACGTCCAGCCGGCCCATCTCAAGGTAGAGATAGCTCCACCGATCACGGAAGCGCGGCAGTTCGTGTAGAGTTCGCATGGTCACACCTGCCTCAGCGGCGCGACGGACAGCAGCCCGAAGCCGAAGCCCTTGCCCGGTCCAATGCCGTTACCGATGGTTACCAGGAAGGTGTTGGGGTCGACCACGCGAAGCACACCTTCGAAACGCACAGCATAGTGTCTCAGCTTACCATCTCGCCTGCCTTCTTCGCCGTGGACAATTCCTTCTGGCATAATCTGACAGTTAAGCAGGGTGAACCCACCCTCTTGAGCTTTCCTCTGGAACCATTTCAACTGGTCTTCTTCCCGCAGCAGTCCAAGACGGTAGCCGTTCTTCCTGCCCTCAGCCTGCTTCTTGACGGCGGGGTTTGCACGCAAGCGGAAGTACAGGTCCTGCCCCTTTCGACATCGGGGGGCGTAAGGCCGCCACTCGGCAGGTTCGATGAAGCATTCTTGCAGCATACTCGCTTTGTCCCAATCCGGCTTCTTCTCGGATTGAACGAGGAGGCTGGTGTTACCTCGACGGTCAGTATCAACGCGATAAAGGACACGCCCAGGCCCGCCGTCGCTTTCGTCAGGGAAAGCGCGGAAAACAGCCTGGTGAAGAACGTAGGGGCTAAGACGGAGGTGGCGAGTGCAGTGTTTGAGCGGGTCCAGTTTCAAGCGAGAAAGGTACATAGCTCCTCCCTTTCGGCTGGCGGCAATGATTCGAGGTCAATGGAGTCCCTGACCACATGACGCAGGCCAAACCGGCGATTGCCGTTCTGAAACGAGATAGGCTGGTCATGCTTGACTCGCTCACCCTGACCGAACGGTACCTCCAGTTCCAGGCGAAGACGGCGGCCTTCTTCCTCGCGAGGTCTCTCCCGGCACAGATACGGGTAGTGACCGAGCGCTTTCTTCAGGTCAGTCGCGTCCCGTTTCAGGCCGTCCTCAAGCCAGATGGGCAATCCCGGTACAAACGACTTGCGTCCCAGGTAGAGCTGCCAGACGGGCCTCCTCAGTGCATAATGAATCCCCTCAAGAAGCGTCGCCTCGCCCTGAAGGGCGACGAGGAAACAGGCGTCAGACAGATAGAAGCGGTGAGATGGCTCGCAATCTTTGGTGCCGCCACCAGCCTTTGCCACGTTTAAGGCTGTATGGTACTCGTGTTTCATGACACCTTCCCTGTCCACCCGCACGCCCATCTTGAGCGCGGCCAGCTTTTCGAGACTTGACAGGTCATCGCGTGGTATCCCCCGCGCAGCACAGACCAAGCCGACGACGCCTGACTTCGACGGCTCAAGCTCGGTATCACGATTGGTGAAACGGCTCTGCGTACCCCATGACTGCATCGAGGCGCACAGCCGGAGAAACAATACTCCCATGAGACCCTCCTCAACGTTCAGCGGCGATAGCTTGCTTGACCCTGTGCACAAGGTCTTTAAGGCCAGCAACTTCCTCCATGCCATCCAGGTCGTTGCCGTGAAGCGCCATGGCTGGCGCGGCGGTTATACCGTCGTCGCCGTAGAACTGCTTGAGCTTGCCCCAGTAGTCCACCAGAGCGGCGATGGAGTCGGCAACCAGGTCGCTGCCCTCTTTGACTGCGACGGGGTGGGCGAAGGCATTGGCCAGGGACCACGCTCCGGATTCCCTGACCACCGCCAGAACGAAGTCCGGCGGGTTCTGGGCGGAAAAGGAGTTCTGCTTGCCGGTGGGGATAGCGGCGACAGCGGCATGAAGGAAGGCTTCCACGGTCTTGACCGCGAGGTCATTCGCATCACTCTTCTCGGCCTCAGAAGCTTTGTCCCACTCCTTGCCAGCCAGGTTCCTCCTTAACTGCCCCAGGTCGATGTCGGCGTAGCGGTAGTAGCAGGCGGAGTTGAACTCGATGTCGCCCATCATGCCAGCGCCGGTCTCTTCTTCCGGCTGAAGGTCGTCCACTGCCGTGTAGAAGTCGAACTCGACGCCCACCTTGTGGGTGGAGATCGCGTGGGCAACCTGACAAGCGGCGTCGATATTCTTCACCGGAAGGTCAGCCAGCATGCGACCAAAGAGGGCCAGGTCGCATGCTGTACCGCCATCCAGTTTGGACTTCAGTTCGTCGCCAATGGCTTTGCGCGTCTTTTCGTCAAGGCTTGTTGATGTCAAGTCCGCCCAGTGGTCCAGTGCGACGTGGGCAATCGCCTCAATCTCTTTCTCTCCAACGAAGATGAGATACTCTGTCCTGTCACTGTCCTTGAACGCGAAACCCAGCGCTTTCACCACCTCACTTGCCGCCTTCTTAGCGTCTTCCTCGGACTTGTTGCCGAGTCCCTGCAAACGCTTGGCGATCTCGCCACGGACTAGCCTGGTTCGCTTGGCCAGATTCTCTGGCGAAACTAGCAAGTTCTCTCTGAAGTACTCCCGTATCGCTCTCTTCATGCACTGGCTGGAGATTCGGGCACGGCGGCAGCCGCCGAACTGGCACTCTTTCGGCGAGTTGGTGTCGTCGCGGTTCAGGTTTGACGGGGCGAAGTTCTGCAGGATGTGCAGTTCCACTATCATTGTTGTTGCCTCCTTTCGCTGTTCGGTCTATTCGGTTTTGCGCCAAATCCAGAAACCCCTGGCCCATGCGTGCTGGACGGAGCGGTCATCGGCATCCCAATAGCGCAGGTCATGAAGGAGCTGCCGCCAGTTGACGGGGACCTCTCTGGACCTGAGCAGCGCGGCGATGCGGCGCAGGTGGTGCCGCAGGTCATCCCGGTGGCTGTTCAGCAGCGCATTCAGCCGCTTCCCGGTGCTCTTTTCGAGGTTTTCTCTCTTGCCCAGATCGCTTTCCTGGTTCACCATAAGTCGAAGGGACCTGCCCAGATTCCTGTCCGTGTCCCACGCTCCGTCAAGAATCTCGGCCCTGTCCTTGCCCTGGTGCCACAAGGCGAAGAGGCAAGCCACGAGATAGTACCGCTCTTCGTCGAAAGGGGAGGCTCGTTGAGGCAACTTTGGGAGGATGTATCGGTCCATCTCGTACGCGGCACCCGCCGGCTTACCCAGGCCTCGGCGCAGGTGCGCCATGGCCGCTCGGGCTAGGCTTCTGTCCGCATGCTCCAAGAGGCGGGTCAAGTGGGCGATGAACGCGTATTCCTCTTCGGTCGCGGCTGTTCTCTCACTCAGATGTGTCGTCATGTTTCACCTCCTCTCTCTTCGGTTTCCTGCTGGTAGGGCGCCAGGAATATCTTAATGGCGGTGTTGAGCAGTCGCCCGAAACTGTCCTCTGCCACGGTGATCCCCCTGAGCCAGCGGCCGTTATGGTCGAGGCTGTCTATGGCCTCACGGAAGGCTCGCCGGGCAGCCTTGCGCACTTCGTCAGCCCACCATGGGAGAACGCTGGCGCCATACTCACCGTCGGGCGATTCATCGTCGGGCAGTGCTGTGACCAGGTGGTTGAACGAAATGCCCAAAGAGGCCCAGTAGGACCGCGTAGGGGAAAGGGAATCGACAAGTGCCCGCACCGCGTTCGGGTCAACCTTGCCCTTCTGGTCTTTGGGCAGGACTTCCTGGGCCAAGGTCCACATTGGCGAGGGAACCTTGGGTTTCTTGGTCTCGCCCTGAACTTCAACAAAGCCAGGACCCAGCAATCTCCCCACCCCCTCGGCCAAGTCCAGAGCCTCTTTGAGCTTGGCAATGAGCCTTTCGCCTTCAAGGTATTTGAGCGTTAGAGGCAGCCGTTCGTGACGCCACATGGAGATGTTGGCCCTATCAGTTGTCAGTCCGCTCATGGCCACATGATAGGTAGCTGACTGGTGAAGCAAGCCATTTGCAGAAAGATCTGCCAACCAGCTCAACATCTTAGGTCGGGCTCTTTCCTCTTGTATGGATTGAAGGAGTGCCAAGCTGTCACGCCATAATGCCCGTTCTTCTTGAAAAGCCATGGGCAGCCAAGGCTCTTGCCCCTTGCCAGGATTTCGAATCTTGCGGAAAGCGAGCATGGGTTCCCTTTTGCTTAAGGAATAGCCATCAGGGAACTGGTATCCTTTCATTATCACGACCTGTTTGACGACAGTGTCGCCATTGTCATCCTTTTGCGGAATCAGCCTGATGCGACGACTTTGCCACGTCAGCAAATCCAGGTAGCCCTTCGGTTGACGGTCTGTAGCCAGGGTTTCCTCATCTCGTTCCCAGCAGGGCGCGTCGTCCTTCTCCATCGCGAACGGCTCTTCATCGGCGAGGTTGTACTTGTGGAGGTTCAGCATGAGTGTCTGGAATAGGTTTTGGCCCTCCATCAGAGCAACCGCTCCTTTGACCAACGGAGCATTGTCCGCTGACTTGAAGTGCTTCGGGTCCTGGCCTGCCTCATAAGTGAGCAGTCCTCCGACCGCAAAAGCCTGAAAAGCAACCAAGAGACGCGCCGCCTCAGCCGGAGTCACGGCTTGGGGATTGCTTTCGCTGGTATGGTCAAACAGCGTCGCGTTGTTACCTTTGGCAAGCTCGTGAACCATATTAGCTATAGACTTGGCGTATGATTTCTCCCTGCCTTTGGTGCCGATCGTCGATATCGGCATCTGTCGGCACTGAAAGAAAGGATGCTCATCATGGAATATGTCAAAACGACTACGCCACTTGTCCAGATAGGCAGACAACCGGTCAGTGCCCCAACTTCCGTGGCCCTCGCCCCAGAGCGTAGCCCATTCGGTTTCGCTCACGGGCCCGTAACCGCGTTCGAAGCTTCGATGAATAACAGCTAGTAGCAAGCGGTGCACGGCTACTGTGACCAGCGGCGAAGCATCAAAGATCTCTTTTACATCTCGGGGTTGGAGCAGGACTTCACCGATGCTTTTCTCGCACGTCTTGCCGTTGGGCATAACACAAGGTATCCATCCCTCATCTATCAGGTTGAAACTGAACACGTTCAGGCACCTCCTCTCATGCCACTCTCGCGATAGTCAGGCCGAGCTCATCGTCGAGGCTAATTTCGAACTGGTCGAAGCAGCACAAGCTCTGTTCGTCGAAGAACAGAATGTAGTGGTGCCTCAACGGGGCTGCCTCTCGCCAAATCCGAGGAATACGGTATCCATCGCCCCCGACCATTGTCTCAACCAGGTCTCGACGCGATATCGAGATGGAGTGTTTGAGCAATCGCCGCGCCATTTCCAGGGTCGGGCAGGCGCCGAAGTCTACTGGCTGGGTACGTCGCTTGTCCATGAAGGCAAGAGATTCCGAGCCGTAAAGGCAAAGTACATTCACATTCAATCCCGCCAGCCGGGTCAACGCTTGATGAGACTTGTGCAGGCTCGGCTCATCTTCCTCCTTAGTTTCATAAGTTATTCTCCAGAGTTCACCGTTGAATCCGGGCCACTTGATCCAGCGGTCCTCAGCTTCGCGCCTTTCGCGTTCCATATCGTCATCATGCTTAGCCTTGCTGCATACCAACACCCCCTTCAACTCCTGCGGCAAGTCATCAGGGCATTCCCATTTGCCGTACACAGCTTCGATGAGGTCTTCAACCTCTCCAGGTATCCGTATTGCCAGCCTGTCCTTGATGGCCAGCCAACTCCGTAGGAGCACATGATAGTCGTAGACGGCCTGCGTGCCGCCGCCGAAGTCGGGGACTTCTGCCGTTATCTGGGGCCAGCACACCCACAGTGCTGGCTCCACCAGCCCTTGCCGTTCCTCCGGCGTCCTCTGGTGCCGGTGCAGCCGGCCGGCGCGTTGCAGCAGAAGGTCGACGGGCGCCATTTCCGTCACCATCAGGTCAAAATCGAGGTCAAGGCTCTGCTCGATGACCTGAGTGGCCACAAGCACCGCTTTCCCTGGCCTTCGAACCTCTCGGTCACCGTCGTCGCTGTGCACTGTGGCACCGGGCTTACCAAAGCGAACCAGGCACCTGTTCTCGCGCTCCCGGCGGTCGCCAAACAGGTAACGAGCATGAAGGAGATCGAGCACCGGCCCGCCGTCGTCGGCCATGCCGGGGAAGTGTGGCTTGAGGGCGAGGTAGACCTGTTGCGCCTTGTCGACCGTGTTGCAGATCACCGCAGCGCAGCCACCATTGGACAGGGCCTCTTGTAGCTGGTCGCCAAGCTCAAACTCACCGCCATCTTGCGGCAGGTCGCCGTTCACCCACCGAAGACGGAGTTCCTTGGTGCCCTCCTGAGACGTCCTCCCAACGGACTTGGCATAGAACGCTCCTCCGTCCGTCCAGGAGATGCGAGGGTAGCACACCTTGGAGACTTCAGCCGGAACGTCCTCACCGATTTGGCCCAAGCCTTTCGCATACGCCTTAAGCAAAGCGTCCTTTCGCAGTCTTGGTAGCGTCGCTGAGAGCATCACCACCGAAGAGCCGAGCGCAGCGAGCCATTCCAGCAAGCGCTCCAGCAAAGACGTCATGTAGGTGTCATAGGCATGGACCTCATCAATAATGACAGTCTTGCCGGCGAGTCCAAAAAGGCGGACAAAGACGTGCCGCGTCTGGAGGACGGCAAGCAGGATCTGGTCGATGGTGCCCACACCGAACGGCGCCAGCAAGCCGCGCTTGCGATAGGTGAACCATTCCGAAGCTATCACCCCGGCACCCACACCATCATAGCCGTCATCCCCCGACACGCCGTGCGCATCGAACCTCTTCAGATGGCTCTCGAACTCAGCAGACAGCGCGGCGTGGCCGTGGAGCAGCATGAGGTTCACTGTTTGGTCGCGGTACCGGTTTTCCAGATAGCTTCTCACACGGCCGAACATCTGGTCGCTGGTTGCCATAGTGGGCAGGGCGAAGTAGCAGCCTTTCTGGCCTATACCCACAGCCCACGAGTCCGCCAGGTACATTGCCGCCTCGGTCTTGCCTTCGCCCGTGGGCGCTTCGATGATAACGAGGCCGGGTCTGTCACTCATAGCACACGCAAGGTTGACGGCGTCGGATTGAAGTGGCCTCTCTTCGAACGAGAAGAGATGCTTGAAGTCCGCCATGGCCGATGCTGGTTGCCAGCCTTCCCAGAAGAGCTCTTTCAGAGCCACCTCGGCTTGGTCCCAGGCGTAAGCCACATGCGCTTCAAGAGAAGCGTCCTGGGCGTGGTCGATAGGGAAGAAGGTCTCATTTGAAGCTATCCAGTCGGACACAGATGTAAGCCCCGCTAGAAACATGAAGAAAGCGGGAGCAGGACTTGCTGTCGGCGGCAATGACGAATCCAGGCGGCAAAGTCCGCAAAACGTATCATAGAGTCCCTTCTGTGCGACCGGCCAGAGGCGCGTGCCCGCTTGAGCCTTATTGACCTGTTCGGAGCGCGGAAAGACACCGTGGTGGCCGCCCACTGCGGTCGCGACTTTGCGCGCCAGGTCTGGTTCGATGGTATCTCGCAGAAAGACTCTGAGGAGAGCGGCGGTCACCGTGCCATGGTCACGCGTGCCTGAAATGTCAAAACCACTATTCTTGAGTTGCAACTTCGTCGCTTCGTCCTGACACTGAAAACCGGGCGATGCCTTGCCGATATCGTGCAGGCCCGCCCAACAAGAAATGAGTCGCCTGGCTTCCATTTCATCAACGCCAAGTTGCTCAGCACAGAAGTGCCTCGCGCCACTCTGCAAGCAGGATTGCCACACTGCAAGAGCGACCACCGCGACGTCGAGCATGTGGTACAACAGCGGATAGCGGATTTCAGCACCCCCGCTGTCGGTCTTCTTCTTCGCCCACACCTCTAGCAGCACGTCCTCGGTCGCCACCGAAGTGCCTCCAAGAGGAGAGAACAGAATATGAACGATTGGGAACCACGTCTCATTGAAGCACGCAGAGCTTAATTGCCCGTGATGATATCCCTTTGGACGGACAGCCGTTCAGTTCTTGCTACGTCGTATATACGACACTCCGAGCCTTGCTCATCGTGTGCGAACACTGTAGCCAGGCATTGTCTTCTTGTCAAGCTCACCTGCCGATGGAAAGCCCGCCCCCTGCTGTGCTAAACTGAGACAATGGCTGAGCACTTTCGAGCGGGCGCGCGGCCGCAGTCCGTCCATACCCTGAACGGCTCGGGGATCGCGTTGCCCCGCGTGGTTATCGCTCTCATGGAGAACTACCAGCAGCCCGACGGTTCCATCGCCATACCGGAGGCGCTCCACCCCTACACCAGGTTTGAGGTGATTCGGTAGCACATGTATACTACAAGCGCCGGGAGGGGTGACCGAGCGGCTTATGGTGACGGTCTTGAAAACCGTTGTCTCGATTTCCGGGACCGTGGGTTCGAATCCCACCCCCTCCGTTTCCTTCACCACCACAACAGACCAGAAGGCATGTACCGATGGCACATGCCTGCCTATAGAGCGTTTGTTACGTACTAAGGAGGTCAGATGAAGATCCACGAGTATCAAGCCAAGCAGGTCTTTGCCAGCTACGGCATCCCGGTGCCGAAGGGTGGCGTAGCGGCGACGCCGGCGGAAGCGAAACAGATCGCCAAGGACCTGGGAGACAAGGTGGTGATCAAGGCGCAGGCCTACGCCGGCGGACGGGGAAAGGCGGGCGGTATAAAGACGGCATCGACTCCCGACGAGGCGGAGCAACTGGCCGGTCAGATTATCGGCATGAGGCTGGTCACGCACCAGACATCGCCCGAGGGGGTGCCGGTAGACAGGGTGCTGGTGGAAGAGGCGGCCGCGATCGAGCGCGAACTCTATCTCAGCATCATTATCGATTCGGCGGCAGGCAGCCCGGTAATCATGGCGAGCGAGGCCGGGGGCATGGACATCGAGGAGGTGGCGGCAAAGACACCGGAGAAGATTATCAAGGCGTACGTCGATCCGGTGACCGGTTTCCAGACCTTCCTGGGACGCAGGATCGCCTACAGCCTGAATCTGGAGCCGGACCTGATCAGGCCGGCGACCCAACTGGTGGGGAGCCTGTTCCGGGCGTTCAAGGAGAAGGACTGCTCTCTGGTTGAGATCAATCCTCTCATCGTCACCTCGGATAAGAGGCTGCTGGCGCTCGATGCCAAGATGAACTTCGACGACAACGGCCTTTTCCGCCACAAGGACTACGCCGAACTGCGTGACCCGAAACAGGAGGACGCTCTCGAGCTTGAAGCGTCGGAGCACAACATATCCTACATCAAGCTGGACGGCGATGTGGGCTGCATGGTCAACGGGGCCGGCCTGGCGATGGCCACCATGGACATCATCAAGCAGATGGGCGCCGAGCCAGCCAACTTCCTCGACGTCGGCGGCGGCGCCAGCGAGGAGATGGTGGCCAAGGCGTTCAGCATCATGCTCTCCGACCCCAAGGTCAAAGCGGCGCTGGTGAACATCTTCGGCGGCATACTGAGGTGCGACATCGTGGCCAAGGGGATGATCGCAGCGTCGAAGCAACTCGATATCAAGATCCCCATGGTGGTCCGCATGCGGGGAACAAACGTCCAGGAGGGTATGCAGCTCCTGGCTGACTCTGGTCTTCCCGTGATCCTGGCAAAGGACTTGAAGGAGGCTGCCGAGAAGGTCGTGGCAGCCAGAAAGAACTAAGGGGGAATCGATGAGCATCCTTGTCGACGAAAACACCAGGCTTCTGGTGCAGGGCATTACCGGCAGCGAAGGCAGCTTTCACACCAGAAGATGCATTGAATACGGAACCAAAGTCGTGGCCGGCGTCACCCCGGGAAAGGGAGGCTCCTCCTTCGACAGCGTGCCGGTGTTCAACACCGTGGAGCAGGCGGTCAGGGAGACCGGGGCCAACGCCAGCATGATTTTCGTACCGCCGGCGTTTGCCGCCGAGGCCATACTCGAGGCGGCAGAGGCCGACCTCACCCCGGTGGCGTGCATCACCGACGGCATTCCCACCCTGGACATGGTCATGGTGATGAAGTACCTCAAGGGGAGGAAGACACGCGTCATCGGGCCGAACTGCCCGGGCGTCATTTCGCCGGGCAAGTGCAAGGTGGGGATCATGCCGGGCGACGTCCACATGCCGGGAGAGGTGGGGGTCGCCTCACGCAGCGGCACGCTCACCTACGAGGCGGTGGCGCAGTTGACCGAGCTGGGAATCGGCCAGTCCACCTGCATCGGCGTCGGCGGAGACCCGATCATCGGCACCACTCCGGTCGATGTGCTTCAGCTCTTCGAGAAGGACCCGGGCACCAAAATGGTGGTCCTCATCGGGGAGATCGGAGGGGTCGCGGAGCAGAACGCGGCGGAGTTCATCAAGCAGATGACCAAGCCGGTGGTGGCCTTCATCTGCGGCGCGACGGCGCCCCCAGGCCGCAGGATGGGTCACGCCGGAGCCATCATCACCGGCAGCTCCGGCACAGCCAAGGAGAAGATCGCCGCTCTCACCGCCGCGGGGGCCACCGTAGCTCCGAGCCCGGCTGAAATAGGCGTTACGGCCAAGAAGGTGCTGGAGAGCAAGGCTTGACCATACTGGTAACCAACGACGATGGGGTCCACGCGCGGGGGCTGTGGGCACTGGTTGAAGCGCTCCGGAACGTGGGCGAGGTGGTGGTGGTGGCGCCCGACCGGGAGCAGAGCGGCGTGGGCACTTCGGTAACGCTGCACCACCCGCTCAGGGCCAAACAGGTCAGGCCCCCCGTGGCGGGCGTGACCACCTACTCGGTCGAGGGGACCCCCGGAGACTGCGTTATCCTGGGATTGGGGCACCTCGTCGAGGGCGAGGTGGACCTGGTGGTCTCCGGGATAAACGAGGGGGCCAACCTCGGCGACGACGTGCTCATCTCCGGGACCGTGGCCGCCGCGTTCCAGGGGCACCTCAATGGCCTCCCCTCCATCGCCGTATCGGTTGCCGCTCTCAATGACATCCACACCGAGCCAGCCGCCAGGCTGGCCCGAATCGTGGCAGGGAAGGTCGAGGAGTTCCCGCTCCTGAAGACGACGCTCCTCAACATAAACCTGCCCAACCTGCCGCTCGACAAGATCCAGGGGATCGAGGTCACCCAACTCGGCAAAAGAAGCTACAGCGACCTCATCCGGGAAGGACACGACGGCAAGAGGACGTACTACTGGATAGTACGGGGAAGCGCTCGGTGGCGCTACGACGAGGGCACCGACGCATGGGCGCTGAACAACGACAGGATCTCCATCACGCCGCTGCACGCCGACCTGACCAGCACCCTGCCCTCGGACACCATGACAAGCCTGTCAACAGCGGTCTTCAGGGAACTCCTCGCACCCTAGCCGGTTCCCTGCCGGACCCGCGCCACCGAGCCCCCACAGGGGACGCACCTAGCCGGGCTAGGCCGGTGGAGCGTCGGATAGCCTGCCGTCCCGGAGATAGACCGCTCTATCGGCGCCGCTGGCGATGTCAGCGTCGTGGGTGACGACGATGAAGGTCTTGCCCCGCTCCTCGTTCAGCCAGTGCAGGAGACGCATGATTCCAGCGGCGGTCGTGCTGTCGAGATTGCCGGTGGGCTCATCGGCGAGGACGACACCCGGGTTGAGTATGAGAGCCCTGGCGATGGCGACCCGCTGCTGCTCCCCGCCCGACAGCTCGCCAGGCCGGTGGTGCATGCGCTTGCGGAGACCCACCATCTTGAGGAGCGCTTCCGCCCGTCCCTGGTACTGTCCATCGGCGCCCAGCGGCAGCACCGGAGTCAGCACGTTCTGTATCGCCGTGAGGGTGGGCACCAGGTAGTAGGTCTGGAATATGAAGCCGAGCTTGTCACGCCGTACGCGGTAGAGCATGCTCTCGGGGACACGCGAGGTCTCCACGCCGTCTATGTACACGCGCCCCCTCGTCGGACGGTCGAGCGCGCCCAGCATGTTGAGCAGGGTGGTCTTGCCGCTACCCGACGCACCCACCACAGCCACGAACTCGCCCCTTCCCACCCTGAGGTTCACGCCCCTCAGGGCAACGACGCGTGTCGCTCCCCGGCCATAGACCTTGGACAGCCCGCTGGTCACCACAGCGGGCTTCCGATGGTCCGCCGCCGAGGAAAGACGCGCCTGTAGCTCGTCGATTCTCCTCTGAAGGTCAGACGTCGTCTCGTGCTCGCTCTGTCGCTCGGCTTCCATGGCTTCTACCTCACACTGCTCTCATGCTCTCTATGGGACTCACGCGGGCGGCTCTCACGGCCGGATAGAGCCCGCCTACCAGGCCCACGAATATCCCGAAGGCGGCAATGATTACCACCAGCCTCCAGGTGATGATGGCGATGCCCGTGGCCAGGTACTGGTCGATGCCACCACCCGCCAGATACCCCAGCCCAAGCCCCACAGCCGCCCCGAGCAGCGAAATGGTAATCGACTGAACGACCACCGAATTGATGATGTTCCAGTTGGACCAGCCCGACGCCTTGAGTATGCCGAACTCCTTGGTACGCTCCACAACCGAGATGAGCATGACAATGAAGATGGAGACGCCGCCGGCTATCGCCGCCACCAGGGAGATGATCCACAGGAAGCTGCGGAACGTAGACATGGTGTCGCTGATGCTCTCCAGAGAGTCCGTGGCGACAACGGTCTGGATGGGGACCTCGGCGTCCTCGAAGAGGACCTCTATCTCCTCCGCGATTGTCGCCACGTTGTCCGGGTCGTCGGCCTCCACTGCGATGTAGTTCAACTCATCGTCCGCCAGCCCCATGATGGCCCTCGCGGTGGCCATGTCACTGTATATGCTTGAATCGTAGAGGGAGTTGCCCGTCTCAAAGATGCCGACGACGGTCAGCTCAATGGGGTCAGACCCGTGTATCGGTACCTCTATGGTGTCGCCGACCTCGTACGTTTCGGTCCCACCGCCACCCATCATTCCACCCTCACCCGCCACCAGGGTCTTCCCCAGGATGACCTCGTTCTCTCCGGATATGGTCTCTCCCTCGATGATGTTGGCCAACGCCGTGGCCCCCCCTAGCTCAGCGTCAAGCTCCAGGTCTACCCCCCTGATGGTGGTGCCGAGAATACTGCCCAGGCCGGCAACATCGGAGGAAAGGAGAGCCAGAGCCTGCGGCACCACGACATCTACGTGGTCGATAGCCTCGATTTCATCCGCGTAGGAGACCGAGAACGGCGTTCCGCCGGGGAGCATGAACCCCATGGAGGCATCGGCGGGGTACACCGCAATGCCCCCCGAAAGCTCATTCATCGTCTCGCTCATCTGCTGCTCCATGCCGTCGGAGATGCTGAGCAGGACAGTCATCAGGGCAACGCCCAGGGCAGTCCCAATGATGGCAACGAGGGCTATGCCCTTTCTCCGAAACGCGTTGGATATAGAGAACCTGAACATGGCCGCCCTCCTTAGTCCCAAACTACAAATATTGCACCGTGGAAACACGTGCGAAAAAAAAGAGGGCTACTCGGGCGTCTGCTTGAGATTGGCCACCACCTTCCTGAAGAGCCCCACCAGCGTCTCCTGCTCCTCGACCGTCAAGGCACCGAGGACTTTGCCAACGTTCTCCGCCATGTGTCTCTGGACTGCCTCATTCACCCTCCGACCTGTATCTGTGAGGGCCAGCCTCACTACTCTGCGGTCCTCGGGATCAGACAGCCTCTCAGCGTACCCGGTGTCAACGAACCAGCTCGCGATGCGCGTTGCGGTGGAGAATGGCACCGAGAGCGCCTCGCTCAACTCGCCCATGGTCAGATTGCCCCTGCGGTAGAGGACTTCGCCGGTGCGGAAAAACACGAAGGGGTTGCCCCCTCCTACGGTGGACCGGTACTTGGGCTCCATTCCAATAACCCGCTCCCCCAGCCGGCGCACCTCATCCGGGGGCGACAGGCTGAGGTCCTTCATCACCTGCCCCAGCTCCCCGAGTACCTCCATGAAGTCCTGAAGCACCTGAAGCATCTGTTCCGTGTGTACCTGGCGCTGAGCATCGGCCATGGTTACATTCCATCCTGAAATATTTCCATCACTGAAGTATATGCCCGCAACTTCTTTTTGTCAAGTCCCCCGGGGTGCAGGTTGAATCGAACTGGTGCGCGTACTGGCCGGCCACGCCGACGAGCGCTCAATCCTCCGCCGCTTTCGCCCTGTACTGGTGGTACTGAGCGAACCTGGACAGTGCCCTGCTGGCTCGCTCCAGGGACATGTACACGGGCACGCCCGCCTTGAGCATCCGCTCCTGCACCACCGCCCTCAGGCCGGGCGAGAACCCCTCTCCCCCCGCCTCGAGCACCAGGACCAGGGGCTTCCGTCCCCACTGGTGCTCCCGGGCGAAGCCGAGCACATCATCCACCGCCGTCGCCACCACCCGGCTCACGTCGTCGCGAGTTGCGTCACCGTGCATCTGGGTCATCGCCTGCTGCACCGACGGGGCCACTGTCCCCGCCACCGGAATGGAGAAAATCACGGCATCGATCACCGGGTCGGCGATAAACGGGTCGAGAGAGCGGAAGAGCAGCGTGACATCGGCGTTCATCACGCCGAGGTCGAGCGGATTCCCGATGATGCTCCCCTCGCGGGGCAGGAAGCTTCGCAGTTTCCCAACCGTTTCATCGCTCAGCCTGGGCACCTCAAGTCCCGCCCGCGCACACACGTCGGCGCCCGCCACGGTGTTCCCACCACCCACACCCATCACCGCCACCCGTCTGCCGGTGAACGGGCGAAGATAGAGGAAGGTCATAGCCACGTCCAGCATCTCTGGCAGGCTGTGCACCCTTACCGCCCCCGTCTGGCGGAAGAAGGCGTCCCACACCTGTGTCTGGCCGCCGAGTGAACCGGTATGGGAAGCGACCGCCCTGGCACCCGATTCGGTCAGCCCGCCCTTCCAGATTATGACCGGCTTCTCCCTGTTGGTCTGCCGGACCAGGCTGGTGAACCTGCTGCCATCTCGCACACCTTCCAGGTAGGCGCATATGACCTTCGTCTCCGGGTCGGAGGCGAGGTACTCCAGGAAGTCGGTCGCCCCCAGCACCGCCGCGTTCCCGAAGCTGATCACCTTGCTGATGTAGGTGCCGTAGCGGCCGGACGAGCGCAGAAACTCGCCCGAGATACCGCCGCTCTGCGTGATGAGCGCCACGGAGCCGCTCTTCTCCGGCAGTGACTCCCACGTGGTCAGTCGTGACGCCGGGACCTGAAGCCCCATACAGTTCGGCCCGAGGATGCGCAGCCCACCCCACCCCGCGATCTCCACCACCCGCCTCTCCAGCTCGATCCCCCTCTCGTCACCCACCTCCCTGAAGCCGGCGGTGAAGATGTGGACGTTTCGGGCGCCAGCGGCGATGCAGTCCTCCAGGATGCCAGGCACGCTGTCGGGCGGCGTGGTCACCATCACCAGGTCGATAGGCTCAGGAACGGAGGCGAGAGTGGGATAGAACGTCAGGCCACGGTGCTCTTCGTGGGCCGCGTTCGGGTTGATGGGATAGATGCGGCCGGCGAAGCCGGCCTTCTGAAGGTTGGTGAGGAAATCGAAGGTGCGCGGCTTCCGCGACACGCCGACAATGGCCACGGTCCGTGGGTGAAAGGCAACTTCAAATGCGGGGTCCCATGCCATATGCCACCACCCCCTACTGCCCCTTGTACAGGGCGCTCATCGGAATCAACCGGCGTGTGGGCCAGGCATACCTTGCCGTCAACAGCTCGACACGTGTGGGTCTAACTGGCGGCGCCCCTGAACTCGTGGTACTGAATCAGTCTGGCCATAGCGCGAACCGCCCGCTCCAGGGAGAAGTACACCGGCACGCCGGCATCGAGCAGCTCCCGGTAGAGCGGCTCGTATTCTGTGGACAGGAAGCCAGCCGCCGACTGTTGCAGCACTATCACCAGCGGTTTGCCATGGCGGTTCTCGCTGTGGAACCCGATGAGGGTCTCCGTCACCGCGCGGCGCAGCGCATCCCAGGCGACACCCATGCTGGCCAGGCGCGCGCTCTGCCCGCCACTATCGTCAGTGTCCCTCGGTATCATGCCCAGTGGCAATGCGAAGACGAGGGAATCGATTAGAGGATCGCAGGCGATCGGATCCAGGGACCGCAGGAGCATGTTGATGTCCATCAGAACAACGCCGATGTCCAGCGGGTTCCTGATTATGGTCCCCTCGGGCGGGATGAAGCTGCCGAGCACTTCGAGCGTTGGCCCGGTCAGCGTGGGCAACTCCAGCCCGGCCCGCGCGCAGGTATCGGCTCCGGCGACACTGTTGCCGCCACCCGCCCCGATAAGCGCCACGCGGCGGCCGGCGGGCAGCCTGAAGCGGAGGAACGCCGTAAGGGTATCAAGCAGTTCGTCCAGGCTGTCAACCCTGACTGCCCCGGTCTGCTTGTAGAACGCGTCCCACACCTGCTTCTCGCCCCCGAGAGACCCCGTATGAGACGCCACCGCCCGCGAGCCCGACTCTGTGAGCCCGCCCTTCCACACCAGCACCGGTTTCGTCTTGTTGATTTCCTTGACCATACTGGTGAACCTGCCCCCGTCCAGAACCCCCTCAAGGTACATGCATATGATCTCCGTCTCCGGGTCCTTGGCAAGATACTCCAGGAAATCGGTGCTGTCCATCACTGCAGCATTCCCGTAGCTGATGACCTTGCTGAAGCGTATGCCCAGGCGGGCGCCATCGCGCACGAGCTCGCCGGCATGCCCGCCGCTCTGCGAGATGAACCCCACCGGCCCGCTCTGCGGGTCAATCTCCTCCCAGGTAGTGATGCGGGACGCCGGGACGTGAAGCCCCATGCAGTTGGGGCCGACGATGCGCAGGCCGCCTCTCCTGGCGATCTCGACCACCCGCCTCTCGAGTTCAATCCCCTTCTCGTCGCCGACCTCCTTGAATCCGGCGGCGAAGATGTGGATATTCTTCGCATTCGCGGCGATGCAGTCTTCGAGCACGTCGGGAACGGTCTCACGAGGTGTTGAGACAATCACCAGGTCGATCGGCTCGGGGACCGACACCAGATTGGGATAGAACTTCAGTCCACGGTGTTCCTCCCCACCCGCCCTGGGGTTGATCGGGTAGATACGACCCGAGTAGCCGGCTGCCTGGAGGTGCTCGACGAAATCGAATACATGCGGCCTCCTCGACACGCCGACCACGGCCACCGTCGCTGGATGGAAGGCTACTTCAAACTCCGGCTCCCATGCCATGCTTACTTCTCGCTTCTAGTGCCGAGGGCGGGACTCGAACCCGCATGGGTATACTCCCCAACGGATTTTAAGTCCGTCGCGTCTACCGATTCCGCCACCTCGGCCTTTCGTGCCAACTCTAAAACAAAATCGGGGCTTGGTTCAATACCCCGATTCCGAAAGAAAAGGCCATAATAGACTCACCGGCGCTGGAGGCGACGGGCGGATTCGAACCGCCGAATAGAGGTTTTGCAGACCTCCGCCTTAACCACTTGGCTACGTCGCCATTCTCACCCGCGGGGGCTGAAAGCCCCCACAGGTGCTCGATGTCTTTGGAGCGGAAGATGGGATTCGAACCCACGACCTTCTCCTTGGCAAGGAGACGTTCTACCCCTGAACTACTTCCGCCAATGGTGCCGAGGAGGAGATTTGAACTCCTACGGGCTTTCGCCCACCACCCCCTCAAGATGGCGTGTCTACCGATTCCACCACCTCGGCAACTGGCAGGGGTGGCAGGACTCGAACCCGCGACCTGCGGTTTTGGAGACCGCTGCTCTCCCTAACTGAGCTACACCCCTATGTAAAGGTCCTCCCCCAAAACGCCCCTCACATCAGCAGGCCTCATCACCACAGCATGAGGCCTATCAGCATGAGCCTGCTAGCGTTTCGGCCTGGCCGCGATGGTGTGCAGCGGCCCCATCCATAGCGAACCAGGCACAAAAAATGATACAGAACAACAGGTGAAAAGTCAACGCAGTCCACGTGCACGGCGAGCCGCGCGGTCAAGGGGAGCCACGACCTCGATGCATCGAGGACTCCTCCGGTTCGACGACCGCCCCAGAACAACGAGACCGCCTGTCTCGCGGAGCCAGGCGGTCTTTCGTGCCTCGCAAGTGGTACCCCTGGGGCGACTCGAACGCCCGACACGCGGTTTAGGAAACCGCTGCTCTATCCTCTGAGCTACAGGGGCACGCGTCACCCGGGAGCCTTACGGGGAAACTGCTGGCAGATGTCCTCTTGGTGGAGATAGGGGGATTCGAACCCCCAACCTCTGCGATGCGAACGCAGCGCTCTCCCAACTGAGCTATATCCCCTTCCGCAGAAGAAATTATACCGACAGCTTCGCGCCAATGTCAAGGCGATGCGTTCGTACACGCCACTGGTGATACCTGCCCGTTCCTTCAGACCGCACCAGCATGCGTGGGTGAGGCCCCACCGGGCCTGGAGCAGATGCTCCAGGCTACCCACTCTATCAGGGCAAACGCGGACGGTGAGGGTGCCTCCGCACGTCACTGGGTGAATGCACGTCCCCTCTCTTAAAGGGCGTGGAAGGGAGGACATGGTTTGCAGCCTCAGCAACCCGCCATGGTCCGACGCTCTCCTGAATGATGAAGTCGTACGCTGTGGCACGTTTCTTGACGTCGTAGTGAGGGTAGGGTTGACAACCACGGAGAGTCGTGGTATTCTTTGGCTGGTACGATGCTCCTCTGCGCTATTGAGCATCACCCTCTGTAGTGGTCAGGTCTCTGGGGCCTGGCCCCCCAGATAATGCGTTGAGCATTCAGCACCAGTTCTGGTTCGTATCATAAGGCAGCGGGGGCATAGAAGCGGAACCTGGAGGTGGTTGCTTGGGTTCCGTGGAGCCAGTAGCGAAACCGACCGCGAGGTCGGTTTCTTTTTTTGGGAAGGTTGCCGAATAGAGGCGGCGGCGACACACGGATGTCACAGTAGTCCATCACAATAGCAATGGCCCCGCGTGAGGTGATGGCTCACCGGGACCGTGGCATCAGGCACGGCGAGGCACCTGCATGCACGATTATTATGGGATACAGCCGCTCACTTGTCCAGTGGGCGTTCTAGCTGGAGGCGCCAGCACGTTGGGGTCGGCCGCCTTGCCCGATGCAGGGCACGGCCAGCCCCTTTTTCTTTGCTTGGACGCGCGGGTGGGGCAGAGCAAAGGCAAGCCGATGATGCAGGAGCGAAGGCTCGTCGCAGAGAAGGGAGGTGATGTCTGAAGCACCAAGGAAGAGAGAGGCAAGGCACAGAGGGAAAATCACTCAACGCAAGGGGCAAGAACTGGAAACGCAAACGGAAAGGAGTTGACTGAGAGATGAGGAAGATACTACTCAGTCTGCTGATCATCGCTGTGGTGGCGAGTGTCGCCGCTGTCGGCATCAGCGGGGCGTGGTTCAGCGACACTGAGACGAGCGCGGACAACACTTTCACCGCTGGGACACTGGACCTGAAGATAGCCGACAACAATGAAGGCTGGAACGATGGCGAACCTGTTACTGCATCATGGCAGTCCCCGGCTGGCTGGGCGCCCGGGGAGACGTTCACGACAGGCACAATCAGCCTCTATAATGTGGGAAGCATCGACATCAACTATCTCTTCACCACGTTCTACGACTACACGTGCACCGGGAACGACTTGGGTCAGGTAATAGAGGTCGTGGAGTACTGGGAGTACATTCCCGAATACGACTGGATACAGAATATAGGGCCCACTGACGGCCAGAACCTAGAGACGTTAGTCGGTGACAAGACAGCACCGCTCACGCTTAGGGAGTTGGTAGACGCGTCGTGGGAGGGAGACACCACCTGGATAGATTACTGTACCGGTGACGGCTACGACATAGTGCCAGACGGAACGCCCGCGATCCCGGTAGGTGGAACATATCAGGTGTACCTAGTCCTTAAATTGATGGAAACGGCCGAGAACCAGTATCAGGGCGCGAGCTGCTCCTTCAACATTGAGTTCGAAGGCGTCCAGGACGCGGCTAGCCAGAAACACTGAGCGTGAGCCAGTAACCAACCCTAACCAGTCAGGAGAGGCAGGACAGGATTAAGAAACGAAACTGTCCTACCTTCACCCTGATTGGGGCGTGAGCTACCGGCAGCCAGTATGTTATGCCGCAAGTGGCATCTTGATTGGGTGGGCGCTTCGTGAAGGAGCGCCCACCCATACCCCATAAATTCGGGGGAGCTATTATAGGTTGGTCAATGTGACGGGGAGGTCATACTTTATCCAAGTTTTTCATGCTCAGGCCGAGGTCGTGCACAATAGCGCTGAGAGTGCCTTTGGGGATATCGCCTGTGGTGCGAGGGATGGTGGTAAAATGTCACCAGATTTCGTGGGAGCCGGGGGCCTGTCGCACAAACTCGCAACCCAGCTTGCGGAGTTTCTTGGTCAACAGGCGGTAGGTCATAGGGGCACGAGGACTTCGACGTGAAACGGTGGCTCAGCAGCCTGCATCGCCTGGGGAAGGGGAATCCCCTTGTCTTGCATGGCCTCAATCAAGGCCTGAGCGACACCAGGCGCCAGTTGCAATACCTTTTCCACTGTTTCTGCCTGAACCAGGAAGCCGGGCAGGACCGGGCTGGTGGCAAGATAGCCACCTTCTTCAAGGGGGTGGATTTCAACGGGTAAAATATACTTCGCCATCGTGTTAAATACTATTGCAAAGAATAGGGTGTAGGTCAAACAACAAATGGTGAAGAAGGCCTTTCAGGTGCTGGCTACCATCCTTCTGGTAGTGGTCATCCTGGCGTGCGTGGGCATCTTCATCGCCCCGCATTTCGGGTGGCACATCGATATTGTCTACGGCGGGAGCATGGAGCCGGCAATACACCTGGGAAGCCTGGTGCTGATCCAGCCGGTGGACCCGCGAGCGGTCAAGGTGGGCGATGTCATCACCTACAGGTCGAGTGCAGAGTCAGGCATGGTCACCACCCACCGGGTCGTCGAGGTTGTTAACGATGGCTCGCTCAGCTTCCGCACCAAGGGGGATGCTAATGAAGACCCCGATGCTTATGCTGTGCCGGCGGAGAATGTTGTTGGCAGCGTGTGGCTGAGCATCCCTTATGCCGGTTATGCCATGGACTTCATCAGGACGCCGCTTGGCTTCGGTCTTCTCATCGGCATACCCGCTGCTCTTATCGTCGGGATGGAGCTGAAGAACATCGTCGTTGCGGTGAAGGATTTGCGGCAAAAACGCTATGATAAACAGGTTAGACAGGCTTCCAAAGGTCACACTAGACAGCCTTCGAGAGGCCATATTAGACAGGCTTCAAAGTGAACAAGAAAAGCTCGATACTTATTGCAGTCATAGCCCTTTTGCTGATGGCGGCCTCGATGCAGGTGGGTCGAAGTGGGGCCTACTTCAGCGATACGGAGAGCACAACTGCTACCCTTCAGGCCGGGGTGTGGTGGCATGAGGCCGATGACCTGGTGGTAGACAAGGGGAACGTCAGCTTTGTGGGGTCACAGTTCGGGCCTCACAGCAGGCTGCACGGCATCAGACTGTCAAACTCAGGTTTTGGCCCCGTGACCATAGACAGGTTGATCGTGTGCTGGAGACCAGACGAAGGCCGCATGCGCGTGGTCAACTACTGGGACTGGGGCGAGATCGAGTGGAGCGGAGAGGAGCTTTCGGGCGCGGTGTTTGACCTCAGCGACACGGCTATCGCGCCGGGGAAGGGACGCTTGCTGGACCTCACCTTCGACACCGACATGAGGGATGTGGCCGTCAGCATTGAGTTCGTCATGAGCGACGGCTCGACGCTGGTCGACCCGTTGGAAGGCATCGGGCCATAGGCAGACTGCCACAGACGGTCGAGCCGACTCCAAAGGATCCTCGCGTGTCTGCGGCAGAAGCGGTCCACAACAGCCTTGGAGACTCGCATTGCGCCACGCTCGTGGCCGCCGTTACTTCCCCACACAGAAGCTGGCGAAGATGGTCTCCAGAAGCTCATCGGAAACGGTCTCGCCGGTGATCTCGCCCAGGGCGTTCAGGGCGCCTGTGAGGTCGATGGTGACGAAGTCGTCGGGCACGGGGGCGTCGATGCCCGCCAGCGCCTGCTCCAGATGGGCCCGGGCCCGCTCCAGGCATGCACTGTGGCGCGAGCTGGATACGAGGAGCTCGTCCGACGTGTACACCGTGCCCCCGAGAGCCGCCTCGACCATCCTCTCTTCAAGCTCTTCAAGCCCTTCCCCGGTGAGCGCCGACACCCTGACCGCCTCCCAAGGCAGATGGTCGAGTCTCACCTGGCACGGGAGGTCACGCTTGTTGGCGACCACCAGCACCTCCTTGCCGCAGAGAAGGCCGATTATCTCCTCGTCGGTGGCCTCGAGCGGCGTGCTGGCATCGAGCACCAGGAGAACGAAGTCGGCCTGCTCGATGGCCCCACGGCTGCGCTCGACCCCGAGCGACTCGACCAGGTCCTTGCTCTTCACGATGCCGGCCGTGTCCACCAGGACGAAGGGCACACCCCTCAGATTCACCACCTCCTCCACCGTGTCCCTGGTCGTCCCAGCCACCGGCGATACGATGGCACGGCTCTGCCTGAGGAGACGGTTCAACAGACTCGACTTGCCCACGTTGCGCCGTCCCACGATGGCCGTTCGCACCCCCTGGCGGTACACCATGCCGGCACCGGCACTCGAAATGAGTTCCTCCACGCGCGCCAGCGCCCGCCGTACCAAGGGGGCCGTTTCCTGCTCCTCAATGTCGTCTTCGGGGAAGTCGATCCTCGCCGTCAGGTAGGACAGCACCGACATCAGCTCGCCCCGCACTGCCCGGATGGCTTGCGACAGGCCGCCGCCCAGGCCCTGGACCGCGACTCTCAGGCTGGCAGCCGTCTTGGCCTGGACGATGTCGAGTACCGATTCCGCCTGCGCCAGGTCGATGCGCCCGTTGAGGAAGGCTCTGAGTGTGAACTCACCAGGCTCGGCCATGCGGGCGCCGGACGCCAGCGCCAGGTCGAGGATGCGCTGGAGGGGCTGCGGGCCACCGTGGCAGTTGATCTCCACGATGTCCTCCCTGGTGTACGTGTGAGGCGCCTCCATATAGGACGTCAGCACCTCGTCGACCACCTCTCCGTTTGACGGGTCGATGATGTGGCCGTACACCAGGCGGCGGTCGGTTAGCCGCCGGTCGAACAGGCGCTCGGCGATGAGCCGGGCGTCCCGCCCGCTCAACCGCACGATGCCGATGCCCCCCTGGCCCACCGGCGTGGAGATGGCCGCGATGGTGTCCTCGTACATGGCGAGGCCAGTATACACGTTCGGTGGCGGCTCAAAAAGCGGGGCGCACGGGGCGGTTCCTGCCCCTCACTTCGCTCGGGACAGGCTTGTCGAAGGGTGAACGGCCCACCCCAATGTCATTGCGAGCGGTGCCGCAGGTGGAGCGAAGCAATCTCGGTGGGGTGGTGGAACAGGGGCTCATGCCTCACGCTGAGATTGCTTCGGCGCTGCGCGCCTCGCAATGACAGAGGGGGCGCGCCTCGCAATGACAGAGGGGGCGCGCCTCGCAATGACAGAGGGGGCGCGCCTCGCAATGACAGAGGGGGCGCGCCTCGCAATGACAGAGGGGGCGCGCCTCGCAATGACAAGAAGGGCAGCCTCCTTGAGAGGAGAGGGTGAGGGTGCAGCGCACGGGGCCGTTCATGCCCCTCACTTCGCTCGGGACAAGGTTCGACAGAACTCATCGTCTGGGTAGGTGGGAGCATCCGCTCCCACCGGGCCTGGAGCATATGCTCCAGGCTACCCCTTCAAGCAAGGCAATGGCCTCATTCCGCTCGCCGTGAGCCCTTCGGCAAGCTCAGGACAGGCTTGTCGAAGGGTGAACGGCCCCCCCAATGTCATTGCGAGCGGAGCCGCAGGCGGAGCGAAGCAATCCCGGTGGGGTGGCGGGACGGGGACTCGCACCCCACCCTGAGATTGCTTCGTCGCTGTTGCTCCTCGCAATGACAAGAGGGGCAAGGCTGGGGAGGGAGCACTCAGTCCACCTCCTGCTAACGCCCCTTCTCATGTGCGGCAGCAAGCGCGAAAAGACCCTCTCCCTTGACGGGAGAGGGTCAGGGTGAAACGGTCCAAGGCCAGCCCGGGCACGACAACCGCCGCGCCGTTGACGCACGGGAACCCGGCATGATATCATAGCTCGATATCAGCGTCCGATATAGACCTGCCGTCATGTTGAAGGACTTCTTTCTCGGCTTCGTGAAGATACACATCCTGTATCACGCCTCCAAGGCGCCTATCTACGGCGTGGAGATGCTGGAGGAGCTGGCTCGTCACGGCTACCGTCTGAGTCCGGGGACCGTCTACCCGACACTGCACCGTTTGGCGAGGGACGGGTATCTCCTGCGGCAGACGCGGATCGTGGACGGCAAGGTCCGCAAGTACTACACCATTACCGACCGGGGCCTGGCTGCCCTCGACGAGGCGAGAGGCAAGATCAAAGAACTGGTCGACGAGGTGGTGAACGAAAGGCAAACGCAACAATGAAACAGACCAGCGCCAAAGGCATCTGGGGGGTCAGCCGCAACGTCTTCGTTCTGGGCTGGGTCAGCCTCCTGACCGACGTCTCCAGCGAGATGATATTCAACGTGTTCCCGTTGTTCCTGTCCCACGTGCTGGGCGTCGGAGCCACCTTCATCGGGCTCATCGAGGGCCTGGGTGAGGCCACGTCAACCTTGCTGAAACTGGCCAGCGGGTGGGCGAGCGACAGGCTGGAAAGGCGGAAAGGGCTGACGGTTGCCGGCTATGCCCTATCCACTGTCGCCAAACCCTTTCTGTTGCTGGCGACCAGCGGAGCCGCTGCGCTCGCCATCCGCTTCTTCGAGCGCGCCGGGAAAGGCGTCCGCACCTCGCCACGGGATGCCCTGGTCGCTGATTCGGCGACCGAGGACAGGATCGGGCGCAGCTTCGGCTTCCACCGTGCGCTGGACACCGCCGGCGCCATATCGGGCATCGCCATCGCCGCCGCCATCGTCTACCTCATCCAGGGCTGGCAGCCACTGCTCTCCATGCAGAGTTTCCGATGGCTGGTGATTGTGGGCGTGGTACCTGCCGCGCTCGCCGTGGTTCTCCTGGTATTCTTCGTTCGCGAGGCACGCGCCAACGGAGCGGCGCCAGTCGGGCCCGGCCAGCCGTCCAAACCCACCGGTCTGGACAGGCGTTTCAAGGTCTTCCTGGCGGTAATGCTTGTCTTCACCCTGGGCAACTCGGCCGACGTCTTCCTCGTCTTGCAGGCGAGCAACATCGGCTTCTCGCCGGTGCACATCCTCCTGATGCTCCTGCCGATGAACCTGGTGTATGCCGCGACGTCCTATCCCTTCGGCAGGCTTTCCGACAGAGTCGGACGGAAAAGGCTCATCGTCGCCGCGTGGGCGGTCTACGCCCTGACCTACGTTGGCTTCGCCCAGGCGTCGGCAACGTGGCACATAGCGTACGTGCTGCTTCTCTTCGCCGTGTACGGCGTCTACTACGGCGCGTCGGAGGGAGTGACCCGGGCGTTCGTTGCCGACATGGTGCCCAAGAAGAGGCGAGGCACAGCCTACGGCCTGTATCACGCAACAATCGGCCTGAGCCTTCTCCTCGCGAGCGTGATTGCCGGGGCCTTGTGGGAGGCGGTTGGCCCGGCGGCGACCTTCTACTTCGGCGCGGGGATGGCCGGTGTGGCGATGCTCGCCTTTGCCGTGCTCATCAAGGAATGAGGGGGTACCTGTTTGTCATTGCGAGGCGCACCGCGCCGAAGCAATCTGGGGATGGTGGCGAATCCCATCGTCCCACTCCACCAAGATTGCTTCGCTACGCCTGCGGCTCCGCTCGCAATGACATCCGGGGGGCCGTTCACCCTTCGACAAACCTGTCCTGAGCTTGCCGAAGGGCTCTCGCCATAGGCGAGTCGCCTCCGGAGACAGGGCGAACAGAATGAGGCGTTTGCCTCGATTGAACGGGTAGCCTGGAGCATCTGCTCCAGGTCCGGTGGGAGCGGATGCTCCCACCTACCCGGACGATGGAGCCTGTCGGGGCATGAACAGCCCCGGGCGTTCCACCCTCACCCCTTCGGCAGGCTCAGGGCAGGCCTTGCCCTCTCCCTTCAAGGGAGAGGGTTTTCTTGAACTTGCTGCCGCGCATGAGAACGGGCGCTCGCCGTGCCCAGATTACCCAAAGAAATGACGTGACGATACCAACGACTTCGGTTATAATGCAGCATAGGTCGGCTGAGGCCGGATCGGCGCACGTGAGGTAATGGTCAAGGAGATTCATATGGACGACAGGGTGGCGATATTCATAGACGGCAGTAACCTCTATCATGCCCTCCGCGCCAATTTCAGGCGTCATGATCTCAATTTCGCCAGCTTCGCTGACAAGCTCTGCGCGGGCAGGCGCCTGTTCCGCATCTACTACTACAACGTCCTCCAGGAGCCGAGCGGACGAGTCGAGGGCCATCGCGAGCAACAGGACTTCCTCAACGCCCTACGCGACACGCCTTATCTTGAGGTACGCCTGGGAAGCACCAAGCTGTCACAGGGGGTTGCGGTGGAGAAGGGCATCGACGTTATGCTTGCCACCGACCTGCTGCTCTATGCCTGGAACAACCTGTATGATGTTGCCGTGCTCACGAGCGGAGATTCAGACTTCGCCTATGCCCTTCAGGCGGTGAAGAACATGGGGAAACACGTCGAGGTGGCCTACTTCGAGAGCAATATATCCAGGGACCTTCTGGATGTGGCCGACATGAAGCATCTTCTCGACAGGAAGTTCTTCACCGGCCTGTGGATAGGCAAGCGCCCGCCACGACGCAAGAGGTCAGGCACGGCAGCGGCCAAACCGGGGCGCCCCACCAGCTAGCATGCCCGCAACGGGCACATGCGACAGTCCGCCGCAGTGCAGGAGACGGCTGCATGGTCCGCAGTGACACCCGGGTAACGCCTGAAGGCGTTGAGGCATTCCTCCAACCCTGGCATGACGCGGTCGAACAGCCTGAGAGGGCGCAGCAGGCCGTGCTGCGACGTCTTCTCTAGGGCTATGCTCAGACGGCATACGGCGCCCAGCATGATGCGTCGCGCGTGGAGACCGTCGACGATTACCGGCGCGCGTTTCCCATAGCCACCTACGAAGACTTCAAACCGTTTGTCCAGCGAGTCATGGCTGGTGAGAGGCAGTGTCTCCTCAACGAAGAGCCCATTGGCTGGGCCATCACGCGCGGCACGACCGGGGACGAGCCCAAGTTCATACCGATGACCCCCACCGACCTGGGCATACGGGTGCACGCCGGGCGGGCGGTGATGAACTACGTGGCCGCCACGGGCCGGTACGACGTGTTCGACGGCGTCAACCTGAACCTGAACTTCCCCTCAGTGGTGGGGCAGGTGCGAGTCGGCGAGCGAGACCTCGACTACGGCTACAGCTCCGGCATCTACGTCAAGCATGTCTCGGCGTTCACACCGGTCAGGTCGCTGCCGACACAGGACGACATCGACGCGCTTGGCGGAGGCAAGACGGTCCGCGACTGGGAGGCCCGCTTCGAGCTGGCCTATGAGAAGTGCAAAGACGAGAACGTGACACTGGTCGGAGGCGTGGCCACCACCGCCATCCTGTTCGCCCAGTACCTGCGGCGTGCCCACGGGGTATACCCCAAGCGTTTGTGGGAAGTGCAGACGATGACCCTGGGGAGCGTGCCGGGCATCAACACCCACCACGCGCCGGCGCTCAGCGGGCTGTACGGGCCGGTGGCCATTCGCGAGATATACGGCGCAACCGAGGGCATGTTCGGCCAGCAGAGAGACGAGCGCCACGCGTGGGTGCCGAACTACGACCTGTTCTTCTTCGAGGTCGAGACCCGCTCCAGCATCAAGATGCTGCACGAGATGCGCCGGGGCGAGATGGGCAGCCTGATCGTGTCCACTCCCATCCTGCCGCGCTACAAGATCGGCGACCTCATTCGCGCCTTCCGGCCCCCCTATTTCCGCTGCATCGGCCGCCACCGATGGTGGACGCCTCTCAACTACGCCTGGAACGAGTTCCTCAGCCTCAGCCTTGACCGCCTGTAGCCGCGGCCTGAGGCTTAACGGCGGCGGACCACGAAGCCCGTCACAAGAATGATCGCCGCGATGGCGAACAGCACCAGCGGCCACACCCACTCCCAGCCTACCAGCCCGCCCAGGCCTATGCCGCCGAAGATGAAGCCAAATATGAGGGCCCCGGTCACGCCACGTCGATGAGCAGGGGATGCCAGCCGGTACAGCGCCTGAAGGAGCGGCAGCACGCCCCCCCGGCGAAGAAGAAGGCCCACGCGCTCCACCAGGGATAGTCCGCCATGACGTTCTGGGTCTCCAGTATCAACACCACACCACTCCAGATGAAGATGAGGGCCCACGTCAGCACGCCTATAGGGTCACGACGCCACTTCTCCTCCCAGCTCTTCTCCTGCTTCTCCTCCTCCTTCTCCTGTTTCTCGTCCTTCTCGTGTCTCACCCTGCGTCGCCGTTCCTCCGACATGCTTCCCCCTTTCCACCGTACTCCGGGCCGCCAGCCGACTCCTGCGGGACGGCTCAACGCCGCTCCGCGACAGGCATGTGGCCCCATCAGTCCAGCCGCTCGCTCAGCGATGGGGATTGGTATCATGGAACCATGCCTTCGTCAAAGGGCAGTGTGCGCTCAGCAGATAGACGCCATCGAAACGAGCGGCAGGCTGTCTCGCCCGCTCCCGAGGCACAAAAGAGGAGCAAGCGCAACGAGTGCGCTTGCCCCCCAAGTATATATAAAGCCACCCAATAGGGCGGGCGGCTGGGTCAAACACCCAGCGTGATGTTGTCTATCAGCCTTGTCTTTCCAACCCTGACCGCCATGGACACCACAGCGGCACCGTCGACATGCTCCAACTCGTCCAGCGTTCCCGGATCGGCCACGCTCACGTAGTCGATCTTAGCCAGCGGCTCGGCTTCAATAAGCGAAGTCACCTCCTGGCGCAGGCGCGCGGCGTCCCTCTCGCCCTTGTCCCACAGGTCCCGAGCCAGGCACAACGACTTCCACAGCACCACTGCGGCCTTGCGTTCTTTCGGCTTGAGGTAGGTGTTGCGGCTGCTCATCGCCAGGCCGTCAGGCTCACGCACCGTTGGCACGGCCACGACATTGAGGTTCATGTTGAGGTCTTCGACCATCTTCTGGACGACGATCAGTTGCTGCGCGTCCTTCTGCCCGAAGTAGGCCCGGTGGGGCTGCACGATGTTGAACAGCTTGGCCACCACGGTGGCCACGCCCCGGAAATGGCCGGGCCGGTAGGACCCCTCAAGCCTATCGGTCACCTTCTGCACGTCAACCCAGGAGTTGTACCTCTCGGGATACATCTCGCCATCCCTGGGGGCGAAGACGACGCTCACCTTCTCTCCTTCGAGGAGGGCCAGGTCGCGCTGCATGTCGCGCGGATAGTCGGCGAAGTCCTCGCCCTGGCCGAACTGCGTGGGATTGACGAATACGCTGACCACGACGTTCAGGTTCTCCCTCCGGGCCTGGCGCACCAGCTCCAGATGCCCCTCGTGGAGGAATCCCATCGTGGGCACGAAGCCAACGGTGCCAGCGAGCTGGCTTCGGTGCCGCTTCATCTCAGCGACCGTGTCGAGTACCTTCACAGTCCTCCTCAGGACGAACGGACAAGCTCAGCGATGAGGCCCTCGTCCATGGTGTAGCTCTGCTTGGCGGTCGGGAAGGTCCCCTCCTTGACCTCGGAGGCGTACTCGGTGACCGCGTCGCGGATGATATCGCTCAGCTTGCAGTACTGCTTGGCGTGCCTGGGCACGAAGTCGGTGAACGAGCCAAGTATATCGTTGATAACCTGCACCTGGCCGTCGCAGTCGGGCCCCGCGCCGATGCCGATCGTCGGCACAGAGACCTTCTCAGTGATGAGCTTGGACAGCGGTGCGGGAACCGTCTCCAGCACGATGGCGAAGACCCCGGCCTCGTCCAGCGCTCTGGCGTCCTCGATCAATCGCACCGCGGCCTCCGGTGTCTTGCCCACTACCTTGAAGCCGCCGAACGCATGCACCGACTGTGGTGTGAGTCCTATATGACCAAGCACCGGCATGCCACACTCGATGATCCGCTTCACCTTGTCGGCCACGGTCACGCCGCCCTCGAGCTTCACCGCCTGGGCGCCCCCCTCCTGGATAAAGCGGGCGGCGTTGCGCAGCGCGTCCTCCGTCGTGGCGTGGTAGGTCATGAACGGCATGTCGCCCACGACCATGGCATGCTGTGTACCTCGCACGACCGCCTTGGTGTGATGGATCATCTCTTCCATGGTGACCGGTATGGTCGTCTCATAGCCCAGCACAACCATGCCCAGGCTGTCGCCAACCAGGACGATGGGCACGCCGGCTTCATCAACAAGCTTCGCCGTTGAGTAGTCATAGGCGGTTAGCATGGGGATCTTCTCCCCCGTCTGCTTCATCGCCCTTATGTCGCCTACAGTAACTCTCATGTTCTGCCTCCCTACAGGGTATACGCTCCCTCCCGGACTATCGTGTTCACCTCATCAACGTGAACCACTCTGGGCCGGCACAACTGTGCCTCCTCGTCGGGGATCACCTCGTAGGAGAGGATGATGACCGTGTCACCCACCGCGGCCAGCCTCGATGCCGCCCCGAGCACGGCGATTTCGCCCGAACCCCGTTGCGCCTTGACGGCGTAGGTCTCGAAGCGAGCGCCGTTGTTGACGTTGAGCACGTGAACCATCTCGTACGGGAGGATATCCGCCGCCTCCAGCAGGAGTTCATCGATGGCGATGCTCCCCTCGTAGTCCAGGTTCACATCGGTGACCCGGGCACGGTGGATCTTGCTCTTCAGTACGGTTCTCATTGCATCCCCTCCTTAAGAAGCGCTTCTAGCTCTCTCGCTCTCTGCTCATCGATCTTGCCCTTAGCCAGGCTCACCGGAACGGTCTGCAGCCCGAGTTCACGGTAAGTGGAGAGTACCCCGGGCGCCGCCTTCTCGAGGGCGGCAAGGTGTTTTCGTATGGTGCCCAGGTCTCCCCTGGCGATAGGGCCGGTGAGGCAGTTAGGCAATCCAACGTTGTCGAGGTTGTTGACTGTCCCCCTCAGCAGTGGCATGAGGGCCTTGGTCGCCCGGTCGGCGGGCACGTCGAAGGTAGCCCACAGATCGGTGGCCAGCTTCACCAGGGTCACGAAGTAGTTGCAGGCCATGACCGCCGCCGCATGGTACAGGACCTTGTCGCTGGCGGTGAGCCTGACCCAGGTCCCCTCCAGCGCCGACGCCATTTCCGTCAGGGTGCTGAACAGTGGCTCCTCAGCCTCTATTGCGAACGTCGAACCCGGGATGTTCTCTATGGCATGGGTCACGCTGGCGAACGTCTGTAGCGGGTGAAAGCCTCCCGTCTGCGCCCCGGCATCCTTCGCTGGCTGAAGCACATCGGTGGAGTCCGCCCCGCTACAGTGGACCACGCTCTGGCCCGGCCGCCACCGGACGGCAGCCGCCACCTGGCCTATGGCGTCGTCCGACGTGGTTATGAACACAAGGCCGACAGCTTCGGCAACCCCCTGAGCCTGGTCGGCCACACGGCAGCCATCGACCGAGTCGGCCAGCTTCTGCGCCGAGGTCCTGGTGCGGCTGTAGACCGTGGTAACGGGATAGCCCTTCTCGCTGAGCCTCACCGCCATCGCCGTACCCACGGTTCCAGCCCCAATGAACCCTACATCAACCATCCTTACATCACATCCTTCGCAGCAGGTATTCCGCAGAGCCCTTCAGCCTGTCTGGCAGCCCGAATGATGGCGACGGTCACCAGCTCCGCCGCAATCGAGCCAACCAGCGTGACATCCTCCGGCTCCTCGCGGCAGGTGGCCAGGGCAAAGATGGCGTCGCCATCGTACATGGTGTGCGCCGGGCTGACGGCTCTGGCCAGGCCATCGTGGGCCATCTGCGCCACCTTGTTCACCTGCTCCTTGGTGAGCGTGGCGTCCGTGGCCACAACTCCGATGACCGTGTTGTCCTCGGACAGGCTTCTCGACTCCTTGAGTTTCCTCATGATCTCGACAGTGCGTACGAAGCCACCTCCCTCAGCATCGCGAGGGCCGGCAACGATCCCGCCCATCGAGGGGTCTACAACATCTCCAAGCGGGTTGACGGCAAACAGGGCGGCAATAGTGACGTTGCCCGCTTTCTCACTGGCGGTGCCCAGACCGCTCTTCGTCATCCTGTCGGGCCCCAGTATCTTGCCCACCGTAGCGCCGGTCCCGGCCCCAACGGAGCCCTCGGCGACCGGACCGTCCGAGGCCGCGAGGCATGCCTTGTAGCCCTCCTCCGGGCCCGGCCTCACCGTGGCGCTGCCCAGGCGAAGGTCGAAGAGGATTGCAGCGGGGACAATGGGTACCCTGGCCACACCAGTGTCGTGGCCGTATCCACCCTCCTCGAGGAAGCGCATGACACCGCCGGCGGCGTCGAGCCCGAAGGCACTGCCACCGCTGAGCAGGATGGCGTGCGCCTTCCCGACCAGGCTCATCATACGCAGAGGGTCGGTCTCCCTGGTTCCAGGCGCCGAGCCACGCACATCCACGCCAGCCACCGCCCCCTCCTCACAGAGCACGACAGTGCAGCCGGTGGCCGCCTCTCTGTCGGTGTAGTGGCCCACCTTGATCCCTGGCACATCCGTTATAGCGTTGTGCACTGCTCGGACCCTATAAACGAAAAAAACCTTCTCGGGTGGTACCCGAGAAGGCATCATAGACTGTCCCATCTTGCTGCCGTCTCGGTCGTCACCGATCCAAGCGACGCGTTGGTTTGTAACAGTCCTTTGTGGTCTCAGCTCGCAGCCCCGATTGACGAGGTCCACGGCGATATTATGTTACCACACTCGTAGCTGGCCTGTCAATGGCCCGAATTGCCTCATAATAAATGTTACCGGGTGGGGTATCGTTGCCTCAAAAAAGGTGTTACCCAATGAGAGGCATGAGTAGAGGCAGCGTGACAGAGTATACCGAGGTGATGAAGGAGAGGTACGAGAGGGCCAACCGCAACGGGAAAGG
>JAXHUA010000169.1:0-2130 GCA_034189695.1 Chloroflexota bacterium | reverse complement strand
GTCCTGAACCGCCCAGCCGGCGGCTTCAAGCAGCGCGTCGATGTCTTGCCTGGCGTTCTCCTCTGGCTTCATTCGTAATCCTGGGGGCGTCGAGGCATCCTCGGAAGCTGATGCCAGTGCAACTCTGTTCGCGTACGAACAATAGCACAGAAAGCGATGCTTGTGAAGGTGTTGGAACCCACGGCTGAAGAGCCGTTGGTCGATGGTCACAGCCCCGCCGCAGGCAAGGCGCTCGCTACGCAGATGGCGAAGGGCTGCTTGCTGGGGTGTGTGGCTCCCCGGGCAGGATTCGAACCTACAACCTAGCGGTTAACAGCCGCCCGCTCTACCATTGAGCTACCGGGGAATCCATCCTAATGATAGCACAGAAGTGCCGTCCCTGTCTCAGATGACGCCCTCGTCCACCAGTTGTGCTAGTTGCTCGTCATTATAGCCGAGCAGGCCGCCGTACACCTCCTGATTATGCTGCCCGAGGAAGGGCGCGGGAAGCGTCGCGTCCCCTGGCGTTCTCGACAGCTTGAACGGTGAACCGATTGTCTTGACCTTGCCTGAGACCATCTGGTCAACTTCGACCAGCATGTTCCGGCTCAGCAGATGAGGGTCGTTGGTCAGCTGTTCGAATGTGGGGACAGGTGAGGTCGGCAGGTGGGCATCGCTGAGGAGCGCACAGACTTCCTCGACAGTTCTCTCCGAAGTCCACTCTTCCACCAGGGCGTTGATTTCGGACGCATGCTTCCGTCGCTCAGCGCGGTTGCCGTATGCGTCGGCTCTCAAGAGGTCGTGTCTGCCCATGACCTGAAGCAGTCTCTCCCATTGTCCGCCGGTCACAACATTGATGACAACGTTGCCGTCCCTGGCAGGGAAGACGCCGAAGGCTCCCATGTAGCGATTGCCCTTTTTCACTGGGGCTTCCCCAGCACCCAGGTAGGAGGCGAGCGCCTCGTGGGCGGCGATGTCCCACGTGCAGTCCTGCATTGACATGTCGATGTACTGTCCTTCTCCCGTTACTGCCCTGTGCTGGAGCGCCGCCAGAATGGCTATCGCGGTGAAGAGGCCAGTGAGCATGTCTGCTATTGACACTCCCACCATGGTAGGGGGCCCGTCGGGGAAGCCGGTGAGGCTGATCAGTCCGCCCATGGCCTGTACAACGGTGTCATATGCCGGGCGGGAGCTGTAGGGGCCGGTGTGCCCGAAGCCTGACAGCGAGGCATAGACCAGGTCCGGCTTGACCCTGCTGAGGCGATCGTAGCCAATGCCGAGCCTGTCCATGACGCCAGGGCTGAAGTTCTCAACCACTGCGTCGACCTTTTGCACCAGCCGCTCGCAGATATCGTGGCCCTTCTCAGTGGCCAGGTTCAGCGTGATGCTGCGCTTGCCACGGTTCCCGGTTATGAACAGGTAGCTCTCGCCGCCCTCCGTCTGGGGATAGTTCGTTCGAGAGCCGTCTCCTTCGCCCGGTATCTCGACTTTGATGACGTCGGCTCCGAGTTGCGCCAGCTTAAGGGTGCAGAAAGGCCCGGCGAGGGCCCTTGTGAAGTCCAGTATTCTCACGTGCTCCAGTGCTCTGCTCACATCAGACCTCTTTCGTCAGCTAACCCCCTTTGGCTGCCGAGCCAGGATTCGAACCTGGGCTTAGGGATCCAAAGTCCCTCGTGCTACCGCTACACAACTCGGCAATTCTCCTTCCCCGGTCTGGCGATGCTGGGCCGAGAGATCCCCTGGCCTGTAACGGTGCGGGTTGGGGATTCTGGGACCAGTGCCGAAGGTCGGGATCGAACCGACACGGGGGTCGCCCCCCAACGGTTTTTGAGACCGTCGCGTCTACCTATTCCGCCACTCCGGCTTGTCGGCTGCTCAGGAGACCTCCGAAGGGGCTTTCACCTTACGTAATGGTGCCGAGGGGCGGAGTTGAACCGTCGACACGCGGATTTTCAGTCCGCTGCTCTACCACCTGAGCTACCTCGGCACAGGAGACATTGTAGGTTGCGGCAGACGTCGGTGTCAACTGAGCGAATTGCCTCATAATAAATGTTACCGAGTGGGGTATCGTTGCCTCAAAAAGGGTGTTACCCAATGAGAGGCATGAGTAGAGGCAGCGTGACAGAGTATACCGAGGTGATGAAGGAGAGG
>JAXHUA010000168.1:0-8808 GCA_034189695.1 Chloroflexota bacterium | reverse complement strand
CGCTTGATGCTCTCGGGCGTCCGGTCCAGCACCACGTCGATGTAACTGTCCCGTGCTTCCCACGGGTCCTTCAGCAGCTCTCGTCCCTTGTCCTCATACATCGGCACCAGTGTGTCCCGCAGCCAGTCCAGGGCCTCTCGCAGCGGCTGTCGCCACGCCTGGTTCCACCCAGGATGCTGGCCTGTGGTGCACCCGCAGTCGCGGCGCCACCTCTCCACCCCATGGGCGCAACTCCAAGAGGTGTTCTCAACGATCTCCACTTCATGTGTCGGCGGGTGCTTCTCCAGGAACTCCCCATAGTTGGTGAGGCGTGCCAGGTCGTTCGACTCGATGAACTGCAGCGCGTAAGCCAGTGCCATATCCCCGTGACGGTGGTGATGGCCGTAGGTCTCACCATCAGTGGCGATGTGCACGATTTGAGGCCAGTCACGGTCGTCCGAGAATCCTGCGGCCAACCGATGGGCGAATTGCTCCCCACTGCTCAGCAGCCCCTCGAAAGCCACCGCACGGGCTATCTGCTCGTCGTAGAAGAAGAGGCTGAGCTTCTGGCCCGACGGCAGGGTCAATTGGTACGCCCTGCTCGGGTCGATCTGTTCTCCCACCTCGGCCCACTGGTCACTTCCGATAGGCCGCGCCCGTTTCGCCTGACGCGCCGCGAGTATGGTGAACCGGATCCCCAACCGGGCCATGATGTCCAGGGTCTCCAGGTCGACGGCTGTCTCAGGCAACCACATGCCCTCAGGTTGGCGTCCGAAGCGATGCTCGAAACCACGGATGCCCCACAGCACCTGGGTATACTTGTCGCGTCCGTTTGCCAGCGGCATAATCATGTGGTTATACGGTTGGGCAAGGGCGGAGCCATGTCCTGAGAACAGCTGTGCACTCTGCCTGTCAGATTCGATGATTGCCTGGTACACTCTGGGTGCCTGGTATTCCATCCAGGCGAGCAGCGTCGGCCCGAAATTGAAGCTGATCTTCCGGTAATTGTCGGCGATATGCGTAATCCAGCCATGGCCGTCCAGAATGCGTGACGCCGTATTGGGCTCGTAGCATTCCGCCGTGATTCGCTCATTCCAGTCGTGATACGGGTAGGCGGCATCCTGTAACTCAATCGCCTCAAGCCAGGGGTTCTCCCGCGGCGGTTGATAGAAATGACCGTGAACACATACGTAGCGCTCCATCTAGGCCTCCTTCGCCTGACTCATAAGTATGAGTCTTTTCGGGTCTATCACAAGCGTTACTTCACCCTGGCTGTCCCACTCCCTGGGAACAGTACTGCCCGGCCCCCACCACCTCTCCTCCGCCGAGTCGAGCTCTCGATGCCAGCGGCCGCACGGCAGGGCAAGCGATACAGTCTTTCTCTCATTCCCGAAGTGGTAGACGATTACAGCCACATCCTCCCCCTGCCACCGTCGGACTGTCATCACCTCGTTCTCTTCGTCGAAGGCAATCTCAAGGTCATCTTTGCTCAAGTGCGCCAGCGCAGGCAGGTCCCGGCGCAAGCGAATCAACTCCCTGTGGAAGTCCAGCAGTACTGCGTGCTGCCCTTCGTACCGCAACTGCCAGTTGAGCTTCGCCCGTTGAAACGTCGCCTCGTCCTGCGGGTCAGGCGGTTCACCCTGCCACTCGAAAGCCGAGAACTCCTCCTGTCTGCCCCGCCGCACCGCCTCAACAAGGTCGGGATCGGAGTGACTCACGAAGTACTGAAACGGCGCCACCTCTCCATACTCCTCGCCCATGAACAAGAGCGGGATGAACGGCGACAGAAGGACAATGCCAGCAGCCATCTTCGCTTCCTCGAACGAGACCAGATGGCTCAATCGCTCGCCGAGCATACGATTGCCCACCTGGTCGTGGTTCTGGGCGAACACGACGAACCTGGACGCAGGGATGTCCCGTGACGATGACCCATGTCGACGTCGGCAGTACGACGAGTACTGCCCGGAGTACACGAAACCGTCACGATGGGCTGTCGCCAGATGCCGAAGCTCTCCGAAGTCCTGATAGTAGCCGAACCGTTCGCCGGTCAACACCGCATGCAACGAGTGGTGGAAGTCCTCGTTCCAGTGCCCGTCAAGGCCATAGCCTCCACGCTCACGCGACCGGACAAGTCGCGCGTCATTCGATGCGCTCTCGCCGATAAGGTACACGCTCCGCCCCAGCCCGTTGACCTCTTCGTGGACGCGTACTCCAAGCTCTTCCACAAATGGAAAGGGCGACGTGTCCAGGATAGCGTGCAATGCGTCGAGCCGAAGCGCATCCACATGGAACTCCGTAATCCAGTAGAGTGCGTTATCAACGAAGAAGCGTCTCACCTCATCGCTGTGCGGCCCATCGAAGTTCATCGCCGGCCCCCACGGCGTCCGGTAGCGTGTCGTGAAGTAGGGGCCGAACTCCCCCAGGTAGTTCCCTTCGGGGCCGATGTGGTTGTATACCACGTCCAGAACAACGGCAATGCCACGGCGGTGGCAGCCGTCTACAAGCCTCTTGAGGGCCTCGGGGCCGCCGTAGGATTGCTGCACCGCAAAGGGGTAGACGCCATCGTAACCCCAGTTACGCTTTCCCGGGAACTGCGCCACAGGCATCAGCTCGATGGCGGTTATGCCCAGGTCACACAATTCGTCCAAACGGCAGGTGATGGCATCAAGAGTGCCTTCCGGCGTGAACGTACCCACGTGCGCCTCGTAGACCACATAGCGTTCGATGGGCAGGCCACGCCACGACGCATCGTCCCAGCCAAAGCCGGGACTCACCACCTGCGACGGACCGTGCACCCCCCGTGGCTGGAAACGGGAAGCTGGATCGGGCCGGTCGCTTCCCCCTTGAATTCGAAAGTAGTACAGTGAGCCTACTTCCACCTGATGAGCCACGGCCGTATGGTAGCCTCGCTCCACACGCTCCATTGGCACCAGTCGCTCCACCGGTTCGACAAGATGAATCTCAACCTTCTCTGCCAGTGGAGCCCAGACATCGAACCGGCATACACCATGCTCCAGATATGTGGCGCCGAGCCTAAGCTCCCAGCTCATCGGTACGCCCCTCGCTTCTCAGGAACACAATGCCGAGCGGCGGGAGTGTAAGGTTCAGCGAATAGGGACGGCCATGACCTGGCACAGGCGCCGCCTTTGCGCCACCGAGGTTGCCATACCCAGCCCCTTCATACTCCCGGGCATCGCTGTTCAACACCTCGCTCCAAAAGCCGCCATGCGGTACACCAACGCGGTAGTTGAGGCGCGGCACTGGTGTGAAATTGCACACCACGACTATCATGGCGTCGGTAGACTGTCCCTTACGCAGGAAACTCAAGACGCTACTCTCTGCGTCGTTGCAGTCTATCCATTCGAATCCAGATGAAACACAATCCAGTTCATGCAGCGCCGGCTCCGTCCTGTACAACGAGTTGATGTCCTGCACCCACTTCTGGAGCCCCCGGTGCGGCGCATACTCAAGCAGGTGCCACTCCAGACTCGTGTCGTGGTCCCATTCCTTCCACTGGCCGAACTCACCGCCCATGAACAGCAGTTTCTTCCCAGGCTGTCCATACATGTAGCCCAGGAGCAGCCTTAGATTGGCACACTTCTGCCAGTCGTCTCCGGGCATTCTGCCCAGCAGTGACCCTTTGCCGTGCACGACTTCGTCATGAGAGAGCGGAAGGCAGAAGTTCTCATGGAAAGCATAGATGAGCCTGAACGTCAACTCGTTGTGATGGTACTTCCTGAAGACCGAATCGTGGGCGATGTAATGGAGTGTGTCGTGCATCCATCCCATGTCCCACTTCAAACCGAACCCCAGGCCACCGACGTAGGTCGGTCTGGAGACCATGGGCCAGGCAGTAGACTCCTCCGCCACCGTCTGCACATCAGGATAGCATCGATACACTTCCTCATTGAAACGCCGCAGGAAACCAATGGCATCCAAGTCCTCCCTGCCCCCATGCTTATTAGGAATCCACTCGCCTTCTTTGCGCGAGTAGTCAAGATACAGCATCGATGCCACAGCATCAACGCGCAGGCCATCGGCGTGGTACCTGTCCAGCCAGAACAACGCACTGCTCTGAAGGAAACTCCTGACCTCGGAACGCCCGTAGTTGAAGATGAAGCTGTCCCAGTCCGGGTGAAGCCCCCGGCGCGGGTCGGAGTGCTCATAGAGATGCGTACCGTCGAAGAAGCCAAGTCCGTGTTCGTCGGTGGGGAAATGCGAAGGTACCCAGTCCAGTATGACCCCGATGCCATGCTGGTGCAGGTAATCGATCAGGTACATGAAATCGCGAGGCGAGCCGTATCGACTGGTCGGGGCGAAATAGCCGGTTGTCTGGTATCCCCATGAGCCATAGAAGGGGTGTTCCATCAGCGGCAAGAACTCTACATGAGTGAAGCCCATGCGCTCAACGTAGTATGCCAGCATGGGGGCCAGTTCGCGATACGTCAACCAGCGGCTGGGATCGGCCGCGTCACGTCGCCATGAGCCGAGATGCACCTCGTAGATGGCCGTTGCTGTATCAAGAGCATTGTTGCGATGCCTGTTCTGCATCCATCCCTCGTCTCCCCACGAGTAATCCAGGTCAGCGACCACCGAGCCCGTCCGGGGAGGGGTCTCGCTCTGAAAGGCGAAGGGGTCCGCCTTGTCAGCACGATAGCCGGCGTATCGAGAGACCACGTGGTACTTGTACAGGGCTCCACAGCCCACGCCGGGTATGAAGCCCTCCCATATTCCTGATTGAGCTCTGGGCCGCAGGGGGTGGGCCCGATTGTCCCAGCCGTTGAAATCACCGATAACGTACACCTCTCGCGCATCGGGCGCCCACACGGCGAAGTAGGTGCCTTCCACACCGGCAACAGACTCACAATGAGACCCGAGTCTTTCGTACAGCCGACAATGTGACCCCTCGTTGAACAGGTAAAGGTCATCGTCACTGAGAAGGCTCACGTCGCCGCGCACTGGGGTTGGTTTCACCCTAGGCTCACTGCCTTTGCCTGTCGTCTCTCCTCCCGGCTTTTTCATGATGATCGCTCCTTGCGAATACCATCCAGCTCTCGCAGCAAGTCAGTCACCTCCTGCGATACGAGCATCTCCTCAAAGGCGTAGTGTGACTTGCGCCGCCAGTTGGGGTCTCTGGAACCGGTACCCGGCACGTTGTGCGGGCGGGTCTCCAACCACAAGTCCTCCAGATTCACAAGCAAGACTACGGCCGGGCTGGCAGCCAGCAGGGCAAGGACAGCCTTCATCGCGTTCCGCACATCGTCCGTGGTGACGTCACCATGCCCTTTTCGCTTGAGGAACTCGATCAGTCCATCCCGCATCGCTCGCCTGACCGTCCGCTCACGCTTCGACGCCGACTTACTCAATACACCCAGGCGCTCCCGCTCCGGGATGTCGAGGCCCAGCCAGAAGGCCGCAAAAGGCGGCATGTCATGCGTGTCGAGGCTGGCAACGGCCTCTGATGGCACCCTTCGAAGCCCTCGTTCTAAGTCCGATGTGAGTTCGTACTGCACCACGTAAGAGCGGTGCACCCCGTGTCTCTTCATAGCCGGTCTAACGTAAGGCGGCACTGTCCCCAGGTCCTCCCCAACTATCGTAGTCTTGTGACGGCGCGATTCGAGAGTCAGTATGGCATAGAGCTCCTCGCTTGGATAGCGGACGTAGACCCCCTGCCTCGCTTCCGCTCCTTTCGGAATCCAGAACAGCCTGTGCAAGCCCATCACGTGGTCGATTCTCAACATACTCGCACTACGCAGGTGATGCCTGACACACGCGATGAAGTAGCTGTAGTACTGCTCTCGCAGCCGCTGCGGGTGCAACGGCGGAAACGCCCAGTTCTGCCCGCAGGTGAAGACAGCGTCGGGCGGCGCTCCGCCACACACCTGCGGCACGAAGACGTCCTGGTACCGCCACACGTCATACCCCCACGGATGGACTCCAAGCGGCAGGTCCAGGCACAGCCCCACTCCCTTCCGCCGTCCCGTCTTGTTCAGACCCTCTAGCTGTGTTTGAGCGAGCCACTGTACGTAGAGATGGTATTGCCTCGACTGCTCTTCGTAATCTCCATCGCGAAGCACTCCACGACGCAGGCGGTCGGGCCATTCGGTCCAGGGAGCCTGCCGCCGCTCACATGTAGCGCGGAACTGAGCATAGTCGTCCACCAGCGGGTTGCGCCGGGCAAACTCCTCGCCCCCCCCACCACTCCCATCCCGCCCGGCAAACCAGCAACTGGCCAACTCCTGCAACACTCGCCGCTTAACCACCATCTCGCGCCGGTAGTCCACGAACGGAAGAGCTCGCAGACCATCGATCTCCTTCCCAACCGAAGGTGAAGAGAGCAAGTCGCTCGCTGAACGACATCTATCCACTTCCGCTGCTCGCATTATGTCAAGAAATAACTCGTTCCACATGAGGCGGCTCACCGGGCCGTAGGGACTGGGCTCAAACGGTTCATCCAGGAACGCCGCAAGAATGGGCAATGTGGCCACTAACTTGCCCCCCATACTGCCGACCCAGTCAACCAGCCGTTCCAGGTCTGAGAAGTCACCCCCACCCCAACTGGTGCTGGAATGGAGTGCATAGAGAGGCAGGAAGACCCCCCATACCGACGCATCCATCGCCTCGCGAGGCTGATGGGCGGTCAGCGGCGCGCAGATAACCATGCTCTCATGCTGTCCACCGCCCACCGACACGCGAAGCCGGTGGTAGCCCCACGGCAGCCCTGCGGGAAGCACGAACGACGCCGACTTCGCAGGCTCGCTCCCGAAGCCTTTCCGGTCGCCCGCTGTACGGGGAGCCAACCGCGCCACCCAACACCTCACCTCCCCTTCTTCCAGTTCGACTTCGCAAGTGGCGTAGTCGCCATCCCAGCCCTCGGGCACATGAAGCACCACCTCGGCCGGCACACCGTCCCACGCAACGGTCACCGGCTCAAGACAGCGCCGCACGATACACTGGCGACGGTCTCTAAGTGCATCCCCTGCGTCACGAATGGTCTGAACCGGAACCCCGAGAGCGCGCAGCGCCGCAAGCAGGACCTCCGGTTCGGCCTGGTGACGGCGACGATGCACGTCATAGTACGCCGTCTGTATGCCGCACTCGTGAGCAAGCTCGTGCAAGGCTCCCTTGCCCCGGCGGGCGCTCACGTCCTGCTCCCCATCAACTGCAAAATGCCTCGAAGCGGCACCCGTACCCAATCAGGGCGGTTGTCCAGTTCGTATCCTACCTCGTAGACTGCCTTCGCCAGCACAAAGGCATCGAGCAGTGAACTCACCTGCTCAGGATCGTCCGGCAGCAGGCGTGCCGGCGCGACGCGCCCGAGGTACGAACCCAGGAAGTTGCTGGCCACCCAGCTATACCACACTTGCCCCCACTCGGTCAGGAGCGGCACATCATCCGGCCGTATAACCGTGGAGGCCTGGCCCAGCAAGGCAGCATGAACAGCGTAGTCGAAGGAGCGTATCATCCCAGCGACATCCCTCAGCGGCGAGCGTTTCAAGCGGCGCTCTCCCAGAGGCCTCGCAGGCTCGCCCTCAAAGTCGATGATCACGAAGTCCTTGCCCGTATACAGAACCTGCCCGAGATGATAGTCACCGTGGCACCGGATCCGCAGCGCTGCCGTCTTTCGCCGCAGCGCTTCGCCAAAACTCGAAATGATGGCGTTCTCGAGTGCCAGGACTTTTTCCGCGTCTTCCCTCGCCTCCTCAGGGATGTTCCGAATCCGCCGCCGAAGCAAGGGCAGAACCGAAACGGTCAGGCTACGCATCTGATGATAAACAGAACGCTGGTAGCCGGCGGTAAACGGCTCACGGGCGAGTGCAGGGTCGTCAGTGGCGGACGCCAGTGCCAGATGAAGCTCCGCCGTTCTCTCACCCAGGAGTCGCGCCGACGCAAGATACGATCCGATAGCCTCGCAGACCGTGGCCGGCGGCTCTTCAGCCTGCAGGTCGACAAGCGAAGTCGCAGGGACCGTCGGTGCCGACACATTTGGCTGAGCGAGAACGCACTCGAAATAGTGTCCGATTGAGTCCAGGGTGTACTTCCAGGCGTCTCCCTCGTTCTGAACATAGCCATGAAGAACGCCAAGGGTCATCGGCTCTCCACGGCGGCGCCGGTACTCGATGGCACCGGCCACTGGGGCGGTGTGCGGAAACGCCGCCTTCTCTGTCAGATAACGCCCGACTTCCCAATCGGGATTGACTCCCTCTCCCAAACGCCGGAATACCTTGAGGACAAGTCTATCCCCATAGACCACTGACGTGTTGCTCTGTTCCGCCTTCAGCAGGCTGGGCTGGAGCGAGCCGTCCGCCTGCCCCCGGATTCTTCTGAACGCACGAGTCGGCTGGCCTGCGACCTCCGACGCGGTTCCCCGGAAGTGACGCCGACCACGAATAGCGCTGAGGAGCCCGTTGCAGAAACCCGCGTCAGCCAATGCGTCGTATATCACACCCTCTGTGATTCCCTCCCTGCCTCGAGCCGTGACACGTGCGATGACCGTGCCCGGGGAATCCCCCACCAATGCGTTCGCCTCTTCGCCGGAAGCAAAGGCCATGGGCAGAACATAGACTTCCGGCTCTCCCTCCGAATACTCGACTCTGACGAGCGCCATATGTCCTACGGTCGAGGCAAAAGGCATCGGGACGATGTCCCAGATAGCATACGACTGAATCTTCCGGGCCTTGCCTCCGAACCATCGCCGGCCCCTGATGTATCTCAGCAGTACGCCCTCGATGGCAGGCCTGACGTCTTTCTTGAAAAGGTCCTTCCAGTCTCCTCTTATGCTGAACGTCGGCACTAGCGCTTCGGCCGGTCCGACTCCCGAGCCAAGGT
>JAXHUA010000167.1:0-24200 GCA_034189695.1 Chloroflexota bacterium | reverse complement strand
AAGCGTCAACTGGAAACACTATGGGCCATGGCTGAGCATGCCCAAGGAAAGGAGGCTTCGGTAACCTCATTTATGAGGCAACCAACCACCGTTCGGTAACACTTTCTATTGACGCAACACGAAACCTCTGTGCGCCGTTTCTCCACTTGCTGGCCACCTACCGCGTGTCACTTGCCTTCCTGCTGCCCCCCAAGCACCTCATCCAGGAAGAGAATGAGCTGCTGGTTGTTGGTGGCGATCAACTCCACCACCGATTCGAGCACGAGGTTGAGCAGAAAGGGGAACAGCAGGTTCAACCTGTCGCCGTATTGATGGAGCAGCGTCCCGACCTCGGCGAACCCGGCGGCCGCCTCTGGAGATTCGCCATGCCTTGCGGCCTGCATCGCGCCCATCAGTTGCTCCAGCCTTCGCTTGTATATCTCCCTCGCCCTGTTGTCCAAGTAGTCGGTACTGGTCAGTCTCATAAGCTCGATTCGTTGCTTCTCGTTCATGGAAACGTCACCCCAAGCATCGATTGTGCCGCCATGCTACGTTAGCCCTGGCCGGGCCGCCTGTCAACCGAAGCCCTCGCCTATTCCTGCCGCTTGCAAAGGAAGAGACACAGGCCGTACAATGGTCGCCGAGCCCCCCGGCCAACTGCGGTGTTTGTGAGGACAGTCATGGATTCGTCGCTAGAATACATACTGATGTGTGAGAAGGCCTGGCCGCACCTCACGACCGTCTTTGACTTCAAAGACGTCGTCTTTTCCCCCAGCCAGCAGGCCCTGTGCCGGACGTTTTACAAGCAGGACCCCGAGAGCGGCGTCCTCAAGCCGGTGTTCATCAGGATGGATGGCGTTGACCTGGTGGAGGCGGACGACTTCTTCATTGTCTGGCAGGTCCATCAGTTACGTGACATGATAGCCGAGAGCGGTGTCACCTACTCGCAGTACGAGACCCTGCGCGATTCCTCGCCTTTCCTGAAGTACCTGCCAAAGGAGAATGACGGAAACCTGTTGGAGAACGGGCTGTTGCTGGCCCTGATTCTGTACGAGCGCTATGGCAAAGCTTGGACCGGTCAAGATTGGGTGGACGTCAAGAAGGGGTAGCAGGACGGTGAAGCGGGTTGCCTACCTGGGGCCACCCGGGACATTCGCCGAAGAGGCAGCGCTGCTCTATGACAAGACGGCGCAGCTCACCCCGTTCCCCAGCATTGCCGCAGTGGACACTGCGGTTGCCTCCGGCATGGCGGACGAGGGCGTTGTGCCCATCGAGAACAGCCTCGAAGGCTCGGTGAACGACACGCTCGACCTTCTCATCCACGAGTCGAAGGTGCTCATCAGGAAAGAGCTTGTCCTGCCCATCGTGCATCATCTTATGGCCAAGCCGGGCACGGAGGTGAGCACCATAAGGGTTGTCTACTCGCATCCCCAGGCATTGGGCCAGTGCCGACACTTCATCGAGCGTTGTTTCCCCAAGGCGCAGGTCGTGGCGGCATTGTCCACTGCCGCCGCCGTTGAGGACATGATGGCCTCCGGCCATCCCGCCGCCGCCATTGGCACCGCCCGGGCCGCCGAGCTCTATGGCGCGGAGATCATGGCTCGAGAGATCCAGGACGAGGCCTCAAACGTCACCCGCTTCGTCGTTCTCGCTCTCACCGACCACCCACCGACCGGCTGTGACAAGACCTCCATCTCGTTCTCCTTCGCCACCGACCGGCCGGGAGCGCTCAGCGAGGTACTCCAGGAGTTCACTGCGAGGAACATCAACCTGGCGAAGCTGGAATCGCGGCCCTCCAAGGAGAGCCTGGGCCGCTACTTCTTCCTCCTTGACCTCGAAGGCCATCGAGAGGACCCGGTGATCAGTGAGGTGCTCGCCCGCATCAAGGAGAAGACGGTGCTGCTGAAGATATTCGGCTCCTACCCGAGGTACTCGGAAAACCAGTAGAACGGACGCTTGCCTTCGCCTCTTCTCGCACCGCCGTGAGTCCGGCGACTAGACTTCCTCTACGCCCCCGCGCTCCTCCTCTTCTTCGGGTCGCGTCCGCCTCGGTGCTTCCCGCCCCAGCATGGCCTCGCCGATCGCCTCCTTCACCCGGGGCACAACCTCATCCTTGATGACGCCGACCAGGTCACCCAGTGCACTGCCCACGCCCGGTCCCTGTCCTCTGAACCGGACCCGTCTGCGCTCTATGAGCCACACGGCGATGAGCGCGCCGAACACCCCCCCGAGGACAAGCCCAATCAGGAAGTACTGTCCCCTATTCTCCCCAGCCACCTACCTCTTCCTCCCTTCGTTTCACCGGTCTGGAAAGGAACTCGAAGAACCTCGAAATGCCCTGCACGGCACCGATGATGTTGGCCAGCGGCTTGGCGATGTTCTCCGAGATGAGCGACGAGATGTCCCGGACGTTGGCGACGGTCGCCGCCCACGAGTCAAGGACTATGCGCACCTTGCGGTACACCAGGAAGGTGATGACCATAAGAAAGACTATGGCAACGATGCCCGAGATGGAGAAAATGACAATGAAAAGGTCCCGCAACTCTGCCAGGGACATCTTTCACCCCCTTAAGCCGACCCATTATACACTGGTGTCAATGCTGAGGCAAACGTAGCGCCTACGGGACAGTCACCCTGCTGCCAGCATTGTTGAAAAAGAAACTGTCGCCAAGCTCCCTGGCCAGAATCGCCGCCGCAGGCATCCCAGTGCAGTGCGAAACACCCAACCTCTGGACCCCCAGTTCCCTGAGCGCCTCGATGGTCAGGTCGACCCGCTCCCTCGACGCAGTGACCAGGTGTGTGCCGCCGACGACGGTGTGAATGCGCTCCTCACCCGTGATGTTGCGCGCGTGGTAAAGCGTGTTCATCATGCCGCGGTGAGCACAGCCCAGGACGACTACCAGCCCCTGCTCGGTCCTGACAATGAGTGCAAGGTCATCCGGAAACTCGTCGGGCACCAGTTCGTCGTTCCTCTTGACGTACAGGTACGAATCGATCTGCTCGTACGGGGTGACCATGGGCACCTCACCGGTGGTCACGATGTCGTCTGTGAGCCACACGGGCTCCCGACTCAAGGTGAACGACGCTCCGAGCCCCTCGAGTTCCTCCCCGGAGAAGGGTATCCCGTTGTACGCCTGCTGTTCACCTCGAACGATGTGCTTCGCGCTCCATATGTCCGGGTGTCCGATTATCTCGACCGGCCCCGTCTCGGCCAGCACTCCCTTCAGCCCGCCGGTGTGGTCGTAGTGGCCGTGGCTCAAGACGATCTTGTCGACGCTCGACAGGTCTACACCCAGGGTCGCCGCATTATACGGCACGGTCATACTGGCGCACGTGTCCATGAGCACGTTGAGACCGTCCGCCTCGACGAGGATGCTCAATCCCCACTCGGCAAGGATACGCGGCCTCCCGGCCGTGTTCTCTCCGAGGGTGGTCAGGCAGAGAGACATGAAGCACCTCCTTCGACATGTGGACTGTTGCCGGACCACCCTGCCAACGGGCCCTGCGACCGTTGTGGCTCTCTGCTCATGGGCGGTCGCATTTCTATCACTGGTTTGACCTGCTGGTCCGTCTACGCAATCGGTACAACCGGCCCAAGCCTATGGCAGCGACTCCAGGAGCAGATTGGTGAAGTAAGTGATGCGCTTGGTCAGCTCCCCGGCCTTCGCCGCGCGGTTCAGACTGAAGACGCAGAAGGGGCACGTGGTGACTACGGAGTCCACTGCCGCCATGCCCAACAGCCTCGATCCCACCTTTGTGGCAAGGTCGCGGTACAGGGTCATGACACCACCGCCAGCGCCACAGCACGAGGCACTGTCGCCGCTTCTCTCCATCTCCCCCACAGCGGCACCACACCACTCCAGCACCTCTCTGGGCTCAACGGTAACTCCCTCTCCCCGGCCCAACCGGCACGGCTCCTGGTATACAACGGTCCTCGGCACCGGTTTGAGCAACTCAGGACTATCCTTCAATCGCTCGTGGACCACCTGCACAAGGTGCTGCACCGTGAACCCCGTCTCCCCCAGCAAGTCTGGGTAGAACGACTCGAAGCACTTGTGGCAGGCGGGACACAGACACACGATCCGTGTCACGCCCTCCGACCTGAACCTCTCGACGTTGCTCTCAAACAGCCGGCGGGCACGGTCGATGTCCCCGCACTCATACAGAAAGGTGCCACAGCACCCCTCGTCCTCAAGAATCTTGAAATCAATGCCAAGTTTCTTCAGCACCAGGTATGCGGAAGATGCTGCGTCCTTGACGATGTAGGAGCCAAGGCAGCCCACATAGAACAGGGTATCCGACTCCTTCCTCACGAACGGCTCAGGCAACCATTCCAACCTCTTCCCCGGTTCACCGTTGACCGAGTTGCCCTTGGCCAGAATGCCCTCAACAACCCGGCTGTGGCCCGGCAGAGGGCCCAATCCCCTCTCAACCAGCCTGTGCCTGGACCTGAGCACGATGTCGCTGACTTCGATGTCGTATGGACAGGCGGCGTCGCACGCCAAACAGATGAGGCAGCTACTGAGGCTCTCTACCGACTGCTCGCTGACGTCGGCTGCCTCGAAGACCTCGATGGCCGATTGCAGCCGGCCCAGCGGTGATTGCAGCCACTCCCCGGTGACCTCATAGGTGGGGCACACCTCCATGCACACGTTGCACTCGGTACACGCTCTGGCTCGCTCTACCACATCGCTCATGCGCACTACTCAGCGTCGGAGTCTACCCCTGGGACGCGACGGCCTGGGCAAATGCCTGGGAGAAGGCGATAAACTCCTCGGAGTTGTAGCGCTCGACGTCTCCCTCGTCGCACAGTCTCGCCAGTTCAGGGTCTATCGGCAACCGGGCCAGAAGCGGTGCATTGGCCTCCTTGGCCATCTCGTCGCCCTTGCTCTTGCCGAACAGCTCGAGCTTCTTCCCGGTCTCGGGTATGAGCAGGTAGCTCATATTCTCCACCACCCCCAGCACCCGAACGTTCAGGTTCTCCGCCATGTGCACCGCCTTCCTCACCACCATCCCCGCCAGGTCCTGGGGCGTCGACACGATGACCACTCCGGTCAGAGGAAGCGACTGCATCACCGTGAGCGGGATGTCCGCAGTCCCCGGCGGAACGTCCACTATCAGGTAGTCCAGCTTCCCCCAGAGCACGTCCTCCCAGAACTGCATGATGGCCTTGGCAAGCAGGGGCCCTCGCCAGATGACCGCGTCATCCTCCTGAGGCAACAGCAGGTTTATGGACATGATCTCGATCCCGGACCGGGTCTCCACCGGCAGGATGCCGGTGTCACTGCCCATCGGCCTGCTCTTCACTCCGAACATCCTCGGAATACTGGGCCCTGTTATGTCCGCATCCAGGATGCCGACCTCGTGGCCCTGGCGGGCGAGGGAGATACCAAGCAGACCGGCGACGAGAGACTTCCCAACTCCACCCTTACCGCTCATCACTGCCACGATGTGCTTGAACTCGTTCAGGTCCTTGGGCGGTGCTTCGACCAGCTCTATCTCGACATCTTTTACGCCTGAGAGCTCCCCAACGCGGCTGCGCACCCGTTCCTCCACCGATTCCTGTGCGGAGGAGTTGAGGGCCGTCAAGGCAAGTCCTATCTTGACGTGTCCATCCGCCACCTCAACATCCCGAACCATGTTGAACTGCGCAAGACTTCGTTTCGGTTCGAGAATGATAACTTCGTCGAGCACTCCTTCGATCTTTGCCTTCAGGTCCTCTTCCATAGCGATCCTCCTTATACCTGCACGCTGCGCATGGACTCTCTTACACCTGCGGAGACTCCGGCCTCCGCCGCCGGACCTCTGAAACGCTGAGGGGTGCCACGACCGGTGCCTCCGTCTGATAGACCTGCACCACGTTCAGACCGTGGAACTCGCCCTTGATCGCGTCCATATCTTCCGCACTCAGCGGCTCGACAGCGCAGGGGCGCAGGGGCGTATTGAGCTGCACCTCGTCCGGCGACAGGCTCCTCACCATCTCCGCCATCTGTCTCGCCGAGTGCTTGTTCACTTCAACGAACATCATCTGGATTGCCAGCTTCCCGCGATAGACCTCCCTGAATGTCCTGATCCCCTCCACTATGTCGCCGATGGAGCAATCCCCCACAGGTCTGTTGACAGACCGCAGGAGCCCATCGTCGGGCGCATCCAGCTTGGCCACTACCACATCCACCGCTTCCAGGTCACGCCGCACCTCGGCGCGCGGCATGAGCGAGGAATTGGTCAGGACTGCCACCGGCAGGTCGTAGACCGACCTGGCCAGTGAGATGGCTTGCGCCAGGTTACTGGCGAGTGTGGGCTCCCCCAAACCTGAGAACGTCACGCAGTCCGCTGCGGTACCCTTCGCGGCTTCAAGCTCTTCGGAGACCTGCTGTAGCGAGACGAATTCCCTGCGCTCGGTCAACGGATGCACTGTTGGGCCGAGTTGACAGTAGATGCAGTCGAAGGAGCACGTCTTGCCCGGTGTTGACAGGAGATCGATGCCCAGCGACCTGCCCAGCCGCCATGAGGGAACCGGGCCGTATACAATCGAACTCACCTACGCATCACCACATTTCAGCGACTGCGGTACGCCTTCTTCCACGGCTCCTTCTTCATGGCGAGGAAGTCCTTCACGGCCTCGCGGAGCGCGTTCGCTGCGAGAAGCGCACAATGGACGCTCTCCTCCGGCAACCCGCCAAGGCTTTCCAGCACATCATCCTGGGTGATACTCCTGGCCTCAGCAACGGTCTTGCCCGTGGCCAGCTCCGTCGCCATGCTGCCGCTGGCGATGCTGGTCCCACAACCGTCGGTCCAGAAGCGGGCGTTGACAATCGTGTCACCTCGCACCGTGAGGTATATCTCCATAGTGTCGCCACACGGACCGGTCAGGCGGCCAAACCCGTCCGGATTCTTGATCTCGCCCACATTCCTCGGGTTCTGGAAATGGTCGATGACCGTATCGGAGTACACCCGTCTCATGTCCTCCATGACAAGGTCTTCAAGTTCCTTGAAGTCGGATGCCATCATTCACCCCCCACATCTGACAATGCCAGCCGGCGCCACCCGACATGGCTCAACTGGCGCTTGCAGACGCCGCCCGGCACAAAGCGCGCTAGCCTGCGCTCGCCTGGCGCAGCTTCATCGCCGCTTGCTCTGCGGCGTTCACAATCTGGTAGGCTATTGGCGAGGCAGTAAGACAGGGCTGTGTACCCATCTGGAACAGTGCCACGTCGTCCGCTGTCGCCTTACCCTGTATCAGCGCGGCAATTATGTTGGCCATCTCCGCCGTGGTCGCGCCACCCGACAACTCGCCTCCCAGCAGGTTGCCAGTCTCCTTCTGGAAGATGAGCTTCGCCTTAACTTCCTTGGCGTTAGGCATCGAGCCGGGATGCTTATCGACTGCCGCCGCCTGACCCACGACGACCTCAAAACCGGCATCCTTCGCCGCCCTTTCAGTCAGCCCCGCCGCCGCCAGCGCGAAGTCACCGAAAGCCGTGGCGAAAACCCCCACAGCCCCTATGTTCTTCCTTCTAAGCTCAAAGACATTGGCCCCGGCTATCCTGGCCTCAACCGTCGCAATCGAAGCCAGTCGGAGTCCCGATGGTTTCTTCGTGAAGAACGAGAACTTGTCAGCGCAGTCACCAACTGCAAAGATGTCCTTGTCGCTCGTCCTCATATACTCGTCAACCCGGATGCCCCTCGCTTCACCTATCTCAAGCTCCATATCCCTTGCAAGCTCGGTGTTGGGGGCGGCACCTATCCCGACGATAACGGCATCAGCCTTCAGCTTGTCGCCGTTCTGAAGCTCGACACCGCTGACGTTGCCGTCTCCGCTGATAGAGCGCACCCCATTGTCGGTGATGATCTTTACACCGTTCTCAGCAAGCTTCTCCTCCGCCATGCAGCAGAACTCCTCGTCCATAGCGAGAAGCAGACAGTGGGGAAGAAGCTCCACAATGGTCACGCTGGCATCGCCCATCTTCTTGCATTCGTCCGCCATCTCGGCGCCAATGAAACCACCGCCGATGATGACGATGTCCTTCGCATTAGCCAGCACCCGCTGCGTTTGCCCCAGGAAATCGGAGTCTTTCCACACCGGGAAAACATTCGGCAGGTCCATGCCCGGAATCGGCGGGCGTACCGGGACGGAGCCTGTGGCCAGAATAAGCTTGTCGTACCCCACGACCTCGCCGCCGGCCGTCGTCAAGGTCTTCGACGCCCTGTCGACCGACGTCACCTCATCGATCATGAGTTCCACGCCGTTGTTCGTGAGAAGGGCGTCGGGGATAACGTTCTTGTCCGGCGCTCCGACGGTCCCGAAGATGTACGGGATGCCACAGGGCACCATCACCTGCTTCTCCTTCCGGATAAGCAAGACACTGGTATCCTTGTAGTGTCTCCTTACCGTTATCGCGGCAACGGGCCCTGCGGCACTGCCACCTACGACAACCACGCTTGCCTCTTTCACTTGCTCCTCCTTAGCCGATTCATTTGCTGCGCAAACGGTGCTCCAACAATTCTACCACATTGGCCGATGACCGAAAAACAGCCTCCCCTCTGAATCAGCAGATGCATCCCGAGCCCGTGCCGTGGCCCGCTCAGTTACCGTCGCACTCTGCATCCAGCACCGCCACATGTGACATCAAGACAATGCCAGCCGGGCCATCCTGACCACCACCCAGACCGGCACGATGTACGTTAGCCTATGTGTGGTAATGCCGTCAATGCAGCCCCACGTTTAGCTGCCTCTGTTTCTACCCTCACTCGCCGCCGTGTCCTACCGGCTGGCAAGTTCCGATGACGAAATGGCGCACATGTCCTCGAAGAGCGCCTGGAAGGCGGGTCGCCACTGGGGCATCCCTTCCACCAGAGTGATGCCCCTGGAGTACAGCCGGGCGATTTCCGTGTCGAGCGGTATACGGAGAAGCACCGGCACTCCCTCGCCCCGGCAGTAGTCCTCCACATCGCTGTTGCCAGTGCCGTCGCGGTTGACCAGCACCCCACAGGGAATGCCAAGCTTCCTCATCACCTGCACGGCAAGGGCCAGGTCATTCAGACCGAACGGCGTGGGCTCCGTCACCAGGAGGCAGAAATCGCAGCCTCGAACCGCTTCGACGACCGGGCACGATGTCCCGGGCGGCACATCAACTATCGCTGTCTTCCCAACCTTCACCTGTTCCTTGACCCTTCGGATCAAAGGAGGTGCCATCGCTTCCCCTATGGCCAGCTTCCCATGGACAAACTCGATCCGGCCTGAGTGACCCATCTCGAGCACGCCGACTTCCCTTCCCACCTCGGAGATTGCGTTCTCCGGACACAGGTACGAGCACGCGCCGCAGCCGTGGCATAGCTCTGGAAACACCATTACCTTCTTGGGCAACACCGCGATGGCGTTGAAGGCACAGACCTCCGCGCATCTGCCGCACAGGCTGCATTCCGCGGCGTCCACCTCCGGTACGGCAACCGATACCGCTTCTCGATGCGTGATCGTGGGCTTGAGGAAGATGTGAGCATTGGGCTCTTCCACGTCGCAGTCAAGAAGCTGCACTTCACCTTCCAGCGACAGCGCAAGACTTGTTGCGACAAGCGTCTTGCCCGTGCCGCCTTTTCCACTGGCAACCGAGACAATCATTGGCGCTTCCAGCCCGCTGAATCGGGCCCCTCAACTGGTCTCCAACTGTCATTGGATGCAGGTGGACAGATACCGGCCACGATAGTGTCAGGACCATTCAGTCCAATGCCGGGGCTCACCTACTTGTCCTTCCCTTGCAGTTCGTCAATGCGCCGCTGAATATCCTCCAACTGCTGCTTCAACGTCTCGGTGTACTCCTTGAGAGTCTCGATCTCATCCTCGGGGTTCTGCGGCATAGGCGCGGTGCCTGGTCCCATACCGCGGCCCATGCCCATGCCACGGCCCATGCCACGCCCCATTCCCATACCACGCCCCATGCCCATGCCACGGCCCATGCCCATGCCACGCCCCGTGCCTCCACGCATTCCAGGCTCCATTCCACTACCTGTGCCGAAATGTGCCTCAACGCTGGGCTGTGACGAAACGCCGAACTTCCCTGACACGAAGCCCTCAACCGCGTCACGCACCGTGCCCGAAACCCCGCTGACCACCTGAATGTCGGCCGCCGAAAGGGTCTGATAGGCATTCGGACCGCAGTTGCCGGTAAGCACTACGTCTGCTCCAGTGCTTGCCACAGCCTGGGCTGCCGCAATCCCGGCGCCACCGCCGGCGGCAATGCTCTCGTTCTCAAGCGCCTCGAACTGCATCGTGTCCGTATCGACGACAACGAAGTACTGGCACCTGCCAAAGCGCGGATCGACCTCGGCATCCAGACTGGGCCCGGTAGCCGATACCACAATCTTCATGAATAACCCCCTCTACCACATTGTAGTCCTTATTATAGTCCTTCTATCTGAACATAACGAAGCGCGCAGAACGCTTCTGAGCGACTTGGGATTGCCGACCCGGCCCCCTCCATCTGGAGACGTGGCCGGGGCTACGCATGACATTCAAGCCCAGTAGCCCTGAGCGGTCCCGAAGCCCAGTGAGGCCACACCCGGCCACAATCACTACCTCACGAGCAGCACAATACGGCAGGTCCCAGCAGTAACCCGGTGCAGCACCGGACCGCAACCGGCGTGGCACGGTCAGCGCGCGCGCCACTCTACACCCGTGCTGACCACCATCCGCTGCTATGAGGCCTCTGTTGACTCCGACTCAAGCTCACGGATGCGCCCCTGCATCTCCTCCAGCGCCTGCTTCATCGCTTCCGCTTCGCCACGCAGGAAGCCGAGTTCCTCTTCTCTGGCCGCTTCAGGAGAGAAGGGCATCCAGCCTGGACCATAGTAGGGCTGAGCGAACCGCCACTGCGGGCGTACCGGAGGCGCGCCCGCGCCTCCCAGGTAGTACCAGCATCGCGGCAGCCCGCCGCGGCCCACGCCGACATAGGGCCAGGGTGGCGAAGCGCCCCTGAATCCGAGCCCCCATCCACCTCTATAGCCAAAACCATTAGGCATCTACGTCACCTCCTCCACTCCACGCTGACTCACCATTCTCCATACGTCTACCACCATGACTGCGCGCGGGGGTCTCCCCAGAACCGACCGCGGCCCCGGCCACGCCCGCGGCCCCAGCCACGCCCAAGTCCTGGCCCGTAACCACCACCCCAGCCACGGCCCCAACCCAAGCCGAACCATCCTCTCCGTGGTACCGGATTGCCATATCCGGGCCCGCCGAAACCAGCGCAGTAGCCGGCGCCTCTTCCCGTCATCGGCCCCATTCCTCTTGGCCCGGTTCCATCTCCAAACGGCATGTCGCTCACCTCCTTCCATTCACGACCACCAGATGATGCTTTCGATGCAGCCGGCGCCCGAGGTGCCGCCACTTCGCGGATCGCGCCCGCAGGACAGAACTCGAGGCACAGACCACACTCACGGCACCGCCTCTGGTCAATGCGCGCCTTGCCACCCACGAGGGTGATCGCCCCGTGAGGGCACGACTCGAGGCACGAACCGCAGCCCGTGCACCTGGCATCATCTATAGAGAGCACCATCTTCTCCTTAGCAGTCCGCCATCCTCACCCCGACAGCCCGTTCCGGGCACCGGTCTACGGCCTGGCATCTCCCACCTCACTCGACTCCGTTGCCAGATGTCTCAGGACAAGGTACATTATGGACATACGCTCATAATCATTGTAGCACACGCAGTACTCTTGTCAAGGGCCCATAAGCAAACAGTCGCCAACTGCGCAGTTGGCGACTGTTCGGTGCTAGCCGTCCTGTCTCTTCGCTACTCTTCCTGCTCCAGTTCAGCCAACAAGTGGTGAAGCAGCTCCTTGTTGGAGAGTATCTCCATCGAAGCCGAGTACGGGTCGATCTCACCTCGCTCAACGCCCTCGAGTGCGGCTTTAATCCCGCCGTCCTTGTCCGCCAGCTTCAGAAGCCGCGACAGCAGCCTCTGCTGGATGGTTTGAAGGAATTCACCCCGCCGCCGCCGCCCGCGAAGAAGCGCCATTCGCCCTGTCTGCTCCAGGGCCTCGCGGTGTTTCAGGATGCTCTCGAGGAGCTCCTCCGTGCCGACGTCTTTCACCGCCTGCGTCATAATCACCGGCACCTGCCACCACTCCTGCTTCGGACTCTGGTTGACCATCTTCTCCAGTTCCACCGCCAGGGCATCGGCGCCGTCACGGTCGGCCTTGTTGACCACGAATATGTCAGCGATCTCCAGAAGCCCCGCCTTCATGGTCTGAATCGCGTCTCCAGCCTCTGGGACAAGGATCACGACCGTGGTGTCGGCGGCGTCCACAATGTCCAGCTCCGTCTGCCCAACACCCACCGTCTCGATAAGTACGTAGTCTTTGCCGAAAGCATCCATGAGCTTGAACGCGCCACGAGCGGCTCGGGCAAGGCCACCCCGACTGTCCCGAGTGGCCAGGCTGCGGATGAACACCCCCCCATCAAGGTAGTGCTGCTGCATCCTGATTCGATCTCCGAGAACAGCACCACCCGAGAAAGGACTTGACGGGTCACAAGCGATTATGCCCACCCCAAAGCCCTTTGCCCTAATGGCCGCAGTCAGGCGGTCTACCAGCGAGCTCTTGCCAGCACCCGGAGGCCCGGTGAAGCCCACCGAGTGCGCCCCTCCCAGGCTGGGATAGATACGGCTCATTATCTGAGGCACCTCAGGCGCCTCCTTCTCCACCAGGGTAATCAGCCGCGCCAGGGACGCGTCGTTCCCTGCCAGCATCTTGTCTACTAGCTCCATTAGTTCTTCCTAGCGTTCTCCTTGATGAAGGTCGCTATCTCCTTTATGGACGTTCCCGGGCCAAAGACGGCGTTCACTCCCTTGTCCTGAAGGAAGGGAACGTCCTCTTTTGGAATGATCCCTCCGCCGATGACCAGTATGTCGCTGGCGCCCTTGTCCTTCAACTGGTTCACCACTGCGGGGAAAAGCGTCTTGTGAGCTCCTGACAGGCAGCTTAGCCCCACCACGTCGACGTCTTCCTGGATTGCCGCCTGCACTATCATCTCCGGGCTCTGCCTCAGACCGGTGTAGATCACCTCCATCCCCTCGTCTCTCAAGCCGAGGGTCAACACCCTCGCCCCTCTGTCATGACCGTCCAGGCCGGGCTTCGCCATCAGGACTCGTATCTTCTTCTCCTCAGCCATCACTCCTTCCTTTCTTCGAGTCTACCGTAGCCGTCATTGCCTCTGTACCGCTTGCCGAAAGCATCTCACGGAGGGCCCGTTCTAGGCCTTCATCTTCCGTGCGTGCTTCTGCATCTCCTCGAAGTTCTCCTCCTGCTCCTTCTTCAGCGCTGCTATCTGGTCATCGCTGTACCCGAGGACTTCCTCAAGTACCTCATCCGTGTGCTCACCCAGAAGGGGTGGAGGAGTGTAATCTCCAGATATGGAGCCTCGCATCTTTATCGGGCAGTCCACAGCCCGCATCTTGCCGTACGCGGGATGCTCCATCTCAACAACCGCCTTGTTATGGATGACCTGGGGATCCTCGACTACCTTGTCCAGCGTATTGACCGGCCCAGCCGGAATGTCCTCCACGCGCATCAGTTCCAGCCAGGTCGCGGCATCGTGTTCTTGAAGGCCTTCCTCGATCGCCTCCTCGAGGTCCTTCTTGTTTGCCATTCGATCACTCTGCGTCTTGAACCTCGGGTCGTCTATCATCCACTCCCGGTCTATCACCCGGCATATCCGGGGCCATGCCGGACCCAGGCCGAGGTAGCCATCCTTGCACTTGAAGTAGCCCAGCAATGGAGTGAGCGGGTGCTTCGTGCCCTGGGCCGGTGGGACACTCCCGTAGGCGAAATAGAACTGGAACATGTTGTCCAGAAGCGCCATGCACGTGTCCAGCAGGTTGACTTCGACCCTGCCCCCCTCGCCGGTCTTCTCGCGCTGATAGATCGCCAGCACGACGCCGTAGCTGCAGAAGATCCCCGAGCACACATCGGCAATCGCCGCCGCCGACCTCATCGGTGCCCCATTCGGCTCGCCGCAGAGACTGCTCATGCCCGACATCGCCTGGGCGATATCATCGTAAGAAGGGTACTTCGCATACGGCCCGCTCGAGCCGTAGCCGGTTATGGATGCCGAGATAATCTTGGGGTTGATCTTCTTCAGACTCTCGAAGTCAGCGCCCAGCCTCTCCATCGCGCCTGCCCTGAAATTGTCATACACCACGTCCGCCACCTTCACCAGGGCATAGAAGGCATCCTTCCCTGTCTTCGTATGCAGGTCAAGAACGATGCCCTTCTTGTTCCTGGCAAGGGCCTTGATGTAATACCCACCGTCCGGAGTCCCGGGGAACCGCAGCATGTCGCCCATCGGCGTCTCGATCTTGATGATCTCCGCCCCCATGTCCCCCAGAATCTGGCTCCCATAGGGCCCGGCATGGGCCTGCGATAGGTCGAGAACCCTTATCCCGCTCAAAGGTCCCTTCACTGTCATCTCCGTCTCCTTTCAGACTAGTTCTCTATCTCATGGCTTGCGAAGCCTGTCGGACTTCCTTCGATAATCCCCGTCGCCGACTTCACAGGGACGGCGGCTCGAACTCGCCGAACACGCCCCTGAGCACGTCGCACATCTCCTGCTCGGTCACATACGCCTTGTTGCACTCTATGAAGTGGGGAATCAGGTTCTCATCCGTGTTCTTCGCCTTCTGCTCAAGCTCCTGGAGAAGCCGGGCGACTTCACGGTTGTCCCTCGTCCTCTTCACTTCTTTCAAGTTGGCGATCTGCTTCGCCTCGGCCTGTTCTCGCTTCATCGGATCGTACGGATTCGCCACCATCGTGGGCGGTATTATCTCCAACTCTTCCTCGCTTATCGCACAGTTGACCCCTACGATCAGGTCCTGCCGTGTCTCTATCCGATGCTGTTTCTCATAGGCGCTCTTGGCCATCTCCCGGTACATGTACCCATTCTCGCATGCAGCCACCGCTCCGCCTATGGCCTCGATCTTGTCCAGCTCCTTTTGAGCCGCCTCTTCGATCTCGTCGGTCAACGATTCCATGAAGTACGAGCCGGCGAACGGGTCGACGACCTGGTTGACCTTGGCCTCAAGAAGCAGGACAAGCATTGCGTCTCGCTGGAGCTGCTGTGCCTCCAGGCTCCATCCAAGCCCCAAGGGCTCGTCGTAGGGCGGGAACACAGCGGGTGGCCCTCCGGAGCACGCTCCCGCGAGCGCGGCGACCACCCCGCGAGCGATGTTGTTGAGGGGGCGCTGCGCAGTGGTGTTGGAGGGTCCTGAGTGCGCGGTGGCTATGGAGCGAATCATCATGCTCTTGGGGTTCTTGGCCCCGAATCTCTCCTTGAGGATCCTGGAATACATCCGTCGCGAAGCCCTGTGGAAGGCAATCTCCCTGAAGAAGTCGACGCTGCCCCCAAAACCGTTGCAGCTGAACTGGGGCGCAAAGGCGTCGACATCAAGGCCAGCATCGATACCCGTCTGGAGATAGGCGATCCCGATCGCCATGCTGAAGGCCAGATCCTGCTCCCGCGTGCACCCCGCCTCCCTCATATGGTAACCGCCGATGCTGCAGATATTGATGCTCGGGCAGTGCTCAGCGAGAAATACCAGGCTGTCCCGGAACATGCGGTTCACGGCCGGTCCAGGAGGGAAGATGTACGTACCACGGCCAACGTACTCCTTCAGGATATCGTTCTGCGGCGTCCCGCGCAGCTTGTTGTACGGTATGCCCCTCTTGTCGGCCAGCGCCAGGTACATCGCGATGTAGATGTTCGCCGGCGCATTGATAGTGAAGTTGGAGCTGATCTTGTCCAGATCCTTCTCGCCGGTGAAGGCCTCGAAGAGCACCTCGAAGTCCCTCAGCGTATCGACAGCGACCCCGACCTTGCCTACCTCACCCGCCACCACCGGGTTGTCCGAGTCGTATCCACACTGCGTGGGGAGATCGAAGGCGACATTTGGCCCGGCCGATTTCCGTTCGATGTAGTAGTCCCGAGTGTCCTCAACTGTGCCGTACCCCGAGTACCACCCCGACCGCCCCAGACCGGGAGGCTCGCCTCCCAGCTTGGGCGCGAGCGCGCCGGGAAGGAAGGCGTAGTTGCCCGCGGTGAACGGGTACTCCCCGGGGAAACCGACTTTCTCCAGGAAATCGAAGTCCTTCAGGTCAAGGGGGGTGCAGAATCGGGCTGGGTTCTCGGTCTGGAAGAACCTCTTGAGCGGTTTCTGAAGAGTTGTCTCCTCCCAGGTCTTTCTCGCCTCCGCTATCTTGTCCAGGTCCTCGCTCATTTCCCAGCCTCTGTTTTGCACAGAATGCCCATGAGCTCGGCGATATCATCCACCTTGTCCAGATTGGCCGCCATATCGAGCGATTTGTCGACTGCCGCGGCGGAGAGCACCGCCGACGCGCAGTCCCGGTACTTGGTGAACAGCGTCTCCTCACTCACCGGGCTGGTTGGATCGCCCGAAACCGACGTCACCTTGTGCGACAGAGTCCGCCCGTCCTTGAGCTTGACCACGACCTCACAGGGGGCGAAGCCAGTAGCCTCGGGGTCGGGAATGTAGGTCGTCTTGTTGACCAGCTCCTGAGCCTTCGGCTCCAGCACCTGTTCATCAGTGAAGTGCTTCATACCCACCTCGTTCTCCAGCAGAACGCGGGCGACGCAGTACTCCACACTGAACTTGCCCTCCAGCGCGCTTTTGGGACGCGTGTACTGGGCCGCGCTCTGGATCCATGCGCTTCCATGCACCTCTATCTCAGCGACATCGTCCAGGTTGAACTGGTCGCCCTTCCTGATGCCGAGCGCGGCGTCTATCGCGGGATGGGTGCCGCGACAGGACGGGTAAGGCTTGATCTCCAGCGTCGACGCTATCATGTAGGGCCTGCCGATGTCCTGAGCCGCCGCAGCCACGTCAAGCTCCTCACCACCACCGAAGACCTTGGCGAACCCCTGCGGCGTCTCAAGTATGTCCTCGACCGCAGTGAAGCCTCTCTCAGCCAGACTGGCCGCCACCACTCCCACCCTCGCCGCGTTCCCCGCGTGCAGGGATTTGGTCATAGTGCCGAAGTTCTGCTTCAAGCCGCCAGTGGTAGAGGCAGCGATCCCGATGGCCATCCTCGTCTTGGCCAGGTCAAGCTTCAGCAACTTGGCGCCCACGACTGCGGCGCCCAATGCCCCATTGGTTGCCGTGCAGTGCCACCCAAGGATATAGTGGCGCCCGGTGACCCCCCTGCCTATGGTGCACATGGCCTCGAAGCCCATGATGTACGCCAGCAGGACATCCTTTCCCGACGAATGAAGCGCCTCGCCGAGGGCCAGAGCGGTCGGGAGAATCGCCACCGACGGGTGGCCTCCTGTCGGGATGGCGACGTCATCGTAGTCCAGGACATGAGCAAGCATTCCATTGACCCAGGCCGCCTCAGGTGGTGAGCTTCTGAAGCCTCCGCCGATGATGCCAGCCTCCGGTTTGCACGCTTTCTCTTTCACATAGCCAGACAGGATCTTCCCGCCGTCCTCTGCGCTCCCCGCCACAGCGCATCCAAGGCAGTCCACGATTGCCTGCTTGGCGCTCCGTATCGCCTCAGGCGGAAGAGAGTCATACGTCGTATCCACAACAAACCTGCTTATTCTCTCCGTAGCCATGCTACTTCCCCCTGTACCACAAGCAGTAAACTGAGCCCATTATATTGATTGGCCCGTTTCCTTGTCAAGAAAACCCATGCCAAAGAAGGCTAACGGAGCCTCAAGTCTTACCAGATAGCATAGTATCGTCTTGTTCCTGCCAGGCTGACCCCGCAGCAACCGGCCGGCGGACCCGACTGTCGGGCATGGTGGCACGGCTGCGAGCCATTGCCTCCGTTTGATATGCCCCAAACCATGCTGTAGAATGCTGCCAGACCACGGACCTTGTCACTCGGACTGAGCCACCATGTCCTATGTCGCCGTTCACGATCCAGAGAAATGCCGTCACTGCGGCGTGTGCAGCGAGATAGTGGACTGCCCCGGCGCGGATGAACTCATCTGCATCGGCTGTGGCGCCTGTGTGCTTAGCTGCCCGCACCAGGCATTGCAGCTCGTGGAGGAATCCCGCGCCCGTAGAATCGCCATTGAGGTGAACGGCGAGCTATGCTTCGTGCCGGAGCGCATAAGCGTCAGAGAGGCCCTGAGGGAAGCAGGGTATCCCATTGCCACCTCGCCACACGAGCCCGGGCTATTCGCTCCGTGCGAAGTCGGGGGCTGCGGGAGCTGCGCTGTGCAAGTCAATGGGGTGGTGAGACTGGCATGCCGCACTATTGCGCAAGACGGCATGAGAATCACAACGGACCTGCCCAAGGAGCATGTGCCACGGAGAATCATCATGAACTTCTCGGCGCACCCAGCCGGTGGGGTCGGCACGCCGTGGCAGACCCGAAACCAGGGCACGTTCTTCCTTGAGGTAGTCTGCTTCGCAGCGGGGTGCAATCTCAGGTGCCCGCAGTGCCAGAACTGGCTAATCGCCTACAGAGGACGCGGACAGGCCCTCACGCCTGGCCAGGCTGCTCGCAACCTGACCTTGGAGCGAAGACAGTTCAATCTCAACAGAATGACCATCTCCGGTGGCGAATCCACCCTCAATAGGCCCTGGCTGGTGCAGTTCCTGCGGGAACTCAAGAGGCTCAATCCCGACCCGGAGGCTCGCTTCCACGTCGACACCAACGGTTCCCTCCTCAGCCACGACTATGTCGACGAACTGGTCGCAGCAGGCATGACGGACATCGGCATAGACCTCAAGGCCCTGGACACAGACACCTTCCTGCGGATCACCGGTCTCAGCGACAGTGCCCTCGCCGAGAAGTACAAGGAGACCGCCTGGGAGGCGGTGTCGTACCTGGTAGCCGAGTACTCAGGCCGGGTCTTCACCGGAGTCGGCATTCCCTACAACCGGGATCTCGTCTCCCAGTCGGAGATAAGTCGAATGGGCCAGCGAATCGCAGGCATAGACCCATCGCTCCAGGTTACCGTGCTCAACTACAGGCCCGAATTCAGAAGCCGCATAGTGGTGCCGGGCAACGCTGAGATGGCCGAGGTGCGGCAGGTCTTGCAGGACACAGGCCTCACTACTGTGCTCGCGCAAACGGGCGGGGCCAACATCGGTCCGTGACGAGGTAAGACGAAGCCCGGTCCAGCATCCGCCACCCATGGACTCCCCCCAAGGACACAAGAAAAGGCCGGGAAGGCTAACTATCTCCCCGGCCAGCCTGTGCATACCTCAGGCCTATGAAGGTTCTGTGGGCTCCGACGGTTCGCCTGTCCTTCCGACATCGACTGTCAGGAGCGATTTCGTCTCTCTGATGCCGTACAGGAAGGCCCATTTCAGGAGTTTCTCGATGGCATTGGGCAACTGCCCGAAGTTGTCGAGGAACTGCACCGACCTGCCGTACTGCTCCGACATCGCCTGCTCATCCTCAAGGCCGCATCCCAGCGTTATGAGCTGAACCCCCTGCTGCCTACAGAAGTCCATCCCGTACTGCACGTGGCAGCCGGAGTTCGATGCGCCGTCGGTGATATGAATGATGAGCTTTCGCTTCCTATCCTTCGGCAGGAAGTAAGCGGCAGCGATGAGCGCCTGACCAGACGGAGTCTGTCCACCAGGCGTTATCGACATCAACTCGTTGTCCTTGAGCAGACTGGTGATCATGCAGATCCCGTGCGACTCGAAGTAGGCCCACGCCTGCAATCGGTTGGTGGACCCTCTGAAGGCTTTGTGAAGTGTCGCAACGGTGCTCTCCACCAGCTTCCAACTCTGGCCTCTGCTCATGGAGCCGGAGGCATCGATGAGCAGGCACATGCTCCAGCTCACATCGGGGAGCGACTGCTTGTCGAAGAAGCATTCGCCGGTGATGGGAGCCCGATACAGTCGCTTCCTGTCCACTTTGCCACTGGTCAGGCCACGGCTGATCAGGATTTTCCTGTCAGCATAGCTCTGGATGATCGCTTTCAGCCGACCCACCTGCCGCTGGTCTACCACGCCACGCCCGGGCACGTTGTAGTCCCACAGCCTCGTGGGGATTATCTCCTCCTCGGGGTCATTGACGATAGACTCGATGATCGGCGTGATGTTGCCTGTGCTGGCGGCCAGCTTGGCCTCTATCTCCAGCGCCGTCGCCGGACTCAAGCTGACGCCCTTCGGCTTGCTCCCTTTCTTCGGCGCAGTCTCGGTCCCCTCCTCCATGGAGCTCCACCAGATCACCTTGTCGACTATGCGCCAGCCGACGACCATATCCTTCAGACCGTCCCATGCTTTGAAGTAGATGGCCCGGCGCATGTTGCAGCGGTCAATAACCCCCTTGTCACTGCCAATAACCGCCCTTAGCTCCGGCGTAATGCTATTGAGGACGTTCAGAGGCTCCTGGTACATCTCAAGGTCGTAGCCACTGAGGTCCTGCCCCCAGGCGCTCAACCACCACAGGTACACCAATTCGTCGACCGAGACAGCTTCAGGATCGAGCTGGGCCCGCATCGCGTCCATGGCCACCTTTCGGGCCTGGCGATTGTAGAGACGCAGAATCGACAGCTCCGAGATGGAATCGACGTAGATCTCCTCACCGAGAGTGATTATCTTGCTGAGTATGATTCTCTCCCGGGGCTTCAGGCCCGGTCGCTCCTTCTCCACGCCGGTCCATACCAGTTGACTCCACTGAGTCTTCTGAAGCGCCTCGTGGACAACCAACCCCACCAGATAGTCCACCTTCGTCGGCGGCACAGGGTACTCACCGATGACGTAATCCGGGTCGAGAACGATGCTGCCGCTGGGGGACTTGGACATGCCAGCATACACAATGTCCCCGACGTTCCGACCGAGAGTGCCCGCTACTTTGCGCAGGGCGCGCAAGAGGTTCGCAAGCTCCACTGCTTCGATGTTTGAGGTATTCTTGCGCCAGAAGTCGGAGAAGGTCTCGTCGCCAACCGTATCCAGACTAGTAGTTCTTGTAGGCTCTGCCATCGCCACTCCTGGTCATGCCCGTCTCAAGATGAATGGAGAGCAGAGTCGACTCCAAGACGTCCCTGCTCACCTGGAGGCTGTAGGTGAAGGCCTCCCGAATGCTGGCCCCCATGGCCACCAGTTCCGCGATCATGAGCGTGTGACGGGTGGAGACCATTATCGGCTCCTGGCTATTGCCCCGCAACTGATTGGCAACGTTCACAATGGAAAGAGCTTCCCCCTCATCGACCCCCGTCTTGAGGTGGAGTACTTTCGTCTCAACATCAGCCGGCAAGTAGTCCATCAGAGTGACGTAAAACCGGTCCCTCAGAGCCGCGTCCAACATCTCCACGCCGATGAACTCCTCGCCCTCGTTGAGTGTGGCGAAGAAGACCACCTCGGGAGCCACGTTGACCAGGCCCAACTCATCGGTCCACACCCGACGGTCCTCGGCAAGCACGGAGAACAGCATGTTCAGTGCCTTGGGATGCTCCGGGCGGTTGATTTCCTCCAGATGTATCACGCAGCGCGGCGTCTGGATCGCCTTGGGGAAGAGGAACTCCTGGTAGTACGTCTCCCCTTCCTTCAACCTCATGTCTCCGAACAACTGGCCCGGCTCTGAGAGAATGCCGACCTGAAACGTGGCCAGAGGCCTGTTGTTTCGGGCGGCAAACTGCCGCACAAGGGTGGATTTGCCGCACCCCTGTTTGCCGGCGATAAGCACATTGACCGGATGTCTCTTGCTGAGCTGGCCAATACGCTCTATGTGCTCAATAATCTCCTCAGGCAGGAAGTAGTGCTCTTCTGCCTCCGGAACCAGTGCCGATACGTCGCCTATGCCTCTTTCATTCTCCACTATACTTTGTCCACCTCCCTAGAACTCGGGTCCCTCGCCCGGCTCACTATCTGCGAAGACCCAGACCCAACTCTCTCTGGCGTTGGGTGATGAAGTCCTCCAGTTCAACGATATTCCAGCGCATATTCATTGCGCTGAGCTTGCGGATTATCTCGCTGGCCTCCTTGAGAAGAAAGGCAGGGGAGTTCCCCGGTATCGCCGCCAGCCGTCGGCACATCTCCCGCATCTGCTCTTCCTCCTCCTCCAGCTTGTCGGCCATCACCAGGGACACTCTGGCCCCACATTTGGGGCACTTCCTCAGCTCATCCACCCCCGTGGGCAGAATACCGATCTTGCACACATAGGGAAACGCCAGAGCCTCATCCACGTAGCCACACTGCTGGCATGTCAGTTCCACGCTTCCATCTCCTCAGCGGCCACGCAGCCTGCTCACCCACATCCTCCCGACACGCATCACTACCCCGCCCTCCGAGCGTCTGCCGCTCACTCGATGTCACCGCAGGCCCAGGGTCAGCGCTCTCTGGCGCTCAGCTATGAAATCATCCAGCTCCGGGATGTCTCGCCGCACATTGTACGCACCGAGCTAGCGAATGATGCTCCTCGCCTCGGCCATCAGGTACTCATCCGAATCAGCCGTTATCCGAGCCAGCCTGATACTCAACTCCTTCATGCGCTCATCTTCGTCTTCCATAAGTTCAGGCTTGTGGAGAAGCACTCGCTCCTCACACTGGGGGCACGTCCGCAACTCGGACGCTCCAGTGGCGGGTCAACCTGCCATGCACAGGTAGCCGAACTCGACATGCTCCCCTTCGTAGCCGCACGCGTCACATTTAATCAGCAACGCCTTGCCCTCCTACGTTTCTCCTCCGTCTGGGGGGCCATCTGGGGCTAGCCGGCAGAGAGTCAGAGGCCGCCGCCTAACGCCGCATGCCCACGCCAAGCTCTCTCTGCCGTTCCGCTATGAACTCGTCCAGCGCCTGTATGTTCCACCGCAGGTTCATGGCACCAAGCTGACGGATTATCTCCCTGGCCTCATCCATCTCAACGTCTGTGCCGTCCGGGGTGATCTCCACCAGCCTCCGGCTCAGCGCCTTCATCACCTCTTCTTCATCTTCAAGGGCTTCCGCTTTGTGCAGTACAACGCGAGCGCTGCACTTGGGACAGGTCCGCAACTCGGACCCTCCACAGGCAGGTCAGCCAATCCGGCATACGAATTCGAACTCCAGGACGTTGCCAGTGTACCCGCAGTCCTCACACGTCATCCGCATCTGCCCGCCTCCTTCCTACCCACCGACCGTAACATCCGCATAGTCAACCAGAACGTCGATGAACGGATCGATGGACTGGTCGGCCAAGCCCTCGCCCTCAGGAAACGGATATGGCAGGCCGAAAATACGGTACTTGGACCCAGCATATGGGTGGTAGGGCAGAAGGTCGATCCCCAGCACCACATCTCCCAGTCCCCTTATGAACTCGCCCGTCTCCCTCATGTTCTCCACGGTGTTGTTTCTGCCAGGAATAACCGGAATGCGAATCCGCATCTTCTTACCCAAGCCGGCGATTCGCTTGGCATTGTCCAGGATCAACTCGTTGCTCCGACCCGAGTACTCTTTGTGGGCCTGGGGGTCCATGATCTTGATGTCATAGAGCACCAGGTCGGTATACTCCAGGACCTTCTCGAAGTCCTCCCACGGCACGTTGCCTGCGGTATCCAACGCAGTATGAATCTCGAGGGCCTTGGCCAGCTTCATGAGGGCCAGCGCAAACTCCGGCTGCGCCATGGGCTCGCCGCCTGACAGGGTCATGCCCCCACCCGAATTCACGTAAAAGGGCAGGTCCTTCTCAACCTCGTCCATGACCTCGCCAGCCCTCATGATCTTGCCCCAGACCACCAGGGCATCGTACTTGCACACCTTCACGCACTGAAGGCAGACATTGCACAGGCCCTTGTCGATGATCGGTTTGTTCTCCTCCTCAACCGTCAACGCGCCAGTGGGACACACGTCAACGCACTTCATGCAGCCTATGCAGTTGGGGATATACGGGAAGACCTCCGGGTAGCGCCTCTTCCCCTCAGGGTTGTGACACCACTGGCAATCCAGGTAACACCCCTTCAAGAACACCGTCGTGCGGTAGCCCGGCCCATCGCAGATACTCATTCTCTGGATGTCATTGACCACACCCAAGGTCTCTCTATCGTTCTCCGCACCCATTACTCGAAACCCGAGCCTCCAATCGTCACATCTAACCCAGCACTTTCGTAAACCTTAATAGCAGGCCTCAGCAGGGTCGAGTCCATAGCATCCGTCTCAGCGAAGTCCCACTTGATACCCAACTGCTTGAAATTCCTGCCTACTTTGCGGCTTGTGACCTGTTCGTTTTGCCCTCGGTATACGAGGGCAATGCGCGCGTCCTGGCCGAAGCGGC
>JAXHUA010000166.1:0-13855 GCA_034189695.1 Chloroflexota bacterium | reverse complement strand
CCTTTCCCGTTGCGGTTGGCCCTCTCGTACCTCTCCTTCATCACCTCGGTATACTCTGTCACGCTGCCTCTACTCATGCCTCTCATTGGGTAACACCTTTTTTGAGGCAACGATACCCCACTCGGTAACATTTATTATGAGGCAATTCGCGAGATTGACATCGAAATGCCCCTCCTGTAAACTGACCAGCAGCCCCCCAAGTGAACCCACTGCTGGCGTCTACACGGAAGACAGCGATGGACCAAACCCTGCGCGACCAGGCACACAGCGCCCTTCAAGGCCACGACGCAGACTACGTCGAACTGCGCGTTGAGAAGGGCGAGTCCACTCACGTGCAGTACCGCGGCCGTGAGCTGGAGGAGGTCGGCCGGAGCAGCAGCCGTGGCGGCAACGCCCGCGCCCTGGTCAACGGCGGCTGGGGCTTCGTCAGCTTCAATGACGTCGAGGCGTTGCGCGATAAGGTGGACGCCGCGGTGACACAGGCGAGACTGGTGGGCAGGGAGACGAGCACGCTGGCCCGGGTGCCGCCCGTCATCGAGGAAGTGGCACCCACCATCATCAGAGACCCCAGAGCCATCCCGCTCGCTCAGAAGAAGAGCCTGCTCGACGAGTACAACGACATAATCTGGTCGACCCCGAAGATACAGAGTTCGGTGATTGGCTATGGAGATGGCGCCAGGAGAGTCGTCTTCGCCAACTCCGAAGGGAGCTACATCGAGCAGGAGAGGGTCGACGTTACGCTCCGCATCACGGTCATAGTACGCGAGAACAGCGACGTACAGCAGGTGGCGCTGAGCCTGGGTTCCAGCGGCGATTTCGGCTTCGTGGAAGGACTGCACCAACGCATAGGCGAGGCTGCCGAACGCGCTGTGGCCATGCTCTCGGCGGCGCCGGTCAGGGGCGGTGAGTACACCGTTGTTCTCGACCCCGTCCTCGCGGGCGTCTTCGCCCACGAGGCCTTCGGTCACCTGTCCGAGTCCGATTTCGTCTATGAGAACGAGAACCTCAAGGAGATCATGGTGCTCGGCCGCAGATTCGGCGGAGAACACCTCAATATCGTCGATGGTGGGGCCATTCCCGGGCTGAGAGGCAGCTACAAGTACGACGACGAAGGGGTGCCGGCGACGAGGACCTACCTCATCAAGGAAGGCGTGCTCGTAGGCCGGCTGCATTCCCGCGAGACGGCCGCGAAGATGGGTGAGAACGTGACGGGCAACGCCCGGGCGATCAACTACCGCTATCCACCCATCGTCAGAATGACCAACACACTCATCGAGCCCCAGAACGTGACCTTCGAGGACATGATCAGCGACATCAAGGAGGGCGTCTACGCCAAGAACTGGTACGGTGGGATGACCAGCATGGAGATGTTCACCTTCTCCGCCGGCGAGGCGTACATGATCAGAGACGGCAAGGTAGCCGAGCTTCTCAGGCCGGTTATGCTCACGGGCAACCTCTTCACCACGCTCCATAACATCGATGCCATCGGTGATGACCTGGACATGAACCAGGGCGGGGGCTGCGGAAAGGGAGCCCAGTCGCCGCTCCCCGTGTCGAATGGCAGCCCGCACATACGAATCCGCAACTGTGTCGTGGGAGGCAAGTAGGTGGAGACCATCCTCTCTCTGGCCAGGAAGGTGGCGGACGAGGCGGAGGTGTTCCGCGCCACGTCTTGGGAGACACCGGTGGCCTTCGAAGCGAACCGCCTGAAGATGCTCGAAACGAAGGAGTCCACGACTGTCTCTCTACGCATCATCAAGGATGGGCGCATAGGGTTCGCTACCAGCTCCAGGGTCGATGAACCCCAGGCGCTGGTGGATATGGCAGTCGAGACCGCCGAGTTCGGAGCCGCGGCCAGATTCGAGCTGCCGGGCAAGACCACCTATCCCATCGTCGCGGCCTACGACCCCGACGTCGAGAGCGTGCCTGTTGAGGACATGGTGGCCCTTGCCGAATCGCTCATTGGCGCAGTGCGACGCCACACGCCGGAACTGGTCTGCGAGGCAGGTGCGACGAAAAGCGTGAGCACGGTGAGCATTCTCAACTCGAAGGGCGGGGAGATGAGCTACCGCAGCGGCAGCTTCGTCGTTGGCATGGAGGCGATGCTCATCCGGGATACCGACATGCTCTTCGTTGGTGACTTCGAGGCTTCGTGCCGTCCGCTGCGAGACGTCAAACCGCTGGCGGACTCCGTCATTGAGCAGCTCGAGCTGGCGAAGCGCACCGCCACCGTGTCCACCGGCGAGTTGCCGGTGCTCCTCACGCCGAAGGGCGTGCGAAATGCCCTGTTTGCTCCACTGGCGGCAGCGTTCAACGGCAAGTTCATTGTCGAAGGGGCGTCCCCGCTGAAGGGGAAGCAGGGACAGCAGCTTTTCGACCCCCGGCTGTCGCTGTGGGACGATGCGACGCTTGACTACCGCCCCACGAGCCGCCCGTGCGACGACGAAGGCGTGCCGAGCCAGAAGACGCCCCTGATCGACAAGGGGGTGGTGGGACACTTCCTCTATGACCTCCAGACAGCCGCGCGGGCCGGCGCAACGAGCACGGCCAGCGCTCACCGGGGCCGCCGCAGCATGCCGGCCCCGTCAGTCACCGCTCTCGTATTTGATGAAGGCGACACCTCCTTCAAGGATATGGTCAGCGACCTCAAGGAGGGTCTGGTGGTCGAGGCGCTGATCGGGGCGGGGCAGGGGAACATCCTCGGTGGGGATTTCAGCGGCAACGTGCTCCTGGGCTACCGGGTGGAGAACGGCGAGATAACGGGACGGGTCAAGGACACCATGATCTCCGGCAACATATACGATGTGCTCAAGGGTCTTGTCGCCGTAGGTGACGAGGCCAGGTGGGTTGGCGGAGCGGTGAAGGCTCCGGCCCTCCATCTTGGTCGCCTGTCGGTGGCCGCCAAGGGCTAGACAGCACGAGGGCTGATAGTGGAAAACTACCTGGCTGAGATAGCAGACAGCAACAAGCCTCTTGTCGTATCGAAGCTGGCCGAGCTGTCCGCTCTGTCGCCAGATGAACTGCGTCTGTTTCTTGACGCATGGGCGAAGATGGACGCTGAGCGACGACGCGAAATCGCGGGCCATCTCGTCGAGCTCGCCGAAGAGAACGTGTTGCTGGACTTCGACGACATCTTCGCGGCCTGCCTCGATGATGCGGATGAGCCGGTGCGTCTGCGCTGCATCGACGGGCTGTGGGAGTGCGAGAGCCGTTCGCTTATCGACCGGTTCATCAACCTGCTCAAACAGGATGAGAAACAGGCTGTGCGGGCCGCCGCTGCCACGGCGCTGGGCAGGTATGTGTTGCTCGCCGAACTGGGCAAGCTGCGCTCACATGACGCAACCAAAGTCGAGAGAACGCTCCTCGACACCATCGCCGACTCGACAGAAGTCGTCGAAGTAGTGAGACGGGCTATCGAGGCCATAGCTCCGCGCACGCATCCAGAGGTCAAAGAGATCATACGGCGCGCCTATGATAGTGAGAACGGCAGGATGCGAGCCAGCGCGGTATACGCCATGGGGATGAACTGCGACCTTATGTGGCTTCCCACCCTCCTCAGTGAGTTGAGCAGCGGCGACGCCGAGATGCGCTACGAGGCGGCCCGGGCATGCGGAGAGCTGGGTCAGGAGGAAGCGGTATCCCTTCTTGCCAAGCTTGTGCGCGACCTTGACGGCCAGGTTTGCCTCTCAGCCATAGAGGCGCTGGGTAAGATAGGAGGCAACGAGGCCGAGCAGTTGCTGCAAGAGTGCCTCAGCTTCGCGGACGAGCACATTCGAGATGCAGCCGAGGAGGCACTGGAAGAGCTCAGCTTCGCCAGGGACCCCCTCTCGTTCGAGATTACCTAGCGGGAGACACGACCCCATGTTGAGGGGCAAGAAAGTGGTCCTCAGAGACAAGCAATGGGAGGACGCCACCAACGACTACGCGTGGCGGAGCGATGACGAACTCGCCCGCCTTGATGCCGCCCCACCACTGAGGGTGCCCTACACCGAGTACCTCTTCGAGCACGCCACTGAGATAAGCGCCACCAGTGAGCGGCGGCGCCGGTTCGCCATCGAAACCCTGGACGGCAGGCACATCGGCAACTGCATGTACTACGACGTCGACAAGAAACGCGGGCAAGCCGAGCTTGGAATCATGATCGGAGACCGCGACTACTGGCAACAGGGGTACGGCGCTGACGCGGTAACCGTCCTTCTGAACCATATCTTCACCACCACCAACATCACCAGGGTCTACCTCAAGACGCTGGACTGGAATGCCAGGGCGCAGGGCTGCTTCCGCAAATGTGGCTTCGTCGCCTATGGTCATATCACCAGGCGCGACAAGACCTTCGTGACGATGCAAATCACCAGAAAAGACTGGGAGAGGCGAAAACTCGCCTCTCCCGTCACTAACGCACCGACTTCCTAGCGATTCACTATTCCTTCGGCGGTGCCGGCGGTGATGGATTCTGCAGACCCCTCGACAGGGACTTCGGTATCAGGTCAACCAGCTCATCAACAGTCCATATGCCCTTCTTGTAGATCGACCGCCAGTTGTAGGGTTCCGAGTAGAGGCCGATGTTGCCACCCATGACATCGAAGGTACGTCCGTTGATGTTCGCTGCCTCGTCGCAGCACAGGAAGACCACCATAGGAGATATGTCGTCGGGAGCAGGCCACATCGCCTTTATCTGGTCCTCGGTCATACCCCTCTTCTTCCATGCCTCGAACAACTCCGGCGTCAACGTCAACCTGGTGCCAGCCATGGGGCGAATGGCGTTGCAGGTTACACCGTAGCGGCCCATGTCGATGGCCACCGTCCTGGTCAACCCAACGATGCCCTCCTTGGCCGCGCTGTAGTTGGCCTGGCCCATGTTGCCCAGACCCGCTATAGAAGAGGTGTTTATGATCCGGCCGCTTCGCTGCTGTCTGAAGAGCACACAGGCAGGCTTGGCGCAGTTGAAATGCCCGTAGAGGTGGACCTTCATCGCCGTGTCCCACTCCTCCTCGGTCATGTTGAACACCATGCGGTCCCGGAGCACACCAGCGTTGTTAACCAGAATATCGATCCTGCCGAATGCATCGACGGCAGTCTGGACTATCTTCTCTCCAGCTTCGGGAGTGGCAACGCTGTCATAGTTGGCAACAGCCTCGCCACCCATCTTCTTGATCTCCTCCACCACCTCGTCAGCCGGGCCTTTGGCGGCCCCGGTGCCGTCCACAGCGCCGCCCAGGTCATTGATGACCAGCTTCGCACCCTCGGCGGCAAGCGCCAGAGCATGGCACTTGCCAAGGCCCCGGCCCGAACCTGTTACCACAGCAACTTTGCCTTTCAGTCTGTCAGCCATTTTGCCTCCTTAGCGTCGTAAGCCTTCCTACTGCTTTGGTTGTTCCGGTGGCGATGGATTCACCAGGCCGTGGGCCAGCGATTTCGGGACGATTTCGCAGAGCTCATCCACTGTCCACCGTCCGTTCTTGTGGATGCTCTTCTCAATGGCCGGGTCAGTCATCAGGTGAATCTCACCACTGTGAACGAGGAAGGTGCACCCATTGATGTTTGCCGCCTCGTCCGTGCACAGGAACACCACCAGCGGCGCGATGGCCTCAGGAGGCAGCGCGTTGAGCGTAAGCCCGGAACCTGACGGTGCGGCCCCTGTCTGCTCCCGCTTCTTGCGGGCTTCCTCCATCTCAGGCGATACAGTCATTCTGGTCGCGGCGGCCGGCCGGATGGCGTTGCACGTCACTCCGTATCGGCCCATGTCCCTGGCTACCGTGCGGGTCAAGCCGACGATGCCCTCCTTGGCTGCGGCATAGTTGGCCTGGCCTCTGTTGCCCAGACCCGACGTGGAAGCCGTGTTCACTATACGACCGCCCCTCTGCTGCCTGAACAGGACACATGCTGGCTTGAGGCAGAAGAAGTGACCGTAGAGGTGGACCTTGATCACAGTGTCCCACTCCTCGGGGGTCATGTTGAAAACCATGCGGTCTCGCAGCACCCCGGCGTTGTTTACCAGAATATCGATCTTGCCGAAGGTGTCAACGGCGGTCTTGATGATGTTCTCGCCGCCGGCCCAGGTGGCCACGTTGTCGTAGTTGGCAACGGCCTCGCCGCCCATCTTCTTGATCTCCTCAACCACCTCGTCAGCCGGGCCACGCTCAGCGCCAGTCCCGTCCCTCGCGGAGCCAAGGTCATTGACCACGACCTTCGCACCCTCGGAAGCAAACAGAAGGGCATGGCCTCTGCCAATGCCCCTACCAGCGCCGGTTATCACAGCAACTTTGTCTTTGAGTCTGTCAGCCATTTTGCCTCCTTATCTATCTGAAGCCTGCGGTCCAGGCTCTAGCCCTCTCGAGATGGGAGCATGACGGTAGCACTCCCCGGCGTGGTCACCTGACCGCTGCCGTTCTCCACCGCGATCTCCACATCCACGAGATGCTCACCGTCCTCCACCCTCTTGCCGGTGACCTTGCCCTTGCACAACCATGTCTCGCCCTCCGTGGGGTCCCCCATGGTCGCCATCTTCCGAGGGTAGTCCATGCCTCGATACTGACAGGCGAACTTCCTGACCCGACCGTGGTCACCGACCCAGCTGGTCACCAGGTTGACCAGCCACGCCCTCTTGAGAGCGCCATGCGTGATGATGCCGCCGGTGCCCTGGGTCGCGGCGAAGTTGTCGTCGTAGTGCAGGGGATTGAAGTCGCCCGATCCCCCAGCCCACCTGACAGCCATAAGGGTGGTCGAGACCTTCTCCAGCGTCGGTATCTCGCTGCCCACCTCAACGTCTTCGTAATAGACCTGCTTCCCCATGTTGTCCTCCTTACCTCGCGATAATCGTCGACCTGCTCACAGCTACCTTGTTGCCGTTCTGGTTCAGGTAAACGGTCTCGACCGTGGTGAACACCATCTTGCCCGTTTTGCCTTCCCTCTCACGAATGTCGGCGATCTTGGAGTAGGCGATCAGGACGTCTCCAGCCTGGATGGGGATGTAGAACTCCTGGTCGACGCCGCCATCGAGGATCCGAAAGAGGCCGGCCTTGAACAACACCGGTGCCACCATGGCCAGACCGCCGAGCGTTGCGCCCTTGGTCGGCCAGCCCCAGAACCCGGGCGGGCACACGATGTCATCATACCCCGCGTCTTTCGCATACTGCACATCAAGAAAAAGAGGGTTATCATCGCCAACTGCTTCGCAGTATCGCCTGATAGGCCCTCTTTCCACTTCCATTATGATTGGCTCAGACATGGTGCCAATCATGGCTTTGACTTCATCAGTCATCACCGATCCTTCAGCCAATTCGGTACCTCCTTTGTTTTTTCCTTGGCAAAGATGAATGCTATATCCCCGTGTACCTCCTTACTCCCATTGGTTGCCATTGCTCTGTCTCAGCCAAACGAGCTAGCCTCGGTGTTAGCAAAAAAAGTCTACACGAACCCCCTCGGCGGTGTCAAGAGTTTCGCCCGCCCACCCTCGCTCACGCCTGCCTCACGACCTCGAGTGGCGCCAGGCTCAGCAGCAGTCGTTTCACGCCTCCGGCACCCTTGAACGCCACGGTCACCTCGTGGTCGTCCCGCGCCGGTATACACTTCACCACAACCCCCTCGCCGAAGGCGGCGTGCACAACGTGGTCCCCCGGACTCAGGGGAGCTTTCGCCGAAGTCTTTGTGGTTAAGGTTCGCCCCTGCCCACCCGCTGATGCGGCGGTGCCAGGCGCCTTCACCAGGTGGGATGGAACGTCGGTGAGGAAGCGCGATGGGAGCGTCGGCCCGCTGCTTCCCTGAAGGTGACGCCGAAAGGCATGCAGGAGATAGAGCCTCTGCTTGGCGCGGGTGATGCCCACATAGCACAGCCGCCGCTCTTCCTCCATCTGCTCCGGGTACTCAAACGACCTTCGGTGAGGAAGCAGTCCCTCCTCCATGCCGACGATGAACACCACGGGGAACTCCAGCCCCTTGGCCGCGTGGAGGGTAATGAGCGTCACGGCGTCGCCCTTCTCGTCGTAGCTGTCCACATCCGATACCAGCGCCACACCTTCAAGGAAAGCCAACAGGCTTTCCTCAGGCTCCAGATGCCGGTAGTCGCTGGCCACGCTGCGCAACTCCAGAACGTTCTCCCACCTGTCCTCGCCATCGTCCTTGCTCAGCACGTATTCCCTGTACCCGGAACGCTCCGCCACCAGGTCAAAGAGGTCCAGTATGTTCAGGTTCTCGCTGCCTCTCACCATTTCGTTGACTGTGTTCAGGAAGCCAAGCAGGACCTGCGTCGCGCGGGTGCTGAAAGGAGACTGCTCACCCTCATCGGCAAGCTTCTGGAGACCGGCGTACATAGGCAGTGACTGTCCCCTGGCCCACTGCGATAGCTCCTGTATCGTGCGTGACCCGATGCCACGCGGCGGCGTGTTGATTATCCTCAGGAGGCTCACGCTGTCGAAGGGGTTGTGCACAACCCTGAGGTAGGCGATGACGTCCTTCACCTCGCGGCGCTCGTAGAAACGCGTCCCTCCGATGAGCCGATAACGGACGCCGTACCGAATGAAAGCCTCTTCGAGCGCTCTCGACTGGGCGTTGACGCGGTACATCACCGCGCAGTCCGCCAGCGTGAAGTCCCCGTTGGCGGTGAGTCTCTCAACCTCGCTCACCACCGACTGCGCCTCCTCCTCCTCGTTGTACGCTTCGCCAACGGTCACCGGCACCCCTGCGTCGTTCTCAGTCCACAGCTCCTTCTCCTTGCGTTGACTGTTGGCCGATATGACGTTCCGCGCCACTTCCAGGATGGTCTTGGTTGACCTGTAGTTCTGCTCAAGGTACACCACGCGAGCATCGGGATAGTCCTTCTCAAAGCTCATGATGTTTCTCATATCCGCGAAACGCCACGAGTATATCGATTGGTCCGGGTCCCCGACGACGCATATGTTGCGGTAACCGCCAGCCAGTTGCCTGGCCAGAACGTACTGCGCGATGTTGGTATCCTGGAACTCGTCGATGAGCACGTGGTAGTATCGCCGCTGGTACCTGGAGAGGACATCGGGATGGTCCTGAAAAAGGCGAGCTGTCTTCATCAGAAGGTCGTCGAAGTCCAGTGCCTTGCTGTCAGCCAGGAGCGCCTGGTAGTGCTCGTAGACGCGCTGCACCACCTCATCGAAGTAGCTATGCTTGACATAATACTCAGGCGTGACCAGCCGGCTCTTGGCTGCTGAGATTCCCGAGAGCACCACCCGCGGGGGATATCGCTTGGGATCGAGGTCAAGCTCTTGAAGGCTCCGCTTCACCAGGTTCATCTGGTCGTCATCGTCGTAGATGACGAACCTCGAGTCCAGGCCCGCATGCGCTGATTCTCTCCTGAGGATACGGGCGCAGGTGGCGTGGAACGTGCCCACGGTCAGGTCGTCTACCGAGGTGCCGAGAAGATGATAGAGGCGTTCTTTCAGCTCCCGGGCAGCCTTGTTGGTGAAGGTGACCGCCAGGATGTGGTACGGACTGATGCCCCAGACCTTGACCAGATAGGCCACGCGATGGGCGATCACCCTGGTCTTGCCGCTTCCCGGGCCGGCCAGTATGAGCACCGGCCCCTCGATAGCCTCCACTGCCTCCCGCTGCGCCGCATTCAGCCCATCAAGCACGTCCACACCCAGATTATAGCATTCAGTTCGCAGCGCTAGAAGAGCCGCGGTGCCGCTCTCTCCATCGCTTGACGCAGTGCATGGTTTTGTCGAGAATGGCTGCGCCAACAGCGGGAGGTGTAACGACGACGGAGCATATCGCCATAGAGGAACTGAACGGCGGACAAGCCAAGATGGTCCGTGCCCTGGCGCGACAGTTCGTCGACAGCGAAATCATCCCGATCAGGCAACAGATCGACGACGACAGGGACCACACCAAGTTCATAGAGCCCATCTTCCGGAAGCTCATGGTCGAGCTGGGCGCGGGGGCGAGCCTGACAGGGGACCAGCCAGTCTCGCTGACCGACCAGATGGGCTTCCTGGAGGAGTTGTCACGAGGGGACAGCGGCATAGCCGTTGCCATAGCGTGCACCGGTTGGTGCCTGTTCCCCGTGCGAGTTGAACCGTACCGCAGGCCGGACCTGATCGAGGAACTGAATGGCTTCTTTCCCAAGGACGAGGCTCCGGTCGGCTGCTTCGCCATGACCGAGCCCGAAGGCGGCTGCGATATTGAGAACCCGCGCATGGAAGGGCGCAGGATACATACCACGGCCCAGCTTGACGGGGAGGAATGGGTCATCAACGGCGTGAAGCAATAGCCCACGAACAGTGGCGTTGCCCAGTTGTATCTTACTGTATGCACCGTTGACCCCGATCTGGGTGACGAGGGCATTGCCCTTATCTACGTACCCCATCAGTCAGAGGGCCTCTCCTTCGGCAGGTTTGAGAATAAGGCCGGAATGCAGGCCGACAGGAACTGCACCATCTTCTACGACAACGTGAGGGTGCCCAAGCGATACCGCGCCGCGGGGCCGGGCGACGATGCCAACCTTCTTCACCAGAACCTGGTACTGGGCTCGACCGCCAGCGCCGCCATGTCCATAGGGACGGCACAGAATATCTTTGAGATCGTTACCGACTACGCCAGCCAGCGCGTCGCCGCCGGCAAGCCGATCAAAGAGCACAGTGTCATTGCCTGCAGCCTGGCGGACATGGTCACCGGCATTGAGACCGCCAGGACCTATGCCCTCAGCGTCTCTCACATGTGGGACCAGCCGGAGATTTATGGGCCGCGCTGGTCAGCGGAGATGCTGGCCAAGGCGAGGATCGCCAAGACGTACGCCGCCGACGTAAGCGTCCTGGTGGCGAACAGGGCGATGGAGATGATGGGTTCCTACGGCTACACCAGGGATGCGGACGTTGAGAAGCACTGGCGGGACAACAAGATGATGCAGCAATGGCTGGGAGGTTCACACCTCGGGCGCCTGGACATCGCACGGTACTTCTGCAATCTGGCGACGTTGTAGCTCGCCCGGTGCCGTGGGGCGCGGCCTAGGGCTTGTAGATGAAGAACGGCTCTCCTTCGGTGATGACCCTCGTCTCCCGCTCCATCGCTTCCCTCAGGTTCCTGGGCAGCGAGAAGAGGCCCTGGTGGGTTATCCCATCATAGAACCGCAGTGGCTTGCTCAGTCTGGCCGCAATCCTGCGGTCGACCTCGGCGACGTCCGGAAGCACGGGCTCCGACGAGGCGAGGGCGAAACCCCACACGCTGGCGAAGCTTGGCACGTGCACTGCATACGGGGCCACGAAAGGAAAGACCGCCTTGAGCGTGCTGACGATAGCCGTGAAGCAATCGAACATGCCCCATGAGGCCGCGCCGGCCTGGAGCGACACCATGCCTTTCGCCGTCAGCCGCTCGCCGACCAGCTGATAGAACTCCCTGGTGTGAAGGGTGTCCGCCGGCCCCTCTTCTATCGGCTCAGGCAGGTCGATGACGGCGACATCGAACCTGTCGTCAGACTGTTCAAGATAGAGCTTCACATCCTCGATGCGCAACTCCACCCGGCTGTCGTCGAACGACCCCTGGTGAAACGACGGGAGAAAGCGGCGACAGACCTCGACCACCTCGCCGTCGATGTCCACCATGACCACCCTTCTCACCGAAGGATAGGCCAGCACCTCCCTCAGTGTAGCCCCTTCGCCGCCGCCGGCGATGAGGGCCGTCTCTGGGCGGGGATGGGCCAGCATCGGCGGGTGGACCAGGGCCTCGTGGTAGATGAACTCGTCAAGCGCGCTGGACTGGATTTTGCCGTCGAGGACAAGACACCGCCCAAAGGCGCCAGTATCGATGATCTCGATGGACTGGAACTGCGTACTCCCTGAGTAGACGGTGTCCGTAACGCGGTGCATTTGCACCATATCAGGGGAGATATGGTCGCTGAACCACCTATGTTGCTTCATGGGCGACCAGGGAGTTCAAAACGCCTCGCTCCATCTCTACAATGGAGGAGTCCTCCGGTTCAAGCTCTCGAATCAGCAGGCCCGTGGCTCTCTCCGGCTTGACGGAGGTGCCACAGGTGAAGATGTCCACCGCAGCGTAGCCGTGCTCGGGCCACGTGTGGATGGAAATGTGAGACTCAAGGATGATGACAACACCGCTGACGCCGCCATAAGGGGGGAAGGTGTGAAACGAGTCGTCGACTATGGTAGCCTCTGCTTCGCGCGCGGCGGCAAGAAGCGTCACTCGCAGGAAATCGAGGTCGCTCAAGCGTTGCCGGTTGCAGCCGTTCAGTTCGAGGAGCACATGCCGCGCCAGGGAAGCCAATCCGCCACCTCCTTAGTCGATAACACCCAGTGAACTAGGGGGAGATTATACCGAAAAAGGCAGCACTTATCAATACCTACCACGACGAAATGGAACCCAGAAACCTGGAGCAGATGCTTCTTCAGGGCCGCCCGCTCAAGCTGGCCGAAGGCGCCCTTCTGGCATCGGGTGTGAGAGACGAGCGCGCATTCACCACCTGCCTGACCGGTATAGAGCACCTCAGCCGCCATGTGGCTTCCGCCGTCGAGGGAGACGACGAAGACCGCGCCCGCGGCCTTTTTCTCTGGCTCTCGGAATCCACTCCTCGCCGGTGGCAGCGGGGAGGCAGTTACAGATTGAGCGACGTGGTCGACGCTCAGCTTGGCGGCAGAGCGGGTGTAGGCAATTGCCTCGGCCTGACTCTCCTGTACAACGTGCTCGCCCAGGAAATGGGCCTGCGCGTCACCGCCGTTCACCTCGAGGACGCATTCGCCGCCGGTCCGCACGTCTTCACCGTGCTCCGAACCAAGGAGCGCTCATTTGACATTGAGCACATGTTCCCCAGTGGGTTCGATTTCCCCGGGCACAGGGACAGTCCCGGGCGGGACGACTGGGGCGACCGGGAACTCATCGCCGACGTCTACCACAGCCGAGGCTGCGACCACGCTGAGCGCCACGAGTGGAAGGACGCCGCCGATTGCTACCGTAAGGCGCTGCAACTGAACCCGAGGTACGTACGTGCGAGGCTCAATACGGGCATCGCCCTCGTGGAACTGGACCACGTCGACGAGGCTAGGACGTGGTTTCAGTCTCTGAGATCCCGACCTGCCGCCGACGCTTGAGCCATGGCCCCAGAGCGAGGAACTCGCCTCGATGGAACAGTATCTGCACCGCCAGGGCCAGCAGCACGAAGGCCAGTGCCAGGGTCTCCGAACTGAGCATCACCGCCACGGTGCCGAAGCAGCCGCAGTTCATCTCCCACCCCCGGGACAGGATGACGCCCTTGGCAATGATGAAGCTCACCAGCACCAGGATGCTCACCGCAGAGCTGATCCTGAGCAGTACGCCGAACACCAGGAATATGCCCAGCGCAACCTCAAGCGGGGGCATGACGTAGGCGTAGGCCCTCACCATCCACCAGGTGGGCAGCACCTCGTAGGCGCTAACGAGGGTGACGAACTCATGAATCTGGCCCAGCTTCGCCGTGCCGGCGAAAATGAACACGCCGCCGAGCCCAAGCCTCGCGGCGAGCGTCAGATAGGGATGACTCAGCAGCCGCCCAACCCGTGCGACTAATGGCAACACCACGCCGAAATTATATCACAGGTGTAGTACCTCCACTATGGTGAGTGCACCCAGGCACACGCCGCCATCCTCGTGCTCTGTACCACGGGGGCAAGCAGCAGCGATGGCTGCCCTGTCGCTGGCGTGGGTGGGCTCCCTCCCACCACAAAGAGCCAGCCGGCTTCAGCGCACTGCGGCGCAAGGCGGTGAATTGACGGCCGCTCTCAGCGTGTTGCGTCAATAGAAAGTGTTACCGAACGGTGGTTGGTTGCCTCATAAATGAGGTTACCGAAGCCTCCTTTCCTTGGGCATGCTCAGCCATGGCCCATAGTGTTTCCAGTTGACG
>JAXHUA010000165.1:0-48041 GCA_034189695.1 Chloroflexota bacterium | reverse complement strand
GGGGAGGTCCGCCACACCGACCCCGATCTCGCCGCGGCGGGCTGGCCCCGCCAGCGGCCGGTACCGGCCATCGATCTCGTTGGCGTCAGGGCTCATCGGGTTCACCGCATCGGTTATGCCCGCCTTGTCCCCCGAGACCGCTATGCGGGCCACCTCAATCTGGGTCCCTTCCGGGGCGCTGCGCTGCTCGCCGATGCGATAGGCCTCCAGGATGTACACCGGCTCCGTCTTCCCCCCATCGAGGGACTGCGCCATCTCCTGCGGTACCTCGCGGTAGTCCATCACCACGTACGCGGTGCCCTGCTCCTCGGTCCTGATATAGAACCGTTGCGGCTCGCTCACCACTATGGTGTTGCCCTGGGCATCGACCGCTATTCCTGGATAGATGACGACCGAGTTGTCGGGCGGATTCCAGGCGAACACCTCCAGCCCGGTGACGATGCCATGCTGGTGCATGGCCACCGCGTGGAGCCTCTGCTGGTCTCTGTGGTAGCTGTGGGCGTCGGCCCAGGTCGGGACATCGATGACCAGCCCCTTGAAAGGGTTGATCCTTCTTCTCTGGTACTTGAAGAAGTCCTCAAGTGGCATAGCTATCACTCCTCAACACACGGGCTTGGCAAGCATATATCACGCCGCGACTCGCTGTCAATCAACCTCGTCTACACCAGCGGCCTCAGTCGCTGCTGGCTCCGCCCGGTGAACCACGTTCAGAATATACGCCGTATGCGCTGGCTTCTCCGCCTCGATGATTGTCTTCACCCTCTGTACATCGATGGCTTTCGGGTCTTCCACCTCCAGCGTCACGGTGAAGCAATGGTCCCGCCCTTCGCCGAGAACGGTGTTCTCCCCAAGGTGAGCCTGGCTGCCAAGCGCTATGCCGCCCAGATGCTCGGTTATGGTTGGTTCGACCCCGGTGTACACCCTGACGTACTCCCGGAGTCCGCGCCGCGTGCCCCTCCAGCGGTATAGCTCCACCGCCGACCTCACCAGGTTCCTTCGTTTGTCGACCGGCCAGTTCTCGTCCAGCACCAGGTCGAGCCAGGATGCGATCCACGGCAGGAACTCCTGCGGCATCATCCCAGGGTCCAGGTAGAGATGGGCCTGCCCCACCACACCCTCGATTGGCGTCAGGATATCCTCGAATACCAGCAGGAACCGCCCCAGGAAGTCATCGGCGCTGCAGAAGGCCGGCAGGTACTCCAGCAGTCTGGCGCCTTTGCGTTCAGCTACAGCGTTCGCCATGTCACACTCCCTATGACGTTATCTCGTGGCGATAGGAGCATACCAGCCCCGCCGGGGAAAGCTTCACCCGCTCCGTCGCCTCACCCCTCTCCCCGGTTGCCACGTTCACCGGGTAGAGCCGCACGTCCTCCGCAAAGTCGACCCCTTCCACGCCCTGAATACACGAGTGCACCTCAGGAAGGAACAGGTCGCGGCCAAAGGGCCAGCCGCCTCCCTCCGGCCCACCGAACAGTGGGTTGATGAACTGGTACAGCCGTCTCTCCACGGCGTGTCTCACCTGCTGTGGGTCGAACCTTGGCTTCACTCTCACATTGGCCTGCACCGACACCCACCGGTAGTCAGCATCTCCAATGGTGAGTGCGGTGGTGAGCAGCCGCCGCTCGTTCAGATAGGCGCGCACCTGCTCCTTAAGCTCGCGGGGCAACTCAAGCTGGTCTGGCGGCGCCATTCCGTCGGTTAACGAGAAGGCAGGGACAAGCGCCAGGTGCACCACACCCGGCGGTGGCTGGTCGGCGTCGAGCGCCTCTCGTGGCTGCAAACACCTGGCGCGGGCCACCGACGGTGACGCCTCCAGGGCCAGGAACTCGAAGTCTTCCTCGGTGACCGCCCGGTTTCTTGTCCGCAACGTTCGCGGCCCCCGGAGCTTGGCGTGCTCCACGGTCTCGGCGTCAACGCCGCCGCTGGCGGCGCGACGGTTGGTTACCGCGGCGACATAGGCTATCGAGGACTTGAGGACGGTGATGGTCCCCTTGCCCACGTTTCCCTCACTGCCGCCGCCATAGCGGTAGGACGAGAACCTCATCTGCCTGCCCTTTGGCGGCACCATCCCGAACCATCTTGTCTCGCCGTTCGGCTGGCGGACTGCCGGGCCGAACGTGACCTCTCCCGGGGCGCTGTCCAGCACGAAGTGCCGGTCCTCAGGGCCCGATTCGGAGAAATCGGCCACCTCCCGCCACCCCTCGTAACCCCCGTCCTCCGTCTCCACCATGACCGTCTCACCCTGCCGGCGGGGCAGGACCGGCGTGTTCGCCAGTCGAAAGACCTGGCCCGCCGTGCCGTCGCTGCGCCCCAGTACCTCGCCAACCATGGTGCCGGCGTGGCTGGCCGCCACCGTTCCCCCCATCACGCTCGATGAGATGCTCAGTATGCGCGGCGACGCTTCGTATGTCGGCTGGCCGGGCCGTGGTTCGTCCACACGACAGCGCAGCCAGTAAGCCCTCCTCAGGTCCACCTCGGTAGCGGCGAATGACTGCGGCAGATGGAGTGTCACGTCCCCCCGCCTGTTGAGCGCCAGTGTCCCGTCCCGCTCCAACCAGGCCACGGCGTCGGCCCTTCGCTCCAGCGGGCACCAGGCCGCCAACGCACCGTCCCAGTACTCCCACACCAGCGGCGGGTCGTTCGGATCAATGCCCACGCCCCTCTTATCGTCGCATCCCATGGTCAACACCAAGACGTTTCCCGCCAGAGGTTCGCTGTAGCCCAGGTAGAAAGAGTTGCCCGCTTCAGGCACCTGCTTGAACACGTCCAGCGGTGTCCCGGCGGCCAGTTCGGATGTGTACTCCACAAACACACTGTTGTCGCGCGTCAGTAGCACGTGGGCCAGGGTCGGCGCCTGAATTACCAGGTCGTCCTCCGTGGCGAAGCTGATGGCTTCCTCGGTCTCCGTCCGCACCGTCGCCACCTCGGTACCCCTCGGGATGGTGACCGGCCCGGGCTGAGGAGCCGACAGGCGGAAGGTGATGTCCACCCTGGCCGGCGCCGGCGGCAGCAATGTGACGCCGATGAGGTCCAGGAACCTGATGTAGTTCTTGTCGGGCACCTTGTTCAGCCGGTAGAGGAGCAGGTCAACCATCCAGGCGAACAGCTCAATGAGGGTGATCCCGGGATCGCTCAGGTTGTGGTCCGTCCACTCAGGACAGTAGCGCGGGATCAGGCTCCGTGCCTCCTCGACTATGTCCTGAAACTTCCGGTCGTCTAAACTGGGTGCTGGCAGTGCCATCTGTTAAGCCTCCTTTCCCGGAATCAAGCGGACAGATAGAATGGGTAGACGAGGCTTCGCTCGTCGTTGGTCGCCTTCACTCGGTAGCGTATGTTCACCAGCAGACGCGACGTGTCCTGAGGGTCAGGGCGAACGTCAACGTCCACCAGCTCGATGCGCGGCTCCCACCATCCCAGAGCCTCCTCGACCTGGTGCGCGACAAGTCCCCACGTTGTGGCGTTGTTGGGCGCGAACACCAGGTCGTTAATGCCACAGCCGAAGTCTGGCCGCATCCGCCGCTCCCCCTTGCCGGTCACCAGTATGATTCGGATCGACTCCTCGATGTCCCTCTCATGTCGAGAGACGGCCAGCCCGCCGCGGCTATCGACTCTCAGCGGGAACCGCCACCCCGTTCCCAGCATGTCCTTTTCCCTGCCGTTGTCCTGCATGTGCTTCTCCCCAATGTCCAATTCTAGCCGCCGATCATCACCGTGCCGCTCGCGATTACCTGCCCCACCGGCATCTCCACCGGGTCATTGCACGTCATAGCCGTGTCCCCATTCCTCGCCGCCTGCTTGCCATTTATCAGCACGGTTGCGCTGCCCGTGGTGATTCTCCCCTGGTTGGTGGGCGGTATCTGAAAAGGCCCTCCCTGCGGGATATGCGGAGGCGTGTTCGTCGCCGTACTTCCCACCGTGGCCGCCTGACGTCCCTCAATGAGCACATCGCTGCTCAACCCGCCGTCGATGATGCCGCTGAAGGGATGCGGCAGGGGCGTCGGCACCGGCCCGCCTGGCGACGGTATCATTATGATATGGATGTCGGTCGCCGTTATCTGGTCTCCCTGCTTCGCCGCTGGCCGTCCCATTGCCCCCTCTAATTGAGCTTGATTTGCGACCCGGTTATCTCCACCGTCCCACCGTCTATCTTCAGGCTTCCGTTGGACTTCATCTCGACCTGCGCACCCTCGATCTTGATGCTGCCATCCGCCTCGATACTGACATCCCCACGCGATCTGATCTCCACCTTGTTATCACACTCGGAGATTCGCACGTAGAATCCGTCGTCGGAGCTGTATATGCCTATCCGCTCCTCGCCCGACTCCTCCGAGATGATGAGCTTCATGCCGGTGCGCGATTGCAGTCCTCGCCACACGGTGCTGCCCTGACCATTGACGCAGGTCTGTGAGCTGGCAGGCGGGTGGTCCTCGCTGTTCCACAGCCCGCCAACGACGAAGGGGCGGCGTATGTCCTCGTGCTCGAACACGACCAGGACCTCATCCCCAACCTCAGGGAGCCACATGAACCCCCTGTCGGCACCACCGCCGGGAGAAACGTACCTCGCCCAGCCCAGTTCCTGACCGCCGCGCGAGGGAAGCCTGACTCTGACGCGGCCGAGGTCCTGGGGATCGCTGGTGTCGGTCACCTGTCCGATCATCGGGCTGCGGTGCCCTTCTCGTCGCGGCACCAGTAGCTCCGCCAGCGTGTTGCCGCGCCGACCCCCGATGGTGAACTCCGTGCTGAAGCCCTCGGCGTCGTAGCGGTGCAGGGCGTGGTTCACGCGATACCTGCCGCCGAAGCGATTGCCCACATTCCTCAACTCAACCACAGCGCCTGCCTGCACCGCCGGGCTGCCGGTACAGACGCCTTCGGCGCTGATGAAGCTGTGCCCGATCTCGTTGCAGATGGCCTGAGCGAGAGCGTCGGCCTCGGCCTGGGTGGCCACCGGACGGTCCTGGATCACCTCTCTGCCCGCCACCCCAAACGCCCTCTCTGCTGATTCGCCGCCCTGCTCCCGTATGCCTGTCTCCGGCGTATCCTCAGGCCGGCTGGCTCGACCCACGATCTCCTGCTTCTCCACCGGGTCCCAGCCCCTGACGATCACCTCACCCACCTGCTCCGAGCTGTTGAGACGAGGATGGAACTCAATGAGGTTATCGCCCCACTCCAGGGTCGGCACCTCCGTGGTCTCAGGAGCCCTGCGGAAATTGAGCTCGTCGCCCTCGACGAACACGCGAAATCCGATGCCGTTCGCCCGCTCCCAGAGGAACTCCCAGTCGGTCTGGTTGTCCTGAACAACGTAGTCGTAGACCTCCCGCGTTGTGTCCACGTTGGCCCTCATACCAACCTGACGGGCGATGCTGGTGGCGATGTCACTGTCCGTGACCTGGTTGAAGGAGCAGGTCTTCTTCTCACGGTGCAGGCGGTGGCACTTGTCGTACCCGCGCACCGTCAGCGTGGGAAGTGCGTCCCGGCTGATGCGCGGTTCGACGGCGGTGATCTCGCCCTCGATCAGTTTCATTGCCCTACTTCCGTTCCTCGCCGATATCTCCACGGACTTCCCCAAAGAGAATGTATCTGAGTCCACCCACTCGAGGCGCGGGTCGCGAACGTGGATGGTGAACGTGTCGGGAAGATTCAGATTGTCGTCAACCTCCACGCTGATGAGGTTGGCCATAACATCATCCGAAACGTCACTGCCGTCGATTCTGAGATAGACCTGCGATATCAGCTCCGGTTCTCTCGGCATCTCTCTATCTCCCTAGGTGCGTGGCGCGATCGACAGCACCTGTCCTGTCTCCAGCTTCATCGGGTTTTCAAGGCCGTTGGTTTCGGCAACGAAGCGCCACAGAGAGGAATCGCCGTACTCGTCGTAGGCAATCCAATCGATGGTCTCACCCTCCTTGACCACCCTGGTCCTGTAGCCAAATCCTCCCCCGGTCGTCGGGTTCTGGCGCGGGTAGGCTCCCTCTTCCTCCACCTGCTGGAACGTGACGTTCAGCGTCGCTCGCACCGGCGTGCCGTCGGGAAGGAAAAGGGTGAACTTCTGGCTGATGCGAGTGATGACTGCTTTGAACGACCACATGCTGCCCCACCGGAACTCACAAATCGGGGGGCGTCCCTTCCCCGTCCGGGGGTCCCTCGTCATGGCGCTGACCATCATGAGGTCCCAAATGGCATTGGTGTACTCCTTGCGCACATCCTTGCCTATCTCATACGTGTCGAAGAAAAGCTCCATGGCAAGCGTGGTCGGCTGCCCGCCGCTGAATTCGAGCTGGGGCACGTTTGCGCCGGTCACCTGTCCCTGAGTCCACGAGTTCGACTTGCTGAAGGTGTACTCCTTGGGTCGAAACATGCACTCCACGCTCTTCGCGGTGTCCAGGTTGGTTACGGTCGCCTTGGCCAGCTCGCCCTGGCGGGTCGGGGCGCCCATCCCCGCGCCCACCCCGGCAAGACCCCCCATCGCATCTGCTATTCCCTGAACCATGTTGACCTCCGCCTTTCCTTCATGCCCTCGATGCCAGGCTGCGTTCCCTCTCCCACGCCAGCCGTCGCTTCAGAACCGCATACACCTCGCGTGCCAGGCGGTCAATGTTCGGCCCCTGCTCCTCCCCACCTCCCTCCATGCCGCCGGCCACCTCCTCCGCCACCGGCGCCGTCGCAGCGTCGTCTCCCGCTGTCGAGCGCCCCACGAGCGCGAACGCCAGGCCGTGCGAAGCGCCCGCACTGCGCGACCCTCCACCAAGCGCCGCCGCCTCGCCAGCCATCAATGCACCAGACGGCCCTGGTTGCAGCGCCCTTGGCGAAGCGTGTCCATCCGGGAGCGCTCCTTCCCACTGGGCGCCCGGCGGGCGATCTTCCATCGGCACAAACGCCCGTGCCGCCAACTCCGCCGGTGACGCCGCTTCGGGCGCAGGCAACGAGGCATGTATCAACTCGGCAGACGACGCCGCCATCTCCCTCCCGCCATACCTCCCGCCGACCGCGTGCGGCTGCGGCCTGGCCTCCCACACCTCTGTTTCGACGTCACACCTCTCCTGTGCCACACCCCCCATCTCCGCCGCGAGACCCATTGGCTCGGCCGGCGCCGCGGCGTTCTGGTACGTCATGCCTATCAAAGGCAACCAACGCCGCTCTCCACCTGGCGGAGGAACCGCCATTGTCGGCTCGACGCGGCCAGAGCCCCCAGGCTCCAGGGGCTGGCGTACCGCTGCGTCACCCGGCAACGCCATCGCAGCCGCTGGCTCGACAGGGGCCCCGCTCTCCGGCGCAGCCGGCCATGCTACACCTTCACCCACCAGTGGTTGCCTGGGTTTCGCTGCCATGCGGTGGCTGAACTCCACCGTCCTCTCCACAGCGGCGAGGGCACTCCGTGACCGGTCTGGTGGCGCTTCCGCCGCGCCCGCCTCAAACGCTTCCGCCGCCCTCACCAGCCCGCGTGTCGCCGCCCCCTCCAGCCCAACCCGGGCAGCAGCCGGTACAAACGGTACTGCACCGATAGGCCTCTCCTCATGGACCCGTCCTGACACAGCCTCCCCAGTGGCATGGGTGTCACGAGCATGCAACTCCGGCACATCGTCAGCCGGCACCCCTCCACGGGCCACGGCACCACCGGGCCGCCGCAGTCGCTGCAACGGAACCGCTGGAGAGATGCGCCGAATCCCCGTGAGAGGCTCCGTCCCTGTCCCTCGCCGCGGCCGGGGTCTCACCTCGGCCGGCCTCCACGCGCCGTCGGGCCACCCTGTTCCCGCCGGGGTTGCGCCCTCGACAGGTCCCGCTTCACCACCCGCGGAATCAATCGCCTCAAGGGGCAGGGGCGCCTCGGCATCCTCGTCCTCCCGCCACAGCGCCGCCGACACGCCACTGGGTCTCAACCACACGAACTGCCCCGGCGCCCAGACCGAGGACGGCATCTCCCGCGGAATAGCGGCCAGGGAGCTCAGCGTGTCGTACACTCTCGACACCAGTCTTTCCGCCCAGAGCGCGCCGGTGAACGCGCTGTAGTCAGGCAACCACAGTGGCAGGCGCGGTCTGCGCGACAACAACGGCAGGCTGTCAACGACTCGCCGCCGGATGTCCTCGACCACTCGCTGAGCCCCATCGGCAACGCGAGAGGCAAAGGCCATACCCACCTGCTGCCACGCCCCCGTGCTCCCTGTGTTCCTGTGCTCGCCCTCTTGCATCACAAGACCGCCTCATCCAAGGTCCATACCGCGATGGGCCAGTTCCAGCGCTTCAATGGTTATTGCATTCTCGTCAGCCTTGAAGGCCGGGCCGGTCCACTTCACCGGGCAGGCATCGACGAACGTCCAGCGCATCACCTCGTTGCCGGTGAGGTCATACTGGACGATGGAGAAGTTCTTGCGCTCGACCTTGCCCTGCACCACATCGCGGTACCAGTCCCACAGCTCCCGGGAATCGGTAACGCCCCACTTGAGAGTCACGTTCGACACCTTGGTTCTCCCCGGGAGCCGGTGTACATACTCGTTGAGCCCGCCTTCCTGGTACTCCAGCACCTCAGTCTCCACCTGCAAGCCGGAGCATTCCCGGAACGCCGCCTGCTCAATCCCCTGAATCTCAACATGGAATTTCGAGGTAAGAAAGGGATCGACGCGTTCACCCGTCCGTGCCATAGCTCACCCTCCGATTCATCTCATGCCCGCTCCCGGCGACGGGCGTTGCCGGGCCAGCGCAAGCTCTTCCCGCATCAGCCGGTAGACCCGCTCCGCCAGTCTCTCCACATCCACTCCCGCTGGCGGCTGGTCCCGCTGCCCCGTCTCCTCGGCGCTGCGCCTCACCGCCTGCTCGCTGGCCTGCGCCTCGGCCTCCTCTGACACCCCGACACTGGAGATGGCCGGAGCCGTACGCGGCGCGAAGTGCGGGCCCTGCGCCTGCCCCTCCTTTGCCGGCGAGCCAGGGAACGCGCCCTGTGGCGACGGTCCGTGGCTGCGCTCCAGGGGGGCGGGCTGCGTCTGCTGCACCACGTGGGTCAGCTCGTGGGCCATGAGGCCCAGGCCCTCAGCGGTCTCCGCACTGAGCCCTTGAGCGTCGCCGAAGACGTCCGCCCCGATGGTGAATGCCTCAGCCCCGAGTCGTCTGGCCACCTCGCCAGCGTGACGGCTGTCGTGCACTCGAACGTCCTCCAGGCTGTGCCCGAAGACAGCCTCCATCCGCCGGCGCTCCTCGTCCGCCAGGGGCCTCCCCGGTCCCAGGACGAGGCGCAGCCACTCAACCATGTCCCGGCCTTCAGTCCAGCCCAGAGCGCTCAGCCCTGCTCCCCCTATCTGTCGCGGCATCAGGCAATACTCCTCCTGGCAGGTCAATTTCCGAGCGGGCGGCGAAGCTAGGCGCTCACCTCGCTCAACCTCGTATTGATCCTGCCGATCTCATCCACCCACTGGCGACGCTCGGCGTGCTCCAGTTCAAGGATGTGCTGCAGCGGCCAGTGGAAGTAGTAGGCGACGTAGGCTACCTCCTCGTACAACTGGTCGAGGGGGTAGCCGCCTATTCCCCCGGGCGGCTGAGTTCCACCTCAAACACGTGGTTGCATTCGGGACATGTTGCCGCGACGGCGCTGGTGCCGTTCTCGTTGATGCGCCGGTAGAAGTCCTGGAGGAAGGCCAGGTCCGCGGAGAAAAGCCCCTCGACCGTCTTGGTGCTCACGTCGCTCAGCGATCCCAATCGGGTGATCACCCGCGAGAGCAGGATAATCACCAGATAGGCCTGATTCGACTTCACCCGAGGGTCGCGCAGGGGAGCGATCTCGTCCATCGCCGTGGCCAGGCGCATCGTTCCCTTCTTGTGCAGGTTGCCCTCGCTGTCCACGAAGCCCCGAGGCAACTCGAATTCAAACTCCGTTTGCAGGGTCATCTCTCACCTCCGTCGCGGCCTACGAGTCGCGCACCAAGCCCTCATGAACGATGACCAGTTCCTCGACCCCGATCTCGTTGGACGTCGCGTTGAAGGACGGCCCCGACACCTTCTGCGGCCAGCCGCTGATGAAGTTCCACCGCGCTGATGCCTCACCCGTCGAATCGTACATGACGATGGAGCCGTTCATGCGCGCCCCGTCGACATCGCCCTCTTCCACCTTCTTGCGCCACTCCCATATGTCCATCGAGTCGGTGATGCCGCGCTTGAGGCTGATGTTCTCCCACTTGAGGGCTCCTGGCGCCTTGATATAGACGGTGAAGCCCCCCTTGACCACCTCCTTGGTCTCGATCAGCTCTGTCTCCGAGCCCAGTCCGCTGCACTCGCGGAAGGAGCCGGTGATAACGTCACCGATCTCGACCCAGAAACGCATCGACCCGAATGGGTCTCTCCTCTGTCCCAGTGCTGCCATGTCTAGCCTCCTTCACCTATTCTGCTACAGCAGCGCCACCGGCCCACTGGCTGATGCGAAAGATGACAAACTCAGCCGGTTTCACCGGCGCCATGCCTATCTCGATTATCACCTGGCCGGCGTCGCGCACCTCCACCGTGTTGAGCTCCTCGTCACACTTGACGTAGAAGGCGTCGCTCGGCGTGGCGCCGAAGAGCGCCCCGTCACGCCACACCCGGGTCAGGAAGGCGCTTGCGTCCCGTCTGATGCGCGCCCACAGGTCCATGTCGTTGGGTTCGAAGACGATCCACTGGGTGCCCGCCTCGATCGATTCCTCAACGAAGTTGAACAGGCGTCGCACATTGATGTAGCGCCACTGGGCATCGCTCGAGAGTGTGCGGGCGCCCCAGACGCGGATACCCCGCCCGGGGAAGGTGCGGATGCAGTTGATGCCCTCAGGGTTGAGGGAGTCCTGCTCACTCTTGGTGATCTGTGCCTCCAGCCCCAGTGCTCCTCGCACGATCTCGTTCGCCGGCGCCTTGTGTACGCCGCGCTCCGTATCGCTGCGGGCGTAGATGCCAGCCATGTGGCCGCTGGGCGGGACGAGCACTGCCTCGCCGTTGCCCAGGGGGTTGGCTACCTTGATCCAGGGGTAGTACACCGCGCCATACTTGGAGTCGTAGCCAGCCTCGTTCAGCCGCCAGTCCCTGATCTGCTGCGGGCTCATGCCCGGCGGGCTGTCCAGGATGGCGAACCGGTCCTTCATGTTGGCGCAGTGGTCGAGCATGGCCTGCTGTACCGCCTTGACCCCTTCCAGCGACAGCGCCCCGCGCTGGTACAGCCCCATAAGCTCCGGCACACACACCATGGTCACGTCGTCGGCGGCCTCAAAACCGGCCAGGCCGGTCCGCTCGGCGGCATCGCCCATAATGAGATCGGTGCCCACCTGCTTGGCCGCCACCGCCTTGGACTCCGATACGGTGAGAGCATACGTCCCGGCCGCTGGAACCCGCTCCGGCAGGCTCAGGCTCGACTCGCGCTCCGCCACGCGTACCAGCTTCGACTCCTTGTTGACCACCTCCACCACATTGCGCACTCCCCTGCCCTTCCTCAGCGTGACGCTCTCGAAGACCTCCTCGGTACCGCCCCTGCGCACGACAAGGTTGAACTCGTCCTCGGCAGCCTCCTCGCCGGGGGCGGCCACTTCAACCGTGACCTCGCCGGGCTCCAGCGCCGTAACGCTCAGGCTCTCCAGCGAGGCCTTGCCGCGGGCGGGCAGGGAAGCCTGCGCCTGCGGAGCCTTCGGCTCTCCCACGCCTTCGACGTCGGGCAGGCGGGTGACGTAGCAGCTGCCGCCGCCGTTGTTGAAGTACCCGTACACAGAGTGGGCCAGGTATGAGCCCGAGATGAACCCGCCGAACACGTTGAGGAACTGCGTCCAGTTGGCAATCAGCGTGGCCTGGTTCACCGGCCCATCCTCGGCGAAGCCGAGAAAGGCAGCCACCGCCGTTCCAACGCCCTCAATGGGTCTGGCGCCCTTGTCCACCTCTTCAACGTAGACACCAGGGGAAAGATATTGCGGTGCCATAGTGTTCCCTCCTTCCTTCGTTCTATCGCTACTTGTGTGCGGTGATCGCCTACATCTCTCCTCCCTCCTTGCCTCCTGAATGAATGGTCTTGTTCACCTAGACCTCGATGTCATAGCTGAGACTCGGTACGCTCAGCACCATCTCTTTCTCCTTGCGGTCCGGCGCTCTAACCCTGACGGTGTACTCGCCTCGCGACAGCTTGCTGAAAGCCCAGCGCCCCTGCTCGTCCGTCGTCGCGGTCCTGCCCGCCTCCTTGATGAACAGGGTGGCCTGCGGAATCACCTGGTGCGGTTTGCCTTTCTCGTGCAGCACTCCCTTCACCTGGAGTCGCTCCTCGCTGTCCGCCTGGTCTATGCCGCGCACGCCAAGGACCCTGGTGCTCACGACGGGAGCGGAGACGTGCACGTCAAGGTCTAGAGGCACGGTGACTACGTAGTTGATTGAGGCCTTCAAGCGATTATCGAGCGACGCCCAGAAATCGGCCGGGTTCCGCAACGGGCCGTCTGGTTGAGCGACGAGGGTGGAGATAAGCATATCCGTGCCCGCCAGTTCGCCCTGGTACACGTCCGTGGGGATCAAAGGATAGCGAAATAGGGCAGCGAGTACATACCAGAGCAGCCGGTGCTCGTCGTCGACATTGCTCGTCCACACGGTGATGAGATACGTCAGGTCGACCCGGACCGGCATCCTCCTCTTGGTGGCGGTCTTGTCCTCGTTACGCTCGGTCTCCCAGTCGTAGAGCCGCAGGTCGTGGTTCTCTCTGATGTCATAGAGGTAGAGGTTGATCGTGGGCTTGGTGATGCCCGCCGACCACTCCTGTCCCGGCATGTCGAAACAGATGTCCACCTCGGTTGAGTCCAGAGAGCCCTTCTGCATCAGCAGTTGCTTGATGGTCTCGTCAAGGTCTGCGATCATGGCTACCCTCTCTCAGGCTCTTTCCGTTCACTCCGATTCCGCCTCCGTGTGTTCGCCGGCCGCGGGGCCGGTCAGCTCCCTGCCACTCATGAGGCTGGGGTCATAGTCCTCAGGGCAGCGCTCGAGGAGGTACTGCCTATGGCGTGGCGGGTACGGTGAATGTGGGAGATAGGCGACGAACCGCTGTCTGCCGCGACGCAGGCTCTGATACGTGCGCTCTTCCACCGCCGGGTCTGCGGGGTCGCCTCCGAGGCTGGAGACGTACTGCCTGTAGTTGTCCCACAGATAGTTGATTACCCCCTGGAGTCCCAGCCCGGTGAGGCCGGTCCTGTCGAGGTTCTCTAACTCAGAACAGACGGCGTCCACCTCCTGAAGCGCTTCCATGCGTCGCCGCTCGGCCGGGGACACGCTGGCTGCGGAAGCAACGAACTCCCTCTCCCCGACTGCGGCGCGGGAGCCTGGCGGATAGGTGGCGAAAGAGATTCCCTCGTGGATACCCTCATCGAGCATCTGTCGCACGTGGGTGTACTCGTGCATTACGGTGCTGAGGAGCTGGCCCACCGCCTCGGCCGGCGAGCGCTCAAATACGCGGTTGTGTATCTGGATAACGGCGCGCAGCTCGTCGTTGTTGTGTCGCTGCCAGTGCTCCGATTCGGGGCAGCCGGCGCAGGCCGTGGTGGCAACGACATACGGGATGCACAGCCCGGAGGTCAGTGCCCCCCCTCTCGACACGGGAACACCGTCGACTATCCCCAGCTCCGTGGTCACCTGGGGGGTCGGGGAGACCCGACTCCGCTGAGGCAGGGCCAGGAGGTCCCACAATCGGTCGACCGCTCCCTGGCGCTGCCCACTGCTGATGAGACCCCTGATCGCGGTACGCTGACCCGGCTCCAGTTCGGGCCATTCCTCACTGGGAGTCCCGGCGCGGGACTCGGCCTCCTCCAGCGGCGTTCCTTCGCTGTAGGCCGCGGCCAGTTCCTCCAAGTCCAGCTCGCCGGGGGCCGCCCCCTCCATCAGCTCCTCCATCTCCTCTTCCTCGGTGGTGGTGGTGCCGGGCTCACCCGGCGAGCGGGCGATCACCGGACTCATAGCCTGCTGTGTGACAACCGGGCGGCCGCTCGCCGGGGTCGAGATACGTGTCCCCATGTTGCCGGGCACCCCTTCAGCCGTTTCGGATAGGGGCTCTGTGTGGAGTGCACGCGCGCCGTCGTCCTCTGTTTGGCGCTGGACGATCGAGTCAGGCGCCTGCGCCGTCACGGAGTCCAGCACCCGCTGCACATGACCGTTGCCGTAGTGCCGCTGGAGCTGGCTCACCATGCGCGCCTTCTGGCCAGCGTTCGCCCGATGGCTGAACCGGGCATCGTTCAGAGTGGCCGCGTGGCGCTCCACCGGCAGTCCCATCGCCGGTGTGGCGAGGAGGCTCTCGAATACCGCAGCGTCGCCGCCGAGCTCGTTCATAGGCTGCGGGGCTGCGTCGCGAGGCCTTTGCCCCTCACGGGCCTTCTCGGGCTCGCGACTCCGCGTCTCTGTCTTCGTGTGTCTATCCGCCATCTCTATGCCCGCCCTCTGGACTGACGGCACGTATCAGCCACCGCAGTCTCCAGAGCCACTTTCCGCGTTGACATCTGCATCAGGCCCTCTCCGCCTACTCTCCTTCGAGCGCTTTCCTGCGCTCCTCGGCCGCCCTGAGTGCCCGCTCACTGGCGATGTGTCCCTTCAGCGCTCTCTTGCGCAGCCTTTCCTCGAAGTCCATCGGCCACTCGGCCTCAATGACCTTCTCCTCGAAGCGCCGCACCAGGTGGTAGTACACCTGGACCTGGAGTGCCCTGGCTTTGGCCTTGCTGGGGACGCCGTAGAACCTCTCAAGGTAGTCGTCAACGTTCCGCACCGGCGCCTCGTAGAACATGCCCACCATCTCGTCCTGCGCCTCGGTCAGCGGCAGGTCCTCGTACAGTCGCCTCTGCGTGGCGTCAATGGCAGGCGTGAGGTTCTCCCCCACCGCGTCCTTGAGTCTGGTGGCGGCGTCCTTTGCACCGGCGCACGCCTTGGCCACAGCGTCCTCGAGGGCCTTCACATCCGACTCGTTTGCCACAACCTTCTTGGCGGCGTCCTTCACCGCCGTGTCAAACTTGCCGGTCACCGCTGCCGTCACTTTCTCTCCGAGCACGGTCGCGACGCGCTCGGTGAATTGCTGGCGAAGAGGCCCCAGGGCCGCGCTCAGCAGGGAACTCACCAGTTCGCCCGCTGTGAGCTCACCCTTCAGAGCCGATATCCTCGGTTTGGCATAGACCTCGAAATGATCGCACGCTTTGCCCACCTCATCGGAGAATGACACGGCGTTGACTCTCGCCGTGTTGTTAACGCTCCCCAGCTTCTCAGCCGCCGCCTTCTTGTCAATGCCAACGCCACGCTTCGCCGTGATCCCCTTCTTCAGCCACCACGGCTCTTCCTCTTCTTCGCGTGCTGCACCCTGGCGCTGGATGGCCGCGGCCTCAGGAAGAGGCGAAGCCTGTACCGGTGGACTCCCAGTGACGGGTTGGGACCTGTCCGGTCCGGCTGCGCCCTGCTGCACCACGTGAGTCACCTCATGGCCCAAGAGACCCATGCCAGCCTGGGAATGGGGGTCGTATGCTCCCTGGCGGAAGAACACATCCCGCCCTGAGGTGAAGGCGCTGGCCTGGAGTTCACGACTCAGCCTGTCCGCCTCATGGTCGGTGTGGACGTGCACCTGGCTGAGGTCGCGCTCGAACTGGTTCTCAAGCGGGGCCCGCACGGAATCGCCCAGCGGCCGGCCGCCGCCACGCGCGGCGTCGATGCGCCTCTCCAGCCCCCTGGATACCTTGGGGGGCCGTGCTGCCACTGGTTTGGTCTGTGCTGTCGCTTCCTCTTCCTCCTCTTGCTCCTCTCCTTCTTCAACCTGTCGCTGCAGCGTATGGACGCTCTGACTGACGGCCGGTTTTGTCTGCACCGCTTCCTCCTCCACCTCCTCTTCTTCCCCTCCCTCTTCGACCTGTCGCTGCAGCCCCTGGAGGTTGTGGCCAGCGGCCGGTTTGGCCTGCACCGCTGCCTCCCCCTCCTCCTCCTCTTCCTCCTCCTGGCGCTGGACGCCGGTATCTGGAGCCCGCGACACGGCCTCGGCCACCCTGTCGGCTTCCCGCTCGTACTGGTCGTCGGGCGGGTTCACGGTGAGCTTCGCCTGGACCGTTTTCGAATCGAGCAGGCGCTGCACGTAAGCGTTCCCATGGCTTCGCTGGAGATGGCTTGCCACCTGCGCCTTCTGCCCCGCGTTGGCCGGGTGGGAGAAGCGCCCGTCGCTGAGGATGGCGGCTTGGCCTTCCAGCGGCGACACGTCTGCCGTCGCCTCGGGCGACTCGTCCCGCGCCTTGAGATGCCCGGCCTCTGACTGCCCCGCCTTCTGCCTGCGCTGGGCTCTCTGCTCGTCACCCTCTCTGTGTGCACGCTCCGGCATCTCGACCTCCAGCCGTTCCCCCGACGTACAGCCATACGACGGCTAGAACGGTATCGTTATCATGCCCATGACACTCGTGGGCACGCCTTCCTCTTTTCCCTTGGCTGTGGGGAACTGCGCCTTCAAGCTCAGGAATATGGGTGGCACCCCCCCCGTTCTCGCCCCTTCGAGCTTGGAGCAGGCATCGACTGCCGTCTTTATCGACTTCACGTGGTCGGCGATCCGTCCGGCACTCGCTTTCACATCGTCCAGGCTCTCCAGGTTCAGTGAGCCTATGTCCGACAGCAGGTCTCCCAGTCCCTCCTCGGCCTTCTCGACGATGTCAGGCAGCTTGTCGATCGCGGTGACACTGGGGCCGATGCGCAGGCTTATGGAGTACTTCTTGGCGTTCACGCTCGCCGACAGATTGACCATCTGGCCGGCGGCGAGCGACCCCGAGCCGCGATAGCTTGCTCCTATCTTGAAGTTGCCATTCCATCCGGCGGCCGCCGTGAGCGTCGCCTTGTCCACCTTGAGCTTGCTCGTGGCCCCGCTGGCGTCGACAACGACCGAACCGCCTTTCACGCTGACCTTGACCTGGGTCGGTATGCTCTTGAAGGCGTCGGTGACCTTCTTGACTGTGTCGGCCAGCGCCGAACCGCCCACAGGCTCCTTGGCCGGTGGTGTCGGTGCGGGGCCCATTGGCAGCAAGGGCTTTGTCAGGCTGCGCGACAGCTTCCAGCGGTGGTACACCGCCTGGACGTCGTCATCCGACAGACCGCTTGCCTCGGGTATCGCGCTCCGTACCCGCGCCGCGAGCGCCTCGGGCTTCAGAATGGAGGCGGCTGGTTCAGCGCTGAGCCACTTCCGTATGGCCATGTCAACGTCCGGTGCAACGTCGGGCATGAACTGTACCGGGGCCTGGCCGCCGCCTTTGCCACCCGTCTGCTGCACCACGTGGGTCAGCTCGTGGGCCAGCAGCCTCTGTCCTTCGACTGAATCCGGGGCGTAGCTGCCGTGGCGGAAGAAGACGTCACCACCGACGGTGAACGCCCGCGCACCCAGTCCCTTCGCCAGCCCGTCTGCGGCGGCATCGTCGTGTACCCGCACGTCGTCCAGACCGCGGCCAAAACGTTCCCCCATCTCGGAGCTGACCCTCGGCTCCAGAGGCCGGCCCGCACCCCTCTCGCCGGCGATGCCCCGCTCAATGCCGGCAGAGCTGTCCCGCGATGACAGCCCATCGTCCCTTCTGGCCCGGATGCGGTCCACGACCCGCTGCACATAGGCGTTGCCGTAACCCTGCTGAAGCATGTTCAGCACGTCTGCCTTCTGCGCGGCGTTCGCCGTATGAGACAGCCGGCCGTCGCCCAGCATGGCGAGGCGCTTGTGCTCGGCGACCTCGTCCGGCGTCCTCTCCGAGACCGGCGACGGCACACGCACATGGCTGCCGTGCCTGGCCGGCTTGCCGGCCCCCGGCGAGCGCACGCTGCCCTTGCGGCTCGTGCGGGCCGCCGGGCGGCCACCGCCCGGCCTCTTTCCCTTGCCTCTTGCCATATCAGTCCGCCCTCTAGCCTTTCACCACGTCGAAATACCGGCCGAAATCAGCCTCGGTGCAGAGCTTCCCGATCTTCTGATACTCTCTCTTCGCACCTTTTATGACATGCCCCATGGCGATCGCCGATGAGTCCGCTGCGGCCAGAAAGGCCGCTGCCAGAGCGATGTTCTTTATGTTGCCGCCGGTAACCTTCAGTTGACGCGCCAGGAACGCCAGGTCCACGTCCTCAGCCAGCGGCGCCTCCAGCGGGAAGACACGCTTCCAGATCTCATGCCGGTAGTGCTCCTCGGGGAAGGGGAACTCGACGGCGAAATGCATGCGGCGGGCGAAGGCCTCGTCCACGTTCTTGCGCAGATTGGTGGCCATGATTACGATGCCTTCGTACTCCTCCATCTTCTGCAACAGATAGGCCACCTCGATGTTGGCGTAGCGGTCGTGCGAGTCGCGCACCTCGGAGCGCTTGCCGAAGAGAGCGTCAGCCTCGTCAAACAGGAGGATGGCGTTCGAGTCCCGGCCCTCACGAAAGACCCTGTCCAGGTTCTTCTCCGTCTCCCCGATGTACTTGCTGACGACACCCGAGAGGTCGATCTTGTACAGGTCGAGCAGCAGCTCACTGGCGATAATCTCGCTGGCCATGGTCTTGCCTGTCCCGGATGGCCCGGCAAAGAGCGCGTTGAGGCCGCCACCTGTGGCCAGCTTGCCGCCGAACCCCCACTCGCCGTACACCACGTGGCGCTGCTGGACGTACTCGCATATCTCACGCAGTTGCGCCGCCTGGTCGGGGGGCAGCACGATGTCGTCCCAGTCATACCGTGGCTCTATCTTCTTCGCCAGGCTGGAGAGGGTCTGATTCGACTGCATGCGGCACGCCCGATACAGGTCGCCGAGACCGATGCCGTCGTCCGGCCGTCCCTCGGCCAGAGCCAGGCTCTCAGCCGTGCCCACCGCGTCCCGGATCTGTCCTGCAGTGAAATGGAACCTGTCGGCCAGAGCACTCACCTCATCGTCCCCCGGGCACTGTCCGTCGAGGTGCGCCTGCCACAGGCGCCTTCGCAGCGCATGCGTCGGGAACGGCATCTCGATGGATACGAAATGACATTGCTCATGCCAGCCCTGCGGCACCCACGGGGCCTCGCCGCCGAGCAGCGTCACGCCTGACCAGCCCGCCAGCCTGGCCGCCACACGGCCAAGCATAGCTTCCCCCTCGGCTGGCACGGCCTCGAAGCCGTGCCAGTACATCATCCCGCCCCGCAGGCTCGCCTCTCGCATCGCCAGGTCGGCCGCCGCCTCAACGGAGACCTCGGCCCACCCCAGCCGACCCACATCGACCACCAGAAGCTGGACGCCCGCCTCCCGGCACATGGCCTCGGCCGCCGTTCGCCGTCCCACGCCGTAGGGCCCGTGCAGATAGCACACCAGCCCATCCCGGTCGCGATGCGGCAGTCCGCGCAGCCGGTCCTTCACGTCCTCGGGGAGTATCAACTCCGGCCACCCCACCCCAGGCTCGACCAGTTCGGCAAAGAGCGCTACGCGCGCATCGAGCTGGTCCGACCCCAGCAGATAGCCCACCACCCGCTGATCGATACTGAGGACCTGGCTCAGGAACGACGCCGCTCGCCCATGTTGGTCACTTTCAACCTGGAGGACGCCGCCCTTCAGCAACGGAGCATCGTTGCAGAAGGCCTCTCTCGCCGCCAGCCGTTCTTCGAGCGCGGGACACAGCAACCGCAGCACGAGGTCGATGCTCGGCCTCTTCCTGGTGACGTCGTCGTGCAGATAGGCGTAGAGCCTCTCGTACCTCAGGTCGACCTCAGGCAGCATGCATACCAGGAGGGCATCGATATCGAAGGCGCTCAGGCCGAACAGCTGGCTCAGCCGGTGCAGACGCATTTCCACACCGTTGCTCAGGGCCACCGCCTTCCTGCGAGCGATCTCCCGTCGCCGTTGCTCCAGCGCATCCTCAATGGCTACCACGCCGGCATCACCCGCGCAGCTCCAGGCGTCGTCGCCGAATAGCGGAGTGGCGCCCGCGAGGAATGCCTCCACCTCACCCTCCGAGATGTACAGCCCGCGGAACTCGTCCTCGACGGTGCCCGGGTCCCTCAGACGCGCCTGATGCAGCCTGAGGCGGATCATCAGGTCAATCCGGCCCAGCTCGGCCAGCAGGTGCTCCAGGCTGGTGCCGAATCCGGTCGCCGTCTTCTCTTCAATCAAGCCCGTCAACGCTCGTTCCTGTTCTCATGGATGGCGTCACCCAGCTCTTCCCGTTCCCCGGCTGGCGACGGCGGGCCCAGATGCGCCGTGATGAACTCCACTATCTTGTCCAGGTCCAGGAAATTACAGCTCTCCTGGCTGCTCACGTGTTGTATGTGCCCTCTCACTCTCCCTCCCGGCTCTTCAGACCAGATCTTGACCACGAAGGAGTTGTAGTATCCCACGCCTATCGTCTCCTGTGTGAACCCCGTACAGACAGTATGAGGGCGAGCGGCCCAGGGTTCGGCATGTCGCTCGCTGCAATGAGCCAGAAGCAGGCTAGCAGCGAGCGGTGAAAGAGGGGTGAATGGGAGGTTAATCCGGGGTTAATGCGCACCCGTATTCGACGGGCATGGAAGGACTGGGGATCGCTGGTGTAGCTGGGGAAGAGCCCGGCGGCGCCCACCTCCGGGCGGCGTGCCGAAGCCTAGATGACCTCGCCTTTGAGCAAGCGCTGATAGAGGGCAGCCGTCTCCGCGTCAGGGGCGGTATCCAGCTCCAGGTTCAACGTCTTCGTGCATATCCCGTACCAGTTCAGCGCCCGGCTGCGATGTCCCAGCCTGCTGTGGGACTGCATCAGGCTGCGGTATGCGTCCTCGCGGCAGGGGTCCTTGGCCAGGGTCTTCTGGCAGTACACTATGCAGCTTTCGCAATCGTCGTCCCGCATCGCCCGGTCACTGAGCTTGCTCAGTACGGCCAGGTAGGTATCCTTGAGCGCTTCACGTCGCAGCAACGTCCAGTCTTCGTAGAGGTCATCCTCGAGGAAGTCTCCGATGTACAGCCGTTCGGCGGCTGCATACAACGCTGTCGCCTCGGACACCTGGCCCTCCCTGTCCAGGCGGCGCCCCTCTGCCCACTGGCGCTCAAACTCATCCACGTCGATCCATACCTCGACCTCGGGATTGAGAAGGTAGTTGCCTTCGACGAACAGGACGTAGGAAGCGGCGTCTCCAGCAGCGCTGTCCCTGCCGCTCAGGTCAAGCGTCTGCCGCAGGGCATGCACCGCCGCCTTGAGGCTATTGTTGGCCGCCTGCGGGGCGGCTTCGGGCCACAGGGTCTCCATAAGCACGTCCTTGGGTATCGGTCGCCCGCCCTGGGCCACGAGGTACTTCAACAGCGTCTTGGCCTTTCTGCTCCGCCACGTTTCCACCTTGGTCCAGCCAAGACGGACCTCGAACCGGCCAAGGCAGCGGACCTGCATCGGCCCCAGGCTGGTGGCGGCCCCCATCTGCGGCGCAGCGATGACAGGCGCAGGACGGCACGGAACGCCGAGCACGAAAGGCAACACGGTGGTCGGGCCGACTGAGGGGACTCCCGCCGGTGTGGCCAGCGCCACCGCGGTGTGCAGGTACTGCCTGGTCATGTGCTCCCTATCGCCGAAGGCGCTGCAGATATCCTCCAGGTGTCTCCTGGCCTGCTGATAGTCGCTCTGCATCAGCCGCAGGAGCTGAACGCTCAGCTCAAGCTGGTGCCACGGGTTGCCCGAATCGTCATCGGGCCAGCCATGTACTCCGCGTGCACCCTCCATCGCCGCCCTCCTTTCGGTCACGGGCCAGATGCGTTGAGACCCTGCCCCCGGTGCGGTGGCGCCACTGCGCCATGCCTTCGAAAAGACGCGCCAACACGCCTGTTTATCCGTCAGAAGCGATGGTCGAAGATGAGTACGAAGTGGGGCCAGGTTGCTGCGGCGTGCGGGAGTGAACGCCCAATCAGGTTGCAGCGAGAGGCATCAATCATCTAGCCGGTTTCCACTTCAGATGACCTGCGGTGCGAGCTCCCCTCTCGCGAGGGACGTGTCTCGGTAGCGCGGGTGCCATCCTCCAGCATTGGGTGTGCCGGTGACTGACGGGATGGCCTGACGCCAACTGGTTGGCGCGAATCTACCACAGACCTCCTGTGGCTGTCAAGAAGGCGTCTCCCGTTCCGGGCGCCGCTCCAGCCTCACACGGTACCTCCTGCGCATCACCACGGCCAGTGCCACGACCGCAACCAGCGGCACGCCTGCGGCGACAAGGGGCACCCACGGAATCACCCAGAACCCACCCCGCCGCGCCTTGTTCACCAGCGCCCCGGATTCGTCGGCGAACCCGATCACGACGCTGGTCTTGACCCGGCCTATGAATGGTGTTCCTGGCCACGTTCCTTTGAGCTGCGCCTCGCCCCCCGGAAGCACCAGCGCCTGGCCCAGGTCGAGCTCGCTGCGCCGGTTCAACAGGTCAACGAAATACGCCCTGGCCGCCACCCCCAGATGGACGTTGCCCGTGTTGCGCACTACCGCGCCCACTTCCACCGGCCTTCCGCCAACAGTGCCGGGCAGAATCAGGGAAGCTATCTCGGCATCGGCAACGACGTCCGCCTCCGTCGCGCCCGGCACCGTGATGTAGAACAGCGCCGGGATGCGTGCCGATACAGAGAGTCCACCATCGCTTTCAGCGGCAGCCGTCTGGAAGAAGAGGGCGGCGTAGTGACCGCCCGGCTCCACGTGCGCTGGCGGGGTTATGACCACCTCTATCCGCCGGCACTCGCCCTGGCCGAGTTCGCAGTCCGTCCCGTTGACGCCGAACCACCTGGCGGCCGAGTAGCTCTCATCGCCGGGCTCGAAGAACGCGTAGTCCGCGTCGAAGTCCATCACGTACGCGACAACGCCCATCGCCTGGCCGCTGCGATTGCAGACGGTGACATTCGTGCTGGCCCGCCCGCCCTGGTCGACGGTGATGTCCACCCGTGTCGGCGATACCTGGATACCTCCCTGGGCATGCGCCGCGCCGGCGAAGGCGAATACGGCCACCGTCGCCGCCAGGACCAGCACCCACCCGCAACGTCGCGCCCCGTTCACGCTCTTGCCCCACTTACAGACGGAGGGCAGTGGCCCTGCGGGACTGCCCTCTTCCTTTGGCTGCCTATGACTGGGACTAGTCCCCCACAACCAGGGTGTACACGTGGTCGCCGGCCGAGTAGTAGCCCTCGGGCTGCGCCGCCGGCACCTCCAGGCGGTATACCACGTCCACGCCGCAGCCGTCGGTCTGGGGCCCGCCGGTGACCACGTCGACGGTAACCTGCTCCCCAGCGGAGTCGCCCGACGTACGGAAAGGCGTGTCCGATTCCACGTAGGTCGCGCCGTCACAACCGCTCGAAGTGAACGTGAATGCGTCCGCGGGAATGCTTACCCCTCCCCCGCCGACCGTGAGGTCCTGGGTGGTGGTCACCATGAGGCGCCAGTCGGCATTGGCGCCCACGTTCAGGTTCAGCGTCTTCGTCGCCGCCTCGCCCCCCGGCGTCACGAAGCCCAGCTCCATCACGCCCTGCTCATCGATGTCGCCATCCATACCCAGGCTGCCCGCGTACTCTGCCACCACGTACACCACCGGCTTCACCGTCTCCGTCTCCTCCGCACTGGCAACCCCCGAGAGCCACAGGGACACGGCCACTGCGCCGACAAGCACCGCGATCGTCAGCCTAACCCTCATTGCGAGCACCCTCCTGTACGCGTAAACGTGCACCACTATACATGCACGATAGTCGTATGTCAAGCGACGCTCCACCCATTGACTCGCAATGGCGGCACGCCGCTGTGCAAAAGGCCCTTTGACGCGCGCACCGGGCGCTGCTACAATCGATGTGTCGGGGACACGCGTCCCCGACACGATTCCGCAGGTTCACAGGATCTGATGATCGAACGACAACGCAGGCTGGCACGAGGCGTCACCCTCGTCGGCGCGGGGATGTCCAGGTTCGGCGCCTTCAGGGACAAGTCGAGCCGTGACCTCTTCGTCGAAGCCTTCAAGGAGATGAAGGGCTCGGTCGACCGGGGCATCCACACCGAGACGATTGAGGCGCTCTACCTGGGCAACCTGTCGAGCGACCTGTTCGAGGGACAGGCCCACACCGCCCCCATCATGGCCGACTGGGTCGGCCTGGTGCCCCGGCCAGCCACCAGACTGGAGGACGCCTGCGCCTCAAGCGGCGTCGCCCTCAGAGAGGGCATCATCGCCGTGGCCTCCGGCCTGTACGATGTCGTCCTCGTCGGCGGCGTGGAGAAGATGACCAATCTGCCCACCGAGAGGGTGACCGACACCCTGGCCGCCGCCAGCGACGTGATTTACGAAGCGCCCGCCGGCTTCACCTTCCCCGGCTTCTATGCCGCCATCGCCACCGCCCACATGCACCGCTACGGGACGACCACGGAGCATTTCATGCAGGTGGCGCTGAAGAACCATGCCAATGGAGCGCTCAACCCCAAGGCGCAGTTCAACAGCAGCCTCAGGGATATCATGAACGCCCGCATCAAGCGGGCTCAGGAGCGCGGTCAGCCGGTGCCGGCGTGGCGGGACGAGATGGACTTCCTCCACGACCCGCAGGCCAACCCCGTGGTCGCCTGGCCCATGAGGCTGTTCGACTGCTCCCCCATCACCGACGGGGCGGTGTGTCTCCTGCTGGCGGCAGACGACGTGGCACCGCGCTTCACCGACGCCCCGATCCACATTGCCGGCAGCGGTCAGGCAAGCGACCACGCCCTGCACGAGCGCCACGACCTTACCTCAATCGAGGCCACCAGGATAGCCGCCCGCCAGGCCTACGACATGGCCGGCGTCGCCGCCGAGGACATTCAGATAGCCGAGGTCCACGACTGCTTCACCATCGCCGAGATCGTGGCCACCGAGGACCTGGGCTTCTTCGCGCCTGGCGAAGGCCCGAGGGCGGTCGAGCAGGGGCTGACCGCCCGTGACGGGCCCAAACCGGTCAACACGTCGGGAGGACTGAAGTCCAAGGGACACCCCGTCGGCGCCTCGGGCGCCGGCCAGGTGATGGAGATATGGCACCAGATGCGCGGCACCGCCGGACCGCGCCAGGTACCGGGGAAGGACATACGCGTGGCGCTGACCCACAACCTGGGCGCCACCGGCGGCACCTGCGTGGTGCACATCTTCGAAAGGCGGTAGGTCGATGCCGGATCGCGAGTTCACCAGCGCTTCCTTCTACCAGTTCCTCAATGAGAGGAGGCTCATGGCGTCGCGGTGCACGCAGTGCGGCGCGCTGTACCTTCCGCCCCGGCCTATCTGCATTGCCTGCCACAACGATCGCATGGAGTGGGTGCAGATGAAGGGCAACGGAACGCTGGCCGCCTTCACCACCATAGCCGTGGCGCCAACGCCCATGCTTGAGGAGGGGTACGGCCGGGACAATCCGTACTGCACCGGCATCGTTCAACTCGAGGAGGGACCCAAGATAAGCGCCCGCATCGTGGGCCTTGACGCCAGTAAGCCGGAGTCGATCGAGGTCGGGATTCCTCTCACCGTGCAGTTCATCGAGCGCGGTGACGGCGATGACAGGAAGACCTACCTGGGTTTCTCCGTCTGAACCACATCGGGTTGCGGCCCTGGCCGCTGCCCCGGCACGGGCGTGCCGTTGCAGCAGGCCGCTAGGACTCGCCCTTACCCTTCTTCTCTCTGTCCTCGCCAAACAGGTCGGCTACGCTGCGACCGAAGTCCTCCGCCGCCTTCCCCACCTCCCGGAACCTCTCCCTGACCTCCTCGTCCTTGAACCTCCCGGCGAACGACTCCGCCGACTCCCGGGCGCTCTTGCCAAACCCCCTCGCCTTCTCCTGGAGCTCCGGGTCTCTGAATATCTCCCCGATGGCGTTCCCCAGCGCCTCGAACATCTCACCAAAGCTCTGCGCCGGCGTCTTCTTGCCGCTATCCCCCTGCTGCGTCATGACGCGTTCCCCCTCTCCCTCTGGCGTTCCATCACGGTCACAGTATCGCGCCTTCCTCTTTCATCCCGGCTATGTCCTCCCAGCTATAGCCCAGCTCGAGGAGGATGTCCTCGGTGTGCTGTCCCAGCTCGGGGGCCTTCGCCCCCAGCCTGCCGGGCGTCCTGCTCAATTCGACCGCAAGCCCAGCCACCTTGACCTCGCCGACCTGCGCGTCGTCCACCGTCACGATGTAGCCATTCTCCAGCGCCTGCGGATCCTCGGCCAGCTCGGTGAAGTGCCGCACCGGCGCCCACGGGAAGTTGTAGCGCTCGAGGCGGGCGATCCATTCCCTCTGGTCCCTGGTCAGGAATGCCTCGTCCAATATCGCCATCACGGCTTCGTTGTTCTCCGCCCGCGCCTCCGCCGACTCGAACCTGCGGTCGCCCATCAGGTGAGGCATTTCCATGACCTCACACAGCTCGGCCCAGCTACGCTCGTCCCGCACCAGCGCGAGCTGTATCCATCGGCCGTCCCTGGTCTTGTAGATACTGTAGAACGCACCATCTTCCTCGTGAGGCACGAGGAAGATGTCCTCCCCCGCCGCCAGCGACACGTCCACGCAACACGCCGCCAGCGATATGAAGCTGCCGAATAGAGACGCGTGCACCATCTGTCCCTCACCCGTGCGCTGGCGGTGAAACAGCGCCAGCATGGTGCCATACGCCAGGAACATCGATCCCATGTAGTCACCCGCGGCCGGGGGACACAGTGGAGGACGGGAGCCAGGTTCGGCGAAGCTGGAGGCAAACGCCGAGCCGGTGAAACCCGCGGCCTCGAAGGCGCCCCGGTCCCGCGCCGGCCCCCTCAGCCCCCAGCCGGTGCCGACGGTGTAGATGAGCCCGGGATTGATCCTGGACAGCGTCTCGTAGTCCATTCCCAGCCGCTCCAGGGCGGCCAGGCGTATGTTGGTCACGAAGACGTCGGAGCCCTCCACCAGCTTGTGCGCCACCTCCCGCGCCCGGTCGGCGCGCAGGTTCAGGGCGATGCTCCTCTTTCCACGGTTGTTCTGCTCGTAATAGGGATTGAAGCTGCCAACCGGCACCCCCCTCAGGTCCTCCAGACCCCGGGTCGGATCGCCGCCCGCAGCGTTCTCGATCTTGATCACCTCGGCCCCCATCTCGGCCAGCGATGCTGACGCGCGCGGGCCAAAGGCATGCTGAGTCATGTCAAGCACCTTGATGCCAGCAAGAGGCAATGTCACCTGCCTTTCTCTCCTTTCAATCGTCATCCTGTCGAACGAGGGCTGAGACGGCCGCCTGACCGACCTCAGCCCTCCCCGTTGAGGATCATTCTAAATTCGAGCGCCGACTGAATCAATACGATGACAGCAGCGCATGGACGGACAGCGGTGACTACGGCCCTCGAGAGCCGCGCCGCAGTCACCGGTTCGAGACGAAGCCAGCGGCTACCCCCGTGCAGGGACGCCTTTCCCTCCCGTGGCGCGGCTCCACGGTCTCACCTTCACATCAGTCGCACCGACCGGCAAACGCGGCACTCAGCAAGCCCACGCCCGGGTGAGCACCAGCGCTCAGCACGAGAAGCTGAGCTCTGACTTCCCCTCGAAGTACCGGCACTTGCTGGCGTCGGCGCCGGCGTCGGTCTCGAACCTAGCCAGCCCCTCAAGCACGAAAACCGGCGGCGTGCCGGCTATGTCGGAGCCCCTCTTCAGTGTCTCGCACACCCCCAGCCCGGATGCCGCCGAGAAGCGGCAGCAGCCACCACACATCTTCTGGTCCTCGCTGGCCGCCATCAGGCCCTCGACCCCCAGACCCTCATGGCTTCTTCTCCTCGGCATTGTCTCCTCCCTTTGCGCAGCGGTCGTGCTCCATTGTGGGCACTTCCAGCTGCCTTGTCAATCGACCGTCGCCGCACGGCCCGAAGGCCCGGTCGGCGGACCGGCGCCGTATCCGCCCTAGACGCTGACAAAGCTCGAATCGCCGAGGCGGACCAAGCCACTCGATGCCTGACCGTCTACAAAGCCTCGAGGCGCTCCCGCTGCGCCCGGGTGAGTTTGCCCACCACCAGTCCATACGAATCGTCTATCCAGGCACGCAGCAATCGGTCCTCTATTGAGCCGTCCACCGCGACCGAGTTCCAGTGCCGCTTGTTCATGTGGTACCCGGGCGTAACGCTGGCGTAGGCCTCCCGCAGCTCCATGGCTCTCTGTGGCTCGCACTTGAGGTTGACGCGGGTAAAGCCCACGTCCGCCAGGGCGAACATCCTCCCCATCACCTTGAACACCGCAACCGCCATGTCGAAGGGGAACTCCTCGGTCACACCCTTCTTGGACAGGCAGTACTCGCGGAACTCCTCGCGTGTCACCGGGTCACCTCCAGCCACCAGAGCGTCCGTGATTGGTCGACGCCACTGTACCGGTCGCGCCCGCCGCCGTCAACGCCGGTGGGGGCCCGGCAACCGAGGATGACGTTGACGCCACGCCCCACCCCGGGTATGCTGCCGGTGAGCCCGCGGCCCGTGAAGGTGACAAGAGATGCCCAAGAGGGAGGAGGAATACGCCGCCGCACGGAGGCAGCCACGGGGCCGCCCCCTGTGCCCCTACTGTGGCTCGCCGAACGTGTATCCCAGGCGCGCCAGGAGGCTGTTCCTCTTCTCCAGGACCGTCGGTTGGTCCTGCGCCAACGAGCGCTGCCGCATGTACCGCCGCATCTTCCCCACGCCCAGTTACGGCCCGGGCCGGTAGCCACACCCCCTCCCCCTGGAACCGCAGCCCCGTTTTACACCCTGACGCCCATTTGCTATAGTGCTCACCAGAGGGGGAACTACGGATGAGGGTTCTGGGCATCGAGACCTCGTGCGACGAGACGGCCGCCGCAGTGGTTGAGAACGGCACGCACATCCTGTCCAACGTTATCGCGTCGCAGGTCGACATCCACTCCCGCTACGGAGGGGTGGTCCCCGAGGTGGCGTCTCGCCAGCACCTGCTGGCCATCATCCCCATCCTTCAGAGCGCCATGTCGCAGGCTGGAGCGACGTGGAGCGGCCTGGATGCGATTGCCGTCACCGTGGGGCCCGGCCTGGCCGGCTCCCTCCTGGTGGGGGCGAACCTGGCCAAGGCCGTCGCCATGGCGCAGCACCTGCCCATCATCGGCGTGAACCACCTGGAGGCCCACATCTACGCCAACTGGCTCGAGGGCCCCGAGCCGCAGTTCCCCGCTCTGTGCCTCATTGTCTCCGGCGGACACACCGACCTGCTGCTGATGAAGGGGCATGGGGACTATCAGCCCTTGGGCCGGACCAGGGACGATGCCGCGGGCGAGGCGTTCGACAAGGTAGCCCGCATCCTCGGCCTCGGCTACCCCGGCGGTCCGGCCATTGAGCAGGCGGCCCGCCACGGCGACGCGGCACGCTACCCTCTGCCCCGAGCCTGGCTCAAGGGCACCGACGACTTCAGCTTCAGCGGCCTGAAGACGGCGACGCTCCACCTCGTTCAGGAGACGGACGGCATATCCGCCAGCGATGTCGCCGCCAGCTTTCAGGAGTCGGTGGTCGATGTCCTGGCCACCAAGACCATGGATGCCGCCCTCAGGACGGACGCGCGTCACATCCTTCTCTGCGGCGGCGTGGCCTCCAATCAGGCCCTTCGCCAGGCCGTAGCACAGCGCTCACCGCTGCCGCTGAGCATCCCCAGCCCCATCCTGTGTACCGACAATGCCGCCATGACCGCCGCCTGCGCCTGCTTCCGTCTCAGGGCAGGCGAGGTCTCCGGCTGGGACCTCGACGTTCTCCCCAACCTCAGGCTGGCGTGAGCGGACATGCGGCGCAGCCCCCCTCAAGACAATGGTTGTGGTACAGGTGGAGCAGCCCCTGCTGGCGTCTCGCCGACCCCACCAGCCACGACCCCACGTTTATCTGCTCCATCATGTGCCGCGTGATGTGGTTCTCCCCCAGCCGGGGATAGCTCCAGTACAGCTCCAGAGCATGCCATGCCCCCGGCGCGCCGGCCCCCTCCCGGGCAAATGAGAACGGCAGCAGCACGTTCACCACCATCTCGCGGGCCCTGCCCCTCCCAATCGACGCGCCGGACCCGGGCTCTCTCACCATCACAGCGTCCTCAATCCCCCGATACCCGCGCGTCACGTCCGCCTGTCGCACCAGCGACGCCAGCCCCTGGCCCAGCCCACCCCGTCCCACGTACCGCGCCAGCAGAGGCGCAGCGGCGGCGATGCGCCGCGACGGCATGTTGGCCGGCCTTATGCCGCACCGTCGCCACGGCAGTCCACCAGCCCCGGCATCCAGCGCTCGCCCAAGCTCCCTTTCCACTGCGCTCGACCCGCCGGCCACGGCGCACTCCTCCAGCACCTGCAACGGCACCCGCCTGGCCAGCGCCTCGAAGGCCCGACCGTTTCCCCCGTACCCCAGGGCCCGCATCAACCCCTCGTACACCGCCTGGTCCGCCCCACACGCCTTCAGCCTGTCGCCGAAACGACCTGCCTTCGCCCGAAACCGCTCATCGCCGGCCCGGTCGAGCACCCGTCCCATCCCCTCCACACCCAGCCATCTCGCCGCGTTCCAGCAGCGCTCCCTCGCCGCCACCATCGCCGCGGCGCCCGTCACCTCCACGTACGGATGCAGCGCCACCACCGGCACGCTGGCGCCGTCGGCGCGCACGGTGCGCCCCGGCGCGTCGTCCCACATCACTACGTGGAGGATCACCCCGTTGTACTGCGGGTCGCGATGATGCCCGTGGTGCCGCCACGAGCTTGAGCGCACGTGGACCTCCACGTCACCACGGGCCTCGCCCCCAGCCGTCGCCACGATGGCGTGGTGGAAGTCGGGACCGGCAACGGGATTCGGCCGGCCCGGATGCACAACACGCACCCATCGCCCGTCCGCCATCACCAGCCACCTCCCCCGCAGCGCGCGGCCCTGCCAGACGCGGCACACCATGCTCTCCGTTATCCCCTCCATACACAACACCACCTACACGTTTACGTGTAGCTACACCCAAAAAAAAGAGAGGAGGCACTCAGCGACCGGTCACACTTGAAACCAGGCGAGACCCGCCCCTGCCACATCTCGCAAGGCTTCACCCCCCACCAAGACGCATATCCGGGTCAGGCGCTCTCAACCTCAGCCGATACCGGCTCCTCGCCGTCTCGTACCTGTGCCTCCTTCGCCCGCCTCCGCTCCTCGAGCACCCTCTTCGTGTGCTCGATCTCCTCCGCAGTGACCGTCTTCCGCAGCTCTTCCAGCTCGCGCATGATCTCGGCGAAGCGTGCCCCCTCCGCAGCGCTGATCCACTCCAGCCGGAGCCGCTCCGCACGGATGCCCAGCCTCTCCATGAGCCGCCACAGCCGCTCGGCGCGGCGCTTCGTCCAGTGGTTGGCCGATATGTAATGACAATCGTTGATGTGGCAGCCCGACAGCAGCACCACCGCCGCCCCCTCTTCGAAGGCGCGAAGGATGAACTTCTCGCCCACCCGGCCGCTGCACATCACCCGGATGAAGCGGTTGTTGGGCGGATACTGCAGCCTCGATACGCCGGCCAGATCGCCTCCAGCATAGCTGCACCAGTTGCACAGGAAGCTGACGATCTTGCTCTCCGGCTTCTCCTCCAAGGCCGCGTCCACCTGGGCCTCTATCTGCTCGTCGCTGAAGTGCTGCATGCGTATGGCGTCGAAGCGGCACTCGGCGGCACAGGCGCCGCAGCCGGCGCACGCCGCGGCCACGACTTGCGCCCCACCCTTCCCCTTGACATCCACGGTGATCGCCCCGAAGGGACATACACGAGCGCACACGCCGCACGACGTGCACCTGTCCAGGTCCACCACCGCCTTGATCGCCTCCATCCTCAGCACGCCCGAGTTAAGAATGATCGAGCTGCGAGCGGCGGCCGCCCCCGCCTGGGTAACGCTGTCCTTGATGTCCTTGGGCGCCTCGACCGAGCCAGCGAAGAATATCCCCGGCGTGGGCGCGTCGACCGGCCTCAGCTTGGGATGGGCCTCCATCACGAAGCCGTCGCCGGTCTGGCTGATATTGAGCATCTGGGTCAACTGTCTCAGGTCATCGTTCGCCTGCAGACCCACGGACAGGACCACCATGTCCAGGTCGTACTCCTCGATGCGCAGCGCCGTGGTGTTCTCCACCTTCACCAGCAGGTTCCTGGTGTCCGGGTCCTCGCTGACATCGCCCGGCAGGCCGCGAATGTAGTGCACGCCGCTCTCCTTGGAGCGACGGAACAGGTCCTCGAATCCCTTCCCGAAGGCACGGATGTCCATGTAGAAGACATAGATCTCCGCATCCGGGTGGTGCTCTTTGATAAGCAGGCTGTCCTTGATGGTGTTCATGCAGCACACGTTGGAGCAGTAGGGGTTGCCCCGGTTCTCCGTGCGCGAGCCGACGCACTGTATGAAGCCGATACGCTTCGGCGTCTTGCGGTCCGACGGCCGCACCAGGTGCCCGTCGGTCGGCCCGCCGCCGCATATCAGCCTCTCGAACTCGATGCTGGTGACGACATTCTCGAATCGCGTATACCCGTACTCGTCGAGGGCGGTCGGGTCGTATATCCCCATGCCCGTGGCCACCACGATGGTCCCCACATCGAGCTCGACGACCTCGTCCTCCATATTGAGATTGATGCACTGCTTCTCGCAGGCGTCCACGCACTTGTCGCACGCTATCGGGTTGTTGCCCAGGCAATGCCCCATGTCGATGAGGTATGCCGACGGCACGGCCTGGGGAAAAGGAATGTACGCCGCTTTCCGTGACGAGAAGCCCCCCTGGAACTCGTCGGGTATGATGACCGGGCACACCGAGGCGCAGTCGCCGCAGGCCGTGCACTCCGTCTCGTCGATGTATCGCGCCTTGCGGCGCACTTTCACCTTGAAGTTGCCCACGTACCCCGAAACCTCCTCGACCTCGCTGTAGGCATACAGCGTGATGAGCGGGTGCCGGCCCGCGTCCATCATCTTGGGGCCGAGCACGCAGATGGAACAGTCCATGGTAGGGAAAGTCTTGTCTATCTGGGCCATTATCCCCCCGATGGACGGCTCCTTTTCCACCAGATACACCTGGTGCCCGCCATCAGCCAGGTCGAGGGCGGTCTGGATTCCAGCCACCCCGCCACCGATCACCAGGGCGGCATCGGTGACCGGTATCTCCATCTCCTGCTGCGGCTCCAGCAGGCGGGCGCGGGCCACGGCCACCTTGATGATGTCCTTGGCCTTCTCGGTGGCCGTCTCCCGGTCGTGAAGATGCACCCAGCTGCACTGCTCCCTGATGCTGACCATCTCCATCAGGTACGGGTTCAGTCCCGCCTCGGCCACACAGTTGCGGAAGGTGCTCTCGTGGAGTCTCGGCGTGCAGGACGCCACCACCACGCGATTCAGCCGGTGCTCCCTGACGTGCTTCTTGATCTCCTCCTGACCTGGGTCAGCGCAGGTGTACTTGTTCCGCACCGCCACCACCACGCCGGGCAGCCCCTCGGCGAAACCGCGCACCTCCTCAGTGTCGACCGACCCCGCTATGTTCAGTCCGCAGTCGCAGACGAACACTCCGATTCTCAATTCCTCTTCAACCAACCGACTAACCTCCTAGTCTAGCGAGCCGGCTGCGAGCGACGCCAGATCCTGTATCTCCATCCCCGTCCCTTCGCCGTCCCCGCTCCTCTGAGCGCACTTGAGATGTATCTGACACTTGGGGCAGGCGGTCACCAGGACCTCAGCCCCTGTAGCCCCCGCCTGGGCTAGACGCTGCTCCTGTATCTGGCGGTTCACCACCCCACAGAACGCCCACGGACTGGAACCGCAGCACAGCGCCTTCTCCCGGCTCTGCTCCATCTCCACCACTTCCACGCCAGCGATTCCTTCGAGGACCTGCCGCGGCTGGTCGAAAACCCTCAGGCATCTGCCCAGCGTACACGGGTCGTGGTAGGTGACCTTCTTCTCCATGCCGCCCAGACGCAGCTCGCCGCTCTCCACCAGCGGCGCTATCACCTCAGTTACATGCAGCACTTCCACACCCACTGCGCCCAGCACCCGCGGATAGTCCACCCTCATCGTATGACAGCCCTCGGGACAGCCGGTGATCACCCTCTTCACCCCCTGGCGGGAGAACTCCTCCATGTTTGCCCGCGCCAGGGCGGCGAACCCCTCCCTGTCGCCCTGCAGCAACAGGTCCCGGCCACAGCACCGCTCGTTGGCCAGAAGATCAAAGGGTATCCCGGCCCGATTCAACAGCCTCAGCGCGCCCTTCACCCCTTCCAGCGTGTTGACCCCCAGGTCGCTGAACACTACATCGAAATACGGGGCGCAGCCCACGAAGAACACGGTGCCACACCCGCTCGCCACCTCCACATCCTGCGGCAGCCAGCCGAGTCGGTCCTGTTGCACGTTCCCATCGGCCATCATGTGCATCAGTGCCTGCATCGTTCCCCCGTGCGCACACTGCAACTCTGCCCCGTTCTCCAGCGCCTCCGACCTCATCGCCTGTATGAACTCCGGGAATCGCACGTGGTAGTTGCACCGCTCAGTACACATATAGCAGCTCACGCACGACCAGACGGAATCGTCGTCGCCCGCGCTGCCGTCAGGCCCGAGCCTTCTCTGCACGATGAGACGGGGATTGAAACTCGAATCGAACTGGGCCACCGGGCACACCACGGTGCACTTGCCGCAGTCCAGGCACAGGCTTGCCCTGGTATCCCGTATCTCCTGCTCTATGCTAGACAAGGTGTCGCCCCTTCTCTTCTCTCAAACGTCCCGGCAATGACATCGCCACCAGTCACGCCTGTGACCGCTCTACTGCCCCCGCACCAGTGCGGGCTGCATCCGCTCGACCTCAATCGCGAACTCGGTTACACGCGTGGCAAACTCCTCGCCGTGGCCCCGCGGCAGGCGCACCAGAGCCAGCCTGTCCGCCCCCAATCCCAGAAGCCGCAACACCTGCCGCACTTTCTCATACTCCCGGTCAACCAGCTCGGGATCGGTATCGAAGTGGCACTCCCCCGCTTCACATCCCACGAGCATCACTCCATCTGCCCCCAGCTCGAAAGCCTTCAGGATCAGCCCCTGGTCCAGTCGCGACAGGCAGCTCACCCGCACCACCTTGACCGAAGCTGGATAGCTCAGGCCAGCGACCGCCGCCGCCTCGACACAGCTCAGGCCGTCCCAGTTGCAGGCGAATACGATCACCTGTCCCATTCGACCATTCATGTCGCCACAACCGGCTCTGGACTCTCCAACATCAGCCCTTTCAGGGTAGCCACTATCTGCTCGTTGCTCTCGACCGACTGATGAATCGCCCCGGTGGGACAGCGCCCGACGCACGCCCCACATCCGAGACACAACCCCGGGTCTACGCAGGCATAGAACAGACCGTTACCACGCTCCTTCATTTCGATATACGGACATATTGCGGCGCAATCGCCGCACCCGCGGCAAAGCTTGCTGTCAATGGTTACCGCGCTGGTCCGCGGACTCACCACACCCCGGCCAACGTAGGCCAGTGCCCTGGCCGCGGCGGCCACTCCGTTCACCAGTTGCTCCTCTACCAGACCCTCGGCATCGCCGGTCATGATGAAGATGCCCGCCGTCTCCTTCATGGCTACGCTCCTCACCACAGCACACCCATCCCCATCATCCAGGCCCTGGGCATTCTTCGACGCAAGCACGCGCCCAAGCAGGCCCCCAGGCGCGGCGCTGCCGTCCTCGGGATCGATTTGCCCCACCCGGTTGCCCAGGTCGACCATGACGGCCCCGGCGGTGAGGCACACGCTGTCTCTTCCATTCTCCAGAACCACCTCATGGCTGCCACATGACCCGCCCAGTTCCAGTCGGCCCGGCCACGGCCTCACCAGCACGCCGCGCTCCCCGAGTTCCCTCAGCAGGTCATCTCTCTTCGCCAGGTAGCCATTGCTATCGCCCATCTCGTCCCGGGCTGACCGCGGGCCATCAACCACCTCAACCGAACAGCCCCGCATCACCAGGCTCCGCGCCGCCGCCAGCCCGCAGAGCCCGGCGCCCAGCACCACCACATTCGCCACCACCGGGCGCTCCGCCGTCACCGGCGTACACGCCCTCCCTGCCCGCGCCACCCCCGCCGTGACTATGCCCGTCGCGGCGACCGTGGCACCCTCCACATCGTCCTGGTGAACCCAGGCACACTGCTCACGGATATTGGCGAACTCCACCGCACCAGCGCCCTCCTCACCCAGGACACGGCTCAGGTTCTGATAGCACAGCACCCGCCTGTCAGCACAGCTATAGCACATCTGCTCCAGACCACAGCATCGACAGGCGGCGAGCACCACGCGCTCCAGGTTCCACTCGTCCATGAGGGCCCCGACCGCGTGCGCCCCATCCTCGGAGCACGCCTGCGACAGCGTCTCCACCACGCACACGGTTGGAAGCCGCTCCACTTCTGCGGTGACGCGCTCGAAGTCCACCACGGAGGACACGCTGCCACCGCACTGGCACAGCACAACGCCGACGCGCGTTCCCCCCACCTTCGCCGTGGGGCCGTCAGAGCTCGACCGTCGCGAAGACGCCGCAGGAGCAACGCTGAAATCGGCCCCGGGCAATTGCGGTCCCTCCTTCACCGTGAGCTCGCCCGCAACCTCGAAGGCAATGGCGGAAGCGCGCGCCAGCCGCCCACCGACATCGAGGTCATCGGCAATCTGCAGCCTGTAGATGCCCGAGGCGGCCGTCTGCGGCAGGTCGCCCTGCTGCACCTCGCCACCCGCTCCTCCAGCCCAGCCCCTTTCCCCGGTCTCGGCACAGTCTATGACGATCTCGGCCGGCACGTCCACCTGCTGCATCCAGTCTCCGTGGAACACAGCCCCCAGCTCACACACGCGCTCGCACTCCATGCACTCACTGCAGGTGGCACAGTTGAGACACCGCTTCGCTTCCCGCTCCGCGGCGTCCGCCGGCAGCCCCAGGGCGGTCTCCTCGTAGTTGCCCCTCCTCTTGGAGATGGGGATACCCGGCATCCGGGCCCGCTTGTAGTACAGCACGTCCCGGTTCCTCACATCGATATCCACCGCCGCAGGTTTCTCCAGGCTGCGGCCCTTTCTCATATCGCGGCCTCTCAGGTACCTGTCTATCGAATCCGCCGCCCGCAGGCCGGCCGCCACCGCTGAGACCACGTTGTTCGACCCGGTGATGCAGTCGCCCCCGGCGAACACGCCCGGCGTGTTCGTCTCCAGCGTGAGCGGGTCCACCCTGATGATGGCGCTGTCGCCATCGACATCGAGCCATTTCATATTGAGCACTGTCGTGTTGGGCCGCTGCCCGATCGCCACTACCACCTGGTCGGCATCTATCACGAAATCGGTCCCCGGTATCGGCCGCGGCAGCCGGAAATTCTCGGGCGACATGTCGCCCCCCACCGTGCGCTGGCAGCGCACCCCGGTGACCTTGCCGCCGTCGCCGAGGATCTCCACCGGCGCCGTCTCGTAATCTATCTGGACGCCCTCCTTGATGGCGTCCTCGACATCCTCCTTGACCGCGGTCATCTCCTTCCAGATGCAGAGCACACGCACCCTGCCCTTGCTTCGCCTGTTAGCGATTCTGGCGGCGTCGACAGCGCTGTTGCCACCGCCGATGACCACCACACTCGACCCGACCGAGGCCCCCACCCTCAGGTTGAGCGCAAAGAGCAGCGACATGGCGTCCACCACGCCTTCGAGATGCTCACCGCCGATGCCCAGGCGGTAGTTCTCATGCGCACCGATACCCAGGAAGAAGGCCCGGTACTTCCTCTCTCTCAGATCCGATATGGTTACGTCACGTCCCACCGTGACGCCGGTCTTGATGTCCACCCCCAGCGCCCTGATCATCTCGACTTCCTTGTACCGCACCTCCCATGGCAAACGGAACCTCGGGATTCCGGTGGCCAGCATGCCGCCAACCACGGCGTGCTGCTCGAAGATGGTCGGCCGGTAGCCACGGCGCGCCAGCTCCCAACCAGCGGCCAGCCCCGCCGGGCCGCTCCCAACAATGGCTACCTTCTCCCGCTTTGTCCCGACAGGCACCTTTCGCCCGTACACGACATCACTCGACGCATTGTCCGCAGCGTAGCGGTGCAGCCCCTGTATATACACCGGGTCGTCTACCTCGACTCGCTTGCACGAGTCCTCGCATGGGTGTGTGCAGACGCGCCCCAGCACGCCAGCCAGCGGCGCTGCCTCGTGTATCAGGGTGAGCGCCTCATCGACCTTTCCCTTCGACAGCAGGGAAACGAACCCCTGGACGTTTATGCCCAGAGGACATGACGCCCGGCACGGCGCAACCCCATCCTTCTCTATGAAGTAGGCGGAGGGAGCCGTTTTGCAGTGGACAACCGGCGCCCGGATGGCGCTCCGCAGTACCCTTTGACCGTCGACCACCACCGGCACCTGGACCGAGCACGCGGCCTCGCAGCGGCCACAGCCAACGCACGCATTCTCCCGCACGTACCTCGGCCGCCTGGTGGCCCGCACCGTCAATCTGCCCCGTTTGCCGGCGACGGCGGTGACCTCTGCGTTGGTGTAGAGGGTCACCAGCGGATGCGTCGCCGCGCGCAGCAACAGGGGCCAGACCACCAGCCTTTCCTCAGGTGATACGAGCGAGGCACCGCCACACCCGTCGCCCCAGCCCAGGGTCGCCGACGACGTCACCACCTTGACCTCCACCCCCATCTCGGCCAGGGTCAGCGCCGCCTGGGCCGCAGACACGCCGCCCCCAATCACTGCAACACCCCTAGACACGCCCCACCTCGCTTCCCTGGCTATGCTCCCGACCATACTCATACCCCGCCTCAAAGGCACGGGTATTGAATTCCTCCGTTCCCTTGGGCACGGACGCAAGCACCGACTGCTTGAGCGAGTCGACCGATACGATGTCGCTCACCGCCGCCAGATAGCCCAGCATGATGATATTGGCCACCACCACCCGCCCCATCTCCCGCGCCATGCGCGTCGCCGGTATGCTCAGGGGCGGCTCCCGCGACGGGTCCACCTTCACCAGGTCGGGGTCGACGATCATGAGCGCTCCCCCGGAAAGGCTGTTGCTGTGCTTGTCGTATGCCTCCTGAGATAGCATTATCACCACACCCGGGTTGCGCACGTACGGGTAGCCGATGGGCGCATCGGAGATGATAACCTCGGACATACACGAGCCACCGCGCGCCTCCGGCCCGTAGCTCTGCGTCAGTGTGGCGAAGCCTTCCTCGTATATCGACGCAGCCTGACCCAGAATGTGCCCCGACAGAACCACCCCCTGCCCGCCAAACCCCGCTATTCTGATCTCCTTTGTCGCCAAGCTTCTCACTCCATCCACGCGTTGCCGTTCACTCCGCGTCTGCCGCTTGCTCGCCCCTCTTCCAGCCGACCTTGTCGAACAACTCCTCGCAGTGGTCCCAGAAGGTGGGACGCTCCACGTCAACGAACTTGCCCACTACTATGGGCCCATCCAAGGTGATGGCCGCCTCCTTCGGGTCGCTCCCATCGCGCACCACGCTCCTCCCCTGGTACGAATGAAGAGTATCCAGGCCGTTCGGCTGCTTGTTGAGACGCCCGTACAGGGCCGGGCACGGGCTTATCACCTCGATGAAGCTGAAGCCCGGCTTCAGCATCGCCTCCGCTATGGACCTCTCCAGTTGACGAGCGTGCAGCACCGTCCAACGCGCCACGTACGTCGCCCCGCTGGCCGCGACCAGATAGGGTATGTTGAAGGGGTCCTCGAAGTTGCCATACGGCGAGGTGGTGCTGCGGGCATCAACCGGCGTGGTGGGCCCCACCTGCCCACCGGTCATGCCGTAGTTGAAGTTGTTGATGCAGATGACCGTCAGGTCCATGTTCCGGCGAGCCGCGTGAACCAGATGGTTGCCCCCTATCGCCACCAGGTCGCCGTCGCCAGAGAAGACCACCACGTTCAGCTTCGGGTTTCCCAGCTTGAGGCCGGTGGCGAACGGGAGGGCCCGCCCGTGGGTGGTGTGAAATGAGTCCAGCCTTACGTACCCGGCCGCCCGACCAGCGCACCCGATCCCCGATATGAGCATCACTTCGTCGGGGTCAAGCTCGGTCCGATGGACGGCCTTGATGAAACACCCCACCGCCGGACCAATACCGCACCCCGGGCACCAGATGTGAGGCATCCGGTCCAGTCTCAAGAACGAGTCTATCGCGCCCTTTGCCGCCTGTACTGCTTCCGTCATTGCACCGCTTCCTTTATCGCCCTGACGATGGTCTCGGGACGGTGTACGCTGCCTCCCATATGCGGCACGAGCGACGTTCTCGCCTTGCCCGCCGCGCACCTCTCAACCTCGAGTACGATCTGGCCGTAGTTTATCTCCGGAACGACGAGCGCCTTCACCCTTTCCGCAATCTCCCTGACGCGGTCCTCCGCGAAGGGCCATACCGTTATCAGTCGCAACAGGCCGGCGCGGATGCCCTCCTCTCGCACCTGCCGCACCGCCAGCCGGGCTATGCGCGACGTTATCCCGTAGGCACACACGACGACCTCGGCATCCTCCACATCGACCTCCTCATAGCGAACGATGTCCTTCCGGTTCAGCCTGATCTTGTCCACCAGTCGGCGCACCAGGCCGTCCTGCGCTTCAGCGGTCATCACCGGGTACCCCTTCTCATCGTGGGTAAGGCCGGTCACATGAAAACGGTAGCCCTGCCCGGCTATAGCCATCGGCGGCACGAGTTCCCCGTCCGCCTTGAACGGCTGGTATTCGTCCGGCCGCTCATTGGGCTGCCTTCGAGCGACAAGCTCCTCCGGGGCTATCCGCGGTATCACCACCTTCTCACTCATGTGTCCCACCGCCTCGTCCGACATCACCAGAACCGGCACGCGGTACTTCTCCGAAAGATTGAAGGCGGCCACTGTCAGATCGAAGATCTCCTGCGGAGAGCTCGGCACCAGAGCGATGATCTCGTAGCTCCCGTGCGAGCCCCATCGCGCTTGCATCATGTCGCCCTGCGCGGTCAACGTCGGCAGGCCCGTCGACGGGCCGGCCCTCTGGATATTCACCAACACGCACGGCGTCTCCAGCATCACCCCCAGGCCAAGATTCTCCATCATCAGACTGAACCCCGGGCCCGACGTGGCCGTCATCGCCTTCACCCCAGCCCACGACGCCCCAAGCACGGCGTTCATCGATGCCAGTTCGTCCTCCATCTGAATGTATACCCCACCCACCCGCGGCATTCGACGGCTCATCGTCTCCGCCACTTCCGTGGCGGGAGTGATGGGATAGCCGGCGAAGAACCGACACCCCGCGCTTATGGCCCCCTCAGCACAGGCCTCATCACCGTTCATGAAGAAGGTCCCGCAGAGCACTCTGTCTTCAGACATACACTGTTCTCGCTAGCCTCGTCCTAGTTCGCCTCTACCCGGATGGCGAATTCTGGGCACAGCGCCTCGCACAGGCCGCACCCCACACACCTGGCCTCGTCGGCAATCACGGGAAGCGTGTAGCCCTTCGGACTCAGCTCATCACCCATCTCCAGCACGTCCCGCGGGCAGAACTCAACACAGTAGCCGCACCCCTTGCACCTCACCCTGTCGATCAGCACACTGCTCGGCTTGCCAGTCTTGTCCGCCTGGTCGAAAGGCGTTCTCCATAGTTTCATACACGTTCCCTTAAGCTTGGATTCGCGGGGTGGTACCACTGCGGTCGGGAATTGTACCGGGCCAAGCCGCCCCCACCGCGCTAACGCCTGCAGCGCGGTCTCGGCGTCTCGGGAATCATACGGCCCATCTGGCCGCGAGGATTGCGCACCATCATCGAGTAGATGTCACCTAAGTACTATCTTAACCTCCATCAGCCTCAAGAGTCAAATGCGCCCCGCCCCCGTTCCTCCACCGCCCTCTGTCCCCCACGTCGCGTATACAGCTTGGCCCCCCGGCGTTCGCCCACCGGCGAGAACCTCACATCACTGACCCGTTTGTTTCTCCCTCGAGCCACGCCCCCCTCCTCCGCAGCACGGTTGCTCGTTCCCAACGTGACGACAACGTCAGCCACCGCTCTTCATCGTTTCCCCAACCTCCGAGCTTCGTGCCAACAGCACACGCACTCACGGTGTCAACCCTTCTACGACACCTCATCTTGCTGTGTCCGGTACTCAAAGCCGGCTCGCTCCGCGATGATCGTCAACAGCCTGGCCGAGGCGCCACGAGGTCGATATACGTCCCTTTCCCACTCGCTGATGGTCTGCTGTCGCGTCCCAAGCTCATCCGCCATACCCTGCTGACTCAGGCCCAGATGCCGCCTCAAGGCGCGAACGCTGACGCCATCCCACTCCACCCCCCTTTTCTTGCCTCGTGCTCTCACACAAACATGCTACACGTTTCCGTGTTTCATGTCAAAGATAGCTCATGCGGGAAAGCAAAAGGTCCAAAGAAGAATGAGGCATGCACTCGTCATGCAAATGACCATCAATGACTGCAAATTTTCACCAATCCCTCTGTACTCGCTTGCAGGCCTCTGCAATCTCAGCTAAGATATTTAGCAGTCTGCTCGCGAGAGTGCTAAACACAATATGCAGGGAGGGCAAAAGTGGCAATTAATCTGAATCCGTTGGGAGACCGCGTCATTGTGAGGCCGATATCCGAGGAAGAGGTGAGCAAGGGAGGCATCATACTGCCCGACACCGCCAAGGAGAAGCCTCAGCGTGGCGAGATCGTCGCCGTCGGACCGGGCAAACTGGACGAGAATGGGAAGAGGATAGCTATGGAGGTGAAGAAGGGGGACAAGGTGGTGTACGCCAAGTATGCCGGTGCCGAGATCAAGGTCGATGATGAGGACTTGCTCATCCTGCGTGAGAGCGACATACTGGCTAAGTTCAGCTAAAGGGAGGAGAAATGGCGAAACAGCTTGCGTACAGCGAGAATGCACGGACACATCTCAAAGCAGGCATGGATGCTCTGGCCGATGCGGTGAAGATAACGCTGGGACCAAAGGGACGCAACGTGGTGCTGGACAAGAAGTTCGGGCCGCCGACCATCACCAATGACGGCGTTACCATCGCCAAGGAGATCGAACTGGAGGAGCCTTTCGAGAACATCGGGGCCCAGTTGATAAAGGAAGTGGCCACCAAGACCAACGATATCGCCGGTGACGGCACCACCACCGCCACCGTCCTGGCCCAGGCGATGCTCCACGAAGGAATGAAGAACGTCGCTGCGGGAGCCAACCCTATGGCGCTGAAGAGGGGAATCCAGAAGGCCACCGCGGCTGTTGTCGATGAGCTCAAGAGGATATCCACTCCGGTGACCACCCGCGAGCAGGTGTCTCAGGTCGCCGCGATCTCGGCGGCCGATGACGAGATCGGCGGCATCATCGCCGAGGTTATGGACAAGGTCGGTAAGGACGGCGTAATCACTGTCGAGGAAGGCAAGGGCATTCAGTTCGAGACCGAGTATGTGGAGGGCATGAAGATCGATAGGGGATACACCTCCGCCTACTTCGTCACCAACGCAGAGAGGATGGAGGCCGAGATGGAGGAGCCTTACATCCTCCTCACCGACAAGAAGATATCCGCCGTCGCTGACCTCCTCCCCGTGCTGGAGAAGGTGCTGCAGGTCACCAAGAACGTCCTGATCATCGCCGAGGACGTGGACGGAGAGGCCCTGGCCACCCTGGTCGTCAACAAGCTGCGAGGCACCCTCAACTGCCTGGCGGTCAAGGCGCCCGGCTTCGGGGACCGCCGCAAAGCGATGCTGGAGGACATGGCCATCCTCACCGGCGGCAAGGTCATCACCGAGGAGATGGGCCGAAAGCTTGAATCCGCCACCATTGAGGACATGGGCCGGGCGAGGAAGGTGGTGGCGACCAAGGACGACACCACCATCGTCGAGGGCAAGGGCTCCGACGAAGCCATCCAGGCCAGGATAAAGCAGATCAAGGCCCAGATAGACGACACCACATCCGAGTTCGACCGGGAGAAGCTCCAGGAACGCCTGGCCAAGCTTGCCGGCGGCGTCGCCGTGCTCAAGGTGGGGGCTGCCACCGAGGTCGAGCTCAAGGAGAAGAAGCACCGGGTGGAGGACGCCCTCTCAGCCACAAGGGCCGCGGTCGAGGAGGGAATCGTTCCCGGGGGCGGCGTCGCCTTCATCAATGCGCTGCCAGCGCTCAATAAGGTGAAAGCCACAGGAGATGAGGCCACCGGGGTCAACATCGTCCGACACGCCCTGGTTGAACCGCTGAAGTGGATCGCCATCAACGCCGGCAAGGAAGGCTCCGTAGTCGTTGAGAAGGTGAGAAAGAGCAAGGGCGGCATCGGTTACGATGCCCTCAAGGACGACTACGCCGACATGAAGAAGCGCGGCATAATCGACCCGGCCAAGGTGACGATCGCCGGACTGGAGAACGCAGCCAGCGTGGCGGCGATGGTTATCACAACGGAGTCACTGATCACCGACATACCCGAGAAGGAAAAGACCCCTATGCCGCCAATGCCCGAGTACTAGCGAATAACTGAATCCCGAACTCTGAATGATAACGATAGCCGCAGCCCACTGGCTGCGGCTACCGTTATGCATAAGGCGAGATGCGGGAGGTGACACATGAGGCGCCACGTCCTCAAGGAGAACGACCTGGTCATGGTGTCGGACGAGTTGGGCGACATGGCCCGCAGCAGGCGCAGGCTGGGGCTGTACTGGCGGGACACACGGCACCTTTCCATCCTGGAGACCACCGTCGGCGGGCTGGAACCACGACTGCTCACCTCCTCGAGCGAGGAGAACTACATCTGCGACATCCAGATTGCCAACCCCACCATCGAGCTTCACGACGGCGCCGTCGCGCTGGCTCGCAGCGTTAGCATCAGGCGCAGCCGCTACCTCAAACACGGCCTGCACGAGTGCATCAGCTTCTACAACTACAACCCCTTCCCGGCATCGTTCAGCCTGGCCATCATCTTCGGCAGCGACTTCCTCGACATCCTCGAGGTGCGCGGCTGGCGGAGGGAGAAACGGGGCGATATCCGCCAGCCACAGTTCGCCGACTCCCGCCTCACCCTCAGCTACGTCGGCCTCGACGAAGTGGAGCGCCGCACCGAGGTCGTCTTCGAAGTGGACCCGTCGAACGTGGAAACGGACGTGTGCGTCGCCGAGCCGCTTCTGACTCGCCCCAGCACCAGGCTCCCGGGCGCCGTGGAGCCGGCAATCATGACCCTGTTCCGCCCGGCCTGTGCCAGGGTGACATGGGAAGTCAGCCTGCCCCCCGGCGCATCCAAGGACATCGCCTACCACGTCCTCGTCTCCGAGGACGGCGAGGTCGCCGAGCCGGAACCCTATGGCGAGAGCCTGGAGTGCCTGCGCCAATCGTACGATGACTGGCACGACAACTGCACCTGGCTGTGCACCGACAATGAGCTGTTCAATCAACTCCTCAACAGGAGCTCTCGAGACCTCCGCCTCCTCGGAAATGACACGCCGGAGGGCAGCGTGCCAGCTGCAGGCATCCCGTGGTTCGCCGTCGTCTTCGCCCGCGATGCGTTGATCACCTCTCTACAGACACTAATGCTCAACCCGCAGATAGCGGTCGCCACTTTGCGGTTCCTGGCGAAGTACCAGGGCACCAAGGCTGACCCGTGGAGAGATGAGGAGCCCGGCAAGATCCTCCATGTCTTCCGCACAGGTGAGATGACCAGGGCGGGTGAGGTCCCCTACGACTGCTACTACGGCAGTCTGGACGCCACCCCGCTCTTCCTCATTGCATTCGCCGAAACCATGAGATGGCTCGACGACGACAGCCTGTACCATGAGCTGCTGCCGACGGCCAAGAAGGCCCTGGCCTGGATGGAGCACCACGGCGACATCTGCGGCGACGGCTACCTGAGCTACCTTTGCCGGTCCGCAGGAGGCATGCGTGACCAGGGTTGGAAGGACAGCCGGGGAGCGCTCAGCCACGCCGATGGCCGAGCCGTTGAGCCACCGGTGTCCCCCGTCGAGGTGCAGGGCTATGCCTACAGGGCGATGAAGGAGATGGCCGTCCTGCTGCGCCGCAAGGGTGAAACCGCCCTGCCGGCCAGATTGGAGAAGAAGGCGGCGGCGCTCAAGGAGAGGTTCAACCGGGAGTTCTGGCTGGAGGACAAGCGTATCTTCGCCCAGGCACTCGATGCCGACAGGAAGCCAGTGGAGGTGCTCACGTCAAACCCGGGTCATTGCCTCTTCTGCGACATCGTGGACGAAGAGAAGGCGAGATACCTGGTGCTCAGGCTGACCTCCGCCGAGATGGCCAGCGGTTGGGGCATCAGAACGGTGAGCAACCGTGAGACGAAGTTCAACCCCATGAGCTACCAGAACGGGAGCATCTGGCCCCATGACAACTCCATCATCGTCGCCGGCATGAAGCGATATGGATATGCCTGGGAAGTGGAGCACATCGCGACCCAGCTCTTCGACGCCAGCCGCTTCTTCCCCTACGGGCGTCTGCCCCAGCTCTACTGCGGGTTCACCCGCGACCGTGAGGGCTTCTCCACGCCCGCTTCCTACCCGGTGAGCCCCTCGCCTCAGGCCTGGGCCGCGGGCAGCACCGTCCTGCTGCTCCAGTCCCTGCTTGGCCTTCAGGTCGACGCCCACTCCAGGAGGATCTACGTCACCCCGAAGCTACCTCCCTGGCTCCGCGAGGCTTCGGTAAGCGGTCTCCGCGTCGGCGGCGGCACCGTCGACCTCTTCTTCGCCAGACATGATGAAGAGACCAGTTTCCGCATAACCAAGAACGAGGCCGACGTCGAGGTGGTAATCCCTCCGCCCTAGAGCGTGAGCATATCCCGAAACCGCTCCTCGTGGTCCACCGGGCCCACAATGGCCAGATTGAGCGTCTGCGGCAGGAGCACCTGGTTCGCCACCCTCTTGAGGCCCTCCGTCGTCATCGCATCCACTATTGACACCACATCGTCGGGGGTGTAGATGCGCCCGGTGAGCGACTCCTGACCCCCGAGCCAACCGGCGACGTTCCTGGTGTCCTCCATTCGCAGCAACAGTCTGCCCTTGGCGTATTCCTTGGCCCGCGTAAGCTCCGCCTCGGTCACCCCCTCCTTCAGAAGACGCACCTGCTCCAAGATGGCCTTCACCGCAGCTTCGGCCCGCTTGGGATCAACGCCAGCGTACACGGTCAGCGCCCCCGAGTCGGAGAGGTGCTGCACGTAGCAGTATATGTCGTAGCTCAGTCCCAGCCTCTCACGGATCTCTACGAAAAGCCGACTGCTCATACCCTCGCCCAGAATAACGTTGAGCATGTCCAGGCGGAACCGGTCGGGATGCAGTATCGGAAGACCCCGCACCGCTACACAGAGATGGGCCTGCTCGGCTTCCCGTCGTTCCACCCTCACCCTCGGTTCCTCCTGCGCATCGTCCGTGGGGAAGTGGGGCACGGGACTGCCCGTAGCCCAGCCGGCGAATGCCTCGGCGACGCATGACACGGCTTCATCATGCCCTATGTCGCCGGCAACGGTCACCACAGCGTTGTTCGGCACATACTGGCGCAGTTTGTAGTCCAGAAGCGTGTCCCGCCCGATGGCTGCTACCGTGTCCCTGGTGCCGATGACATCTCTCCCCAGCGGTTGACCCATCCAGATTATGTCATCTATGAGCATGTTGACGCGGTGCTGCGGCGAGTCCATGCTCTCGTTCAGTTCCTCGATGATGATCTGACGTTCGCGCTCAACGTCACTCGGGTCGAACCGGGAATGCAGGAGCATGTCGACCAGAAGGTCCAGGGCGAGCGGGAAATGCGGTCGCGCCACCTTGCACCAGTAGGTGGTAACCTCCTTGCTGGTGGCCCCGTTCAGTGTTCCGCCCACCCGCTCGATCGCCTCTGAGATTTCCTTGGACGTTCGTCGACGCTCCGTCCCTTTGAAGAGCACGTGCTCCACGAAATGCGACGTACCGGCGTGCTCCGCTCTCTCGTAAACCGACCCCGCCCCGATGAATACCATGACCGCCACCGAACGAGTCCCCGGCATCGTGCTGGTCACTATCCGCAATCCGCTGTCAAGAACGCTCTTCTGGTACATGCTGCTCTCCTGCCCCCGTTACTGAAATCGTAGTGCCCCTCCTCCAGGCTGTCAATAAGACGCGGAACCCCGGCGCAACTCGGTCGACGCAGAGGAAGGTCGCGCACGCCGTCGACGTGTTGCGTCAATAGAAAGTGTTACCGAACGGTGGTTGGTTGCCTCATAAATGAGGTTACCGAAGCCTCCTTTCCTTGGGCATGCTCAGCCATGGCCCATAGTGTTTCCAGTTGACGGT
>JAXHUA010000164.1:0-3993 GCA_034189695.1 Chloroflexota bacterium | reverse complement strand
GCTCTATCTCGGCGTCGCTGGGGGGCCGGATGCGACTCCTGAAGTCGGCCCGGTACCGGAGCACGCCGACCTGAATCGATGGTGATATCTTCACAAGCCCCTCACCGATGCGGACGACTTCCGACGCCGATATCAACTCGCCATTATACGGGATGCCAACGCCGAGGAAGACCGTGTCCCCGTAGCGCTCAGCGATGTAGCGCACCGCCTCCCATGCGGTGTCCCTGTACCGCCCGGCCAGTGCGTCATCCTTCAGGCCGGTGATGCGCATGAACGTGTCCGTCTCCAGCCCCTTGAGGTCGATGCCCGTGTCGGTCATGCCCGCCCCGACCAGCTCGTCAATGTAGTCATGGGTGAGCAGCGAGCCATTGCTCTGAACATGGAAGCGAGCCTCGGGCCCGGGATTGAGCTTCTTCAGCTCGCCAATGAACTGTACCAGCCACGGCCTGTTCAACGTGCACTCACCGCCGGAGATGAGCATCCGGTCAACCTCGTGCCTCCGCCGCTCGGTTGTCAGCCGCTCGGCGGCCTGGCGAGGGGTCAGCGGCACTCCCTTGCCCTGATAGGTGAAGCTCCAGTTGTAGCACTGCGGGCACCTGAAGTTGCACCCGGCAGCCAGGCAGGCGGCCTCGACGTACGGCTGAGGAGAGCACCTGACCTGCCAGGGCGTGCCCACACCACCGGTCTCGTGGCCCATGAAGCCGAGCACCAGCCGCCTCGGCGTATAGGCCGCTGACAGGCTGGTGCTTATTGTCATGCCTTCTCTTACCTGGGTCACACAGGCCGGCCTCACCCGGCCGTTGACCTCCACGGCGCACGCCCAGCACGCACCGACGCCGCACGGCGCGCTCAGCGCCTGGTCAGCGGCGCCGTTGAACTCGTATCCCAGCTCGATCAGGGCCGCCTTGACGGTTATCCGCTCCGGCACCCGCGCCCTTCTGCCATCCACCTCGATCGTTACCTCCCGCTCCCTCGGCTCTTCGACCAGCGACAGGGCCTCGTTGGGGCAGGCGAGCACGCAGGCACCACAGCCGATGCAGATGGACTCACTCGCGCCGGGGCAGGCCACGATCTCGGAGCACCAGTTGCACTGCTTGCATCTGGCCGGGTCATGCACGGCCACGTAGGTCTTCATCCATCCCCCAGCAACCACCTTAACCGATGTGCACGCCCATTATCAAGCTCGCCGCACCGGCTCCAGCGACCGCAGGGCGACGCGCAACGGCAGCAGGGGACTACCCCGACTCACACTGGCAGTTGGGGCAGAAGTAGGAGCCGCGCCCCCGAACGCGCAAGCGCTCGATCGGAGCGCCACAGCCCGGGCAGGCCGCGCCGAGGCGGTGGGCCACCTTGAACACGGACTGCGCCGTCCCGGGCTCACCGCTGGGGCGCCAGTAGTCGGTCATGCTCGCCCCATGGCTTTCGATGGCCTCGCTCAGCACCTTGACCAGGGCGCGGTGAAGTCGAGCCGCCTCCCCGGGGCCAAGGCTGTCCGCCCGGCGCAAAGGATGGATGCCGGCGGCAAACAGGGCCTCGTCGGCATACATGTTGCCGACGCCGGCCAGTACGGTCTGGTCGCACAGGAGAGCCTTGATGGGCACCGCGTGACCGGCGAGCGCCCGCGTCAGGCCGTCGACGGTGAACCCCGAATCGAGCACCTCCGGCCCGAGACTGCCGACGACGGTGGCCTCGTCCTCCACCAGCCACATCTTCCCCAGCTTGCGCGGGTCGCGAAAACAGAGTCGCGAGCCGTCGTCGAGGGTGAACACGGCGCGACAGTAGGGGTCATCGGGCCCGGCGTCCGCCAGCAGGAGCGAGCCGCTCATCCTGAAGTGCAGCACCAGGGTGTCGCCGCCATCGAGATGTACCAGGAGGTACTTCCCGCGCCGGCCGACGTCGCGAATACCCTGGCCCTTGAGCCGGCGAGAGAAGGCCTCTGGCGACGGGTAGAGCACCATCCTGGGCCATTTCAGGTCGACAGCGGCGAACCTGCGCCCCACGATCGCGCGGGTGAGGTCACGACGTATGGTCTCTACCTCGGGAAGCTCTGGCATCCTCTCGCTCCGGCTATGCCGCCCTCACGGTCACCCTCACCCCTTCGGCAAGCTCAGGGCAGGCCTACCCTCTCCCTCAAGGGAGAGGTCCTTTTCGCACTTGCTGCCGCACATGAGAAGGGGCGTTCGTGGGAGAAGCAGTGCCTCCTCCTTCCCCAGCCTTGCCCTGTCATTGCGAGGCGCACCCCTACTGTCATTGCGAGGCGCACAGCGCCGAAGCAATCTCGGGGTGACGAACGCCATCGTCCTTCCCTACCGGCATTGCTTCGCTCCGCCTGCGGCTCCGCTCGCAATGACAGTATGAGCCGGCAAGCCTACTTCATGTCGCCCCAGTTCTTGCTCACGCTCACGTCCACCCTGAGCGGCACGCTCAACTCCATCGCGTGCGGCATCACTTCCCCGACCAGCGCCTTCAGCTCCTCCACCTCACCATCAGGAACCTCGAAGACAAGCTCATCGTGGACCTGGAGTATCATCTTCGCCCTCAGCCCCCTCACGTCCATCTCGCGCTGGACCTTGATCATCGCCAGCTTGGTGATGTCGGCCGCAGTGCCCTGGACGGGCATGTTGACCGCCATCCGCTCGGCCGCCGCCCTCACCTGCCCGTTCGACGAGTTGACCTCAGGGACATACCGCCGCCGGCCGAGGACAGTCTCAACGTATCCGCTGTCCCTCGCCTTCCTCTTGGTGGACTCGACATAGTCCCTGACGCCCGGGTGTTTCTCGAAGTAGGCCGCGATGAACTTCAGCGCCTCCTCACGGGTGAGGTCGGTTGCCTGCTCCAGCCCGTAGCCGCTCATGCCGTAGATGACGCCGAAGTTCACCGTCTTCGCCACCCGCCTCATGTCAGGGGTGACCTCCGACGGCGGCACGCCGAACACCTCAGACGCCGTGGCGCGGTGGATATCCTCGTCGTGCCGGAAGGCGGCGAGCAGATTGGGGTCCTGTGAAAGATGCGCCATCACGCGCAGGTCTATCTGCGAGTAGTCGGCCGACAGCAGCAGGCAACCGCCGGCGGCAACGAAGGCCTTTCGCACCTGCCTGCCCAGCTCGCCTCTCACCGGTATGTTCTGAAGGTTGGGGTCGCTCGAGGACAGGCGACCGGTCGCGGTCCCTGTCTGGTTGAAGCACGTGTGCACCCTCCCCGTTTCGGGGTTGACCAGGGCCGGGAGGGAATCGATGTAGGTCGACTTCAGCTTGGTTAGCTGGCGGTACTCAAGTATCAGCTCGATGACGGGGTGGGACTCTCTCAGACCTTCGAGAACCGACGCGTCGGTCGAGTAGCCGCTCTTGGTCCTACGGCCTCCCGGGAGGCGCAGCTCATCGAACAACACTCCGCCGAGCTGCTGCGTGGAATTGATATTGAACTGGTGGCCCACCGCATTGTAGATGCCGGCTTCGAGCTCCAGCATCCTCTGTCCCAGGGCAACCGACATGTCCCACAGGGACTCGCGGTCCAGCGCAACGCCGGCCATCTCCATTCGCAGCAGCACCGGCACCAATGGCATCTCCACGTCGGTGAACAGGCTCCACAGACCCTGTTCCTTCAACTGCCCCTCGAACAGTCGCGCCAGCCTCAACGTCATGTCAGCGTCGGCACACGCGTAGGCGGCGGCACGGTCGATGTCCACATGCGCCATCGTCACCTGCTTGGCCCCCTTGCCTATGAGGTCGGTTATCGGTGTCATCTCCACGCCCAGCTTGCTGAAGGCGAGTGGCTTCAGGCCGAGAGACTTCTCCCCCAGGAGGTGGGCGGCGACCATTGTGTCGAAACCGAAGCTCTGCAAGTCAAAGCCGTACCGGGCGAGCACCGTCATGTCCGACATCAGCGACCGCTACCGGATTGCACCGGGCAGCCGGGTCCGACTCACGCGCTGGGATCCGGGCGACAAGCGGATCACCGATGGCGACAAGGCCCAAGGCGTTCATCGGCGCGAGC
>JAXHUA010000163.1:0-11596 GCA_034189695.1 Chloroflexota bacterium | reverse complement strand
CTGTTCCAGGACAGCCATCTGCGCAGGGAAAACTGGGACGCCGGCAAAGCCCTGGTCGAGGAATGGACGCTGGAGCGTAGCGTCGATGAGGTTGTTAACGTAGCCGAGGCGGTGCGCATACCCTGTAGACGCGTCAATACGGTTAGGGAAGCGCTCGACTCTGAGTTGCTGGCGGCAAGGGAGTACTTTACAGACGTCCACCATCAGGTAGCGGGCGAACTGAGGTACCCCGGGGCACCGTACAAGCTGTCGGCCACTCCATGGGCCGTTAACCGTGCGGCACCGCTCCTGGGTGACCACAACGAAGAAGTCTACTGCGGACGGCTTGGCTTCACGCAGCAAGACCTTGCTTTGCTCAGAGCTCAGGGTGTGATCTAGCAACTCGAAGGCAGGAGAACCGGAGGTACAGCAACCGTGCATAGACTCCCACTGGAAGGCATCAGGGTCATTGATTTCACCGCCGTCTGGGCTGGCCCACACGTGGGTCAGTGGCTAGCAGTGATGGGCGCGGACGTGATCAAGATCGAGAGCAGACTGCACCCAGACGAAATACGACTCTACTGGAACTTGGAGGAGACAGGACATAGCGTAGGCTCAGAGTTCGCCGAGTTCAATTTCGGCAAGAAGGACTGCACGCTGAACATGACCAAACCGAAGGCCAAAGAGATCGTTAAGGAACTGGTGAAGATCAGCGACGTTGTCATTGAGAACTTCGGCGGGCCAGTGATGGACCGCTGGGGTCTGGGATACGCTGTACTGAAGGAAGTCAATCCGAAGATAATCATGTACTCGTCATCTGGCTTTGGAAGGACAGGGCCATACAAGGACTATCCGGCGTATGCAGGCATCACGGAGGGGCTCGCCGGGCTTTGCTCGCTCAACGGCTATGTGGGTGGCGAACCACTTCCCATGGCCAGCCTCGGATATGCAGACATCACTTCGGCGCAGCACGGGACCTTCGCCATCCTGGCGGCCCTGTACCACCGCTCCAAAACGGGGGAGGGACAGTACATCGATCTGTCGATGACTGAAGTGGTCTCTTCCCTCGTCTTTGACGGGCTAATGGACTTCGTCATGAATGGCCGCATTCAGGGTCGACAGGGGAACACGGATAGGGCAATGTCCCCGCATGGCTGCTACCGGTGCGCCGGGGAAGACCAGTGGGTGGCCATTGCCGTTTCAAACGACGAGGAGTGGCGGGCCTTGTGCGAGGCAATCGGCAGTCCTGCGTGGGCCAACGATGACAAGTTCCAGAGCGGGTTCAGCCGCTGGAAGAACCAGGACGAACTCGACAGTCTGATACAGGAGTGGACCAGGCAACGGAGTCCCGGCGAGGTGACGGAGACGCTGCAAGCGGCAGGCGTCATGGCAGGTCCATCCCTTAAGACGGAGGAACTGGCGGAAGACCAGCATCTGCTGGAGCGAGGATTCCACTTCGACGTGGAGCAGCCAGGTCTGGGGATCTGGCGACTGACGGCTCTGCCCTGGAAGCTGAGCAACGTCCCTCCGGGGAACTACGCACACGCCCCGGAGCTTGGCGAGCATAACGAATATGTTTTCAGAACACTGTTGAACATGTCAGAGGATGAGGTCGCACACCTGGAGGAGGAGCAGGTTATCTTCTAGGGTTATTCCGAGAACATTCGAGCCTCGGTGCGTCGCATGGCGACGCTGTCCGCTCTTATCGGCATCGTTTGCAGCACCCCTGAGAATGGCCTCAACGGGGAAGGAGTTGAGTACTTCAGCATGAGCGAAAAAGCGCTTCACGGTTTGAACGTGATTGAGTGGGCTGAGTTCGTGTCAGGCCCATATTGCGGCAAGCTACTGGCCGACCTCGGGGCCAATGTCATCAAGATCGAGAAACCGGGTTGCGGCGATAGCGCGAGGGCGTACGGGCCTTTTCCACGCGACTTGCCTCACCACGAAAGTAGCGGCCTGTTCCTCTACCTAAACACAAACAAGCTTGGTGTGACGCTGGACACTGCCTCGGCTTCAGGAGCGAAGGTGTTCAGACGTCTGCTGGAGCAGGCTGACATACTTATCGAGAACCATCCGCCTGGCGAGGTCGCGGAGCTGGGGTTCGACTACGAGAGCCTTGCAGCGGTCAATCCACGACTGATTGTCACCTCAATCACTCCTTTCGGCCAGACGGGGCCCTTCCGGGACTACAGGTCCTGCAACCTCGTAAGCTTCCACACAAGCGGAATGGCCTTCATAAACCCCTCGGAAGGAGTGGAGGACACTGAGCGAGACGCACCCTTGAAAGCCCCCGAGCATCAAGGTGACTTAATGGCTGGCCTGAGCGCAGCCGTGGCCACGATGTGCGCCGTCATGGGTCGCGAAGTCACGGGGCAAGGCCAGCATGTGGACGTATCGGAGCAGGAGGCCCTGGCTTCCATCATGCGGCGCGAACTCGGCGTGTATACGATTGAGGGAGTCACCTGGACCAGGCAGAAGGGCAGTCTGCTCGGCCAGACATCGGACGTATACCAGTGTGGCGTGGGCGCGGTCCATCTCAGTTGCTCCGGGGATAGACACTGGCCTTGCTGGGTTGAGGTCATGGGCAACCCGGAGTGGGCTACAAGTGAGATCTTCCTCGATCAGGCACTGCGGCGAGAGAACTGGGATGCGGCCAAGGTCATGATTGAGGAATGGCTGGCCGAGCACACCGCCGATGAGGTTGTTAGCCTGGCCGAAGCAGTCCGGGTCCCCTGCCGACAAGTGAACACGGCGAGAGAGCTAGTGGAATCGGACCTGCTCGACAGTCGAGACTACTTCGCTGAGTTGGACCATGAGGTGGCGGGGCAAGTCATTCTTCCAGGTGCACCGTACAAGCTGTCAGAAACACCCTGGAGCGTCAGCCGACCAGCCCCACGACTGGGCCAGCACAATGTGGAAGTGTATTGCGACCGTCTCGGCTATTCAAGGGATGACCTTGTCCATATGAGGGCTGAAGGTGTCGTATAGGGCCGCTGAGAGCATGATGGAGGTATGACAAGCGTGCAGAAGCTTCCTCTCGAAGGCATAAGAGTACTGGATTTCACCGCCGTATGGGCCGGCCCTCACGTTACGCAATGGCTGGCGGTCATGGGCGCGGAAGTGATAAAGGTGGAGACCAATACGCGCCCCGACCTCACACGTCATGTCTTCAGCGGCCCGGTGGCGGAAGCTCCGCTGAGCGCCGTTTTCGCCGGGCTGAACTATGGGAAGAGAGACTGTACTCTCAACATGTCGTTGCCCAGGGCCAGGGACATCGCCAGAGACATTGCGCGGCTCAGCGATGTCGTCGCCGAGAACTTCGGTGGTCCTGTCATGGACCGCTGGGGGCTTGGCTACGCCGACCTGAAGGAGATCAAGCCGGACATCATCATGTATGCGGGGTCGGGGTTTGGCCGAACCGGGCCGTACAAGGAGTCCCCGGCCTTTGCCGGCATTATCGAGGCCTTCAGCGGCCTCTGCTCGCTCAACTCGTACCCCGGCGGCGGCCCGCTGCCCCTGGCGACCCGCGGGTACAGCGACCTGGCGGCGGCGCAACACGGGGCTTTCGCGATACTCGCGGCCCTGTATCATCGTGCGAAGACCGGCGAAGGCCAGTACATAGACCTCTCGATGACCGAGGTTATGGCTGGCTTCATTCCTGAAGCTATCCTGGACTACACGATGAACAACAGGGTCAACGGACCCGAAGGCAACCTGCACAAGGCTATGGCGCCCCACGGCTGCTACAGGTGCGCCGGCGAAGACGAATGGGTGGCCATCGCCGTTTCGTCTGACGACGATTGGAGATCCTTCTGCAACGCCATCGGCAACCCTCCATGGACTGCTGATGAGAAGTTCAGTGACGCACTGCAAAGGCTGAGGAATCGAGATGAACTCGACAGCCTGGTGCAGGAGTGGACAGAAGGCCACCACCACTACGAGGCAGCGAGGACTCTCCAGCAAGCGGGAGTGATGGCAGGCCCATCTCTGAAGGTGGAGGAGATGCTGGCCGACCGACACCTCGAGGAACGCGGGTTCTTCGTCGAGATAGACCATCCCCAGCTTGGCGCAGTGCGCCTGGCCGGTCTTCCCTGCAAGCTCAGCGACTCTCCCCCAGGCAACTACAGCCACGCCCCTGTGCTCGGCCAGGACAATGACTACGTATTCAGGGAAGTCTTGAAGATGCCTGAGGAGGAGATAGCCCAACTCATCGAGGAGCAGGTCATCTGGTAGGCACGCGTTCTCTCACTCTAAGCGCGTTCCGGACCGGGTTCCCTTCCACTCACGCGGCTCCAAGAGGCGATTGCGGGCTCTCAGATACCATGTTTCATTGACGCTCTGAGAGAGGGTTGCGTACAGTCGACTGATTTGGAAAGGAGTGAGAGAAACGGTAATGGATTCAGGAGCGCTTGCCAGTCTCAAAGTCGTCGAGTGGGCTGAGTTCGTCTCCGGCCCCTATTGCGGCAAACTCCTCGCCGACCTGGGAGCCGATGTCATCAAGGTCGAGAAGCCCGGCTGCGGTGACCGCGCCCGGTCATACGGGCCCTTTCCGAACGATATACCACATCCGGAGAAGAGCGGCGTTTTCCTCTACTTCAACACCAACAAGCGCAGCGTGACCTTGGATGTGGCAACCGCCACGGGGGCGGGTATCTTCAGGAAGCTGGTCAAATGGGCCGACGTGCTCGTGGAGAACCATCCACCCCAGATGGTGCACGATCTGGGGCTTGGCTACGATACTCTGAAGGACGTCAATCCAGGACTGGTGATGACGTCGATCACTCCCTACGGCCAGACCGGCCCCTATCGGGACTACAGAGCGTGCGACATGAATGTCTTCCATGCGAGCGGTATGGCTTTCATCAACCCTTCCGACGGAGTCGACGATGCCGAGACCAAAGCGCCGCTGAAAGAACCGGAGCACCAGGCCGACCTCGCGGCCGGCCTCAGTGCAGGCGTGGCCACCATGTCAGCCGTTCTCGCAGCCAAGGCGACGGGCACCGGCCATCACGTGGACGTCTCGCAGCAAGAGGCGTTGGCCTCCATCATGCGGCGCGAGTACGCCGTTTGCACCATGGAGGGATTGACGTGGGTAAGGCCGAAGGATGGGAGGACCGGCCTCACCGTCTCCGACATCTACCAGTGCCGGGACGGCCGTGTGTATCTGATTTGCTTTCAGGACAGGATGTGGGAGGGCTGGCTCGATGTGATGGGCTACCCCGAGTGGGCGACGACCGACCTCTTCTCCGATCGTATCACACGGCGGGAGAACTGGGACGCGGCCAAGGTCATGATCGAGGAATGGACCATGGAGCGCACTGTGAAGGAAATCGTGGAGATGGCTGATTCCCAGCGCGTGCCCTGCAAAGCGGTCAACACGGTTGAGGACGTGGTCGGTTCCGAGTTGCTGGCGAGCCGGGACTTCTTCGAGGAAGTGAACCACAAGGAAGCAGGCACGGTCACGTACCCCGGCGCCCCCTACAAGCTGTCGGCCACCCCGTGGCGCATTGCGCGCCCGGCTCCCCTGCTCGGCGAGCACAACGGGGAAGTCTACTGCGACATGCTGGGCTACACCGGGCAAGACGTTAAGCGGCTGCGCGCGGAAGGGATCGTATAGATGACTACCGGACTTCCAGGACATCATGAGAGCGTGGACAGACTACCTTTGGATGGCATACGGGTGCTGGACTTCACGATTGTGTGGGCCGGCCCCCACGTGACAGAGTGGTTGGGCGTGCTGGGGGCGGACGTCATCAAGGTTGAGAGCAATCTGCGTCCTGACTTGACGCGCAGCAACTTCAAGCCCTCGGAGACGGGCATCAATCTCAGTGCGGAATTCGCCGCACTCAACTATGGCAAGAAAGCCTGCACTCTCAACATGACGCAGCCGAAGGCAAGAGAGCTGGTGAAGGAAATCGTGAAGGTGTGCGACGTCGTCACCGAGAACTTCGGCGGTCCGGTCCTGAACCGGTGGGGGTTGGGATACTCCGACTTGAAGCAGCTCAAGCCCGACATCATTCTCTACTCGGGGTCTGGTTTCGGAAGAACCGGCCCATACAAGGAGATACCGGCCTTTGCCGGCATTGTCGAGGCCTTCGGTGGACTGGTCGCTCTGAATGGGTTCCTGGGCGGTGAGCCGTCACCCATGGCGACGAGAGGCTATGCCGACATGCTCGCGGCTCAGCACGGGGCCTTCGCCATTCTTGCCGCACTCCACCACCGCTCCGAGACCGGCGAAGGGCAACACATCGACCTGTCGATGACGGAGGTGGTGGCCGCCTGTCTCCCTGAGGCAATACTGGACTTCACCATGAACGGCAGGGTCAAGGCTCCGCAGGGAAACCGTCACCCCGCTATGGCTCCCCACGGGTGCTACAAATGCAGCGGCGACGACCAATGGGTCACCATAGCCATATCCACCGACGAGGAATGGGGGGCCTTCTGCGAGGCCATCGGCAACCCGGAATGGACGAAGGACGACAAGTACGCCAACACCCTGAGCAGGCAAAGGAACCAGCAGGAACTGGACAGCCTGATCCAGGAGTGGACCAGGAACCACTCACACTACGAGGCAACGGAGATACTTCAGAAGGCGGGTATCATGGCCGCGCCTTCGCTGAAAGTGGAAGAAGCGTTGCAGGACCCCCACTTGACAGAGAGGGGCTTCTTCAAGGATATTGACCATCCGGGCATAGGCCCGCTGCGCCACGCTGGCTTGCCGTGGAGACTGAGCGACGTTCCGCCTGGCAACTACCTGGGCTGCCCGGGCCTCGGCGAGCACAACGAGTACGTCTTCCGGGAACTGCTGAATCTCAGCGATGGGGAGATTGCCCAGTTGATCGAGGAGCAGGTTATCTACTAGAGGAGCTCTGCAACAGGGCGAGGGACGATGGAGAGGATGCTATTGCACGCGTGTTGCGGCCCGTGTGCGACGTACACGGTCAGAAGGCTCAGGGATGAGGGGTTCGACGTCACGGCGTACTGGTACAACCCCAACATCCATCCCTTCACCGAGCACCGCAGCCGTCTCGAGGCGATGAAGACCCTGGCCATAGCCATGGACCTGCCCCTGATAGTGGCCGAGGGTTATGACATGATTGACTACTTCCGCGCCGTGGTGGGTCACGAGGGGCAACGGTGTGGAGACTGTTTCCGTATGCGCCTTGCCCGCACCGCCGCGGTCGCCAGCGAACACGGGTTCTCCTCCTTCACCACCACCCTGCTCATCAGCCCATACCAGGATCACGACCTGCTCAAAGAGGTCGGGGAGAAGGTAGCCACCGAGCAGGGAGTGGCCTTCCACTACGAGGACTTCAGGCCCGGGTTCAGGGAGAGCCATCAGCTGTCGAGGGAATACGACCTGTACCGGCAGAAGTATTGTGGCTGTGTCTACAGCGAGTGGGAGCGCTTCGGCAAGGTGAACATCGCCGCAATCCTGGAAGACACCTAGCCCGGTTTCATCCTTGACTCGCCGCAGTCGAGTGGAACGGGGCTACATCTCCTCGGGCTCAGGCACGTCCACAGGCTCCACTTCCCTCTTCCGCCCCTTGAATCGAGAGCCTGCGAGCACTACTACCACCGCTATGATGGCGACGATGCCGACAGCCGCAATGACATACCCCCACCAGGCCAGCCCGTGTGTGGCTAGTCGGACAGATATAGCCCAGTCGCTCAGGTGATTTGTCGATGCGCAAACGCTTCCCTCCGCCGTGTCCACCATTGTCGGCAGCGGATGCCACTCACCGTCGCTCCAATCGCAGCACGCGATCCTTAACAGAGTGGGATCACCATTCGCAGCGGCGAGGTCTCCCGCAGAATAGAGCATGCAAATGGTCATTTCGGCCCCCAGTTCCGTGGCGGGTTCTCCGTCAACCGTCGCGCTGACACGGAAGCAGGTGGCGCCCATGAGGAACGACGCGGGGGCGGCTTCGCACGATATAGGTGTTATCGTGACCACCGCCTCACCGGCGAAGGCCCCCGGGGCGAAGTAGAGAGTCAGACTGCCGTCTTCCGTGGTCACGATGCCTCCACAAACCGGCACCACGAAAGCATCCGGGTCGCCGCCAGGACCGGAAACGGGCGTGGCGGTCGGCGTGACCACAGGCGTGGGGGTCGCTCCTGGTGTTGCAGTGGCTTCCGGAGTGGGCGTGGACGCAGGCGTGGGGGTAGGACTGGGCTGAGGAGTCAAGGTGGATGTCGGGGTAGGCGTGGCGCTGGGCGTCGGGGTCGGTGAAGGAATCACGGTAGGGGTTGAAGTGGGGGTGGGCGTGGGAGTGGGGGTGGGTGTTGGTTGCGGCCCAGGCGGCTGGGTTGGGGTCGGCGTCGGACTTGGCGACGGGGTTGGCGTGGGTGTCGGCGTAGGCGTAGGCAGCACCGGCGGCGTGGGGGACGGGGTCGGACTCGGAGGGGGCGCAGGAGTCGGCGTGGGGGTGGGTGTCGGCGTTGGGGTTGGGGTTGGGGTTGGGCCCGGTACTCCTGTGATGTGCACCGAATCGCCAATCCATGTCGCCGGTATCGCGTTTGCCCCATTGTCGCTGAGCATCCCGTCTGACAGCAGAGCATCGCAGGTGTCTCCCGGTGAGCCCACGGCGACGAACTCTATCTCAGCAAGATAGCCGCTGCCGCTTATGCCCGAGATACCCGGGACGTTCTCGATGACGCGTATCCTGCCCTGCGCCCCAGGGGGCACAAAACCCCACATGTCAACCGGCATCGTCGCTCCGTTCACGACGCCATCGGTTACATCGACGGCCTGGACAACGTCCGGGTCGTACGTTACATCGTAGTTGCAGGCGTCCAGGCCCTGGACGTCACTGATCTCCACCCTGATCACGAAGGCGGCACCCTGGCTCACCTCGTCGGGCGCCATGATGCGTATCATCACATCCTGGGCCTGAACGGACGCGGATGCGAACAGCATAAAGATGAGAAAGGCAGCAATCGAGCCAGTCAGCACGATTGTAGCTCTCAGCAGGTTTCTCCAGCCCGTCATGCTCCCCCTTCCCCAGCTACCTACTATGAGCCCATGATCATGAGCTCGACCGCCGTGATATCGAGGGCGTTCACGCTGCCATCGCTATTGGCGTCAGCCCCCGGAGTGACCGCGTCGAGGGTCATGATGATGCGTTCCACCTTCGTGATATCAAGGCTGTTAACGTCGCCATCCTTGTTTGCGTCTCCAGCGTCATAGACACTGACGTAGCCCACCTTCGTCTCCTCGGCTTGAGTCGACAGGGTCTCGGTCACCGTCAGGGAGACGGAATACGTGTCCGCACTGGCGTATGTATACGAAGGAGCGGCAGCAGTGCTGTCCACCGTCCCGTTGTCGTCGAAGTCCCAGGCGTACGTGTAGGGCGTCTTGCCACCGGTAGTCCCGTCGGTGAAGGTGAATGCCGTAACCCCGGCGACACCCTCAAGAGCGTCAGCCGCAAAATCAACGTCGAGGGACGCGTAGACCGTGATGTAATCGACCTTGGTCTCAACGTCGACGGTCCCCCCACCGGGCAGACTGTCGGTCACCGTGAGGGATACGGTGAAGTCGCCAGTGCTTGGGTATACGTAGGTCGGGCTTGGCGAGTTGCTATCCACCGAGCCGTTGCTGTCGAAATCCCATTCGTAGGTATACCCGGGCGTGCCGCCAGTCGTGGCGTCGCTGAACGTGAACTGCGTGACGCCGGCAATGCCCTCCGCGCGATTCGCCGCGAAATCGGCGTCCAAAGCCGTGGTCACGTTCACCGAATCGTCGAGCCACGTCGCCGGTATCTCGTTGGCGGCGTTGTCGCTCAAGACCCCGTTTGACAGCACGATTGCACTGATACTTCCAGCCGACCCCACCACGTGGAAGTGGATCTCCGCCAGATACCCCGTGCCGCTCACCCCCGAAAGGCCGGGCACGTTCTCGATGACACGTATCGTCCCCTGCGTCCCCTGGGGCACCAGAGCCCACATGTCCACCGGTATGATTGTCCCTGCGACCAGCCCGTTGGTGACGTCAGTCACCCGAATGACGCTCGGGTCGTAGCTCACATCGAAGTTGCATGAATCGAAGTTCTCCACAGCACCGATACTGACCTTCACCGTGAAATCGACTCCCTCCCCCACCTCCGCAGGTGCGTCGATGCTTACCGTCGCCCCTTGAGCCTGAGCCACCGATGGCCAGACCACCAGCGCCAGCACAAAAAGGGCCAAACCGACTGCTGCGAGATGATGGCATTTGCGCATACCGCTCCTTTGCTAGACATTACCCCTCGGCTATCATCAGTTCGATTCTCGTTATATCCAGAGCATTCACGCTGCCGTCGCCATTGGCATCAGCCCCGGGCGTGGGGCTGTCAACGCCGACTATGATCCGCTCGGTGCTCGTCATATCCAGCGCGTTTATCACACCATCCTGGTTGGCGTCACCAGCCCTGTCCACCACTATGTAGTCGGCCTTGACCTCAAGGAACTCAACGGAGTTGCTGTCGGTCACAGTCAAGCTCACGGTGAACCTTCCGTCACTAATGTACCGGTGCACAGGATTCCGCTCCGTGCTGGTGCATCCATCGCCGAAGTCCCAGAACCAGCCCACGACATCGCCCGTGGACTGGTCAATGAACTGCACTTCGAGCGGCGCCACGCCGCTGTTCACATTGGCCGAGAAATCCGGCGCGGCAGGTTCCGTCGACTGGAGGACCTCGAGGGTAGCCGCCAGAGTGACCAGGCTCTCGTCCAGATCATTGCTGACAATCACCACCTCACCGGAGAGGGTCCCGGGACTGAGCCCTCTGGCGTCGAAAACGACCGCGAGCTGCTGCGATTCCGAAGCGGCTACCGCGCCGCATTGAGGCTCGACCCTGAGCCAGAACGGATGTGACGCAACAAGCACCGACAGCCCGTCGTGAACATTCGCCGCATTGAATGAAACGCACAGCCCGTCCGACCCAGCAGCGTTCTCAATCCCGACCGATGCCGATTGCCCATCGCTGACCGTCTTGTAGTGGAACAGGATCTCGCCGTCGCTGGTGAGCACCACTTCGTACGTCAGGGAGGAGCCCATCGGATCGCCGTACAGAGGGACTTCGTGCCACTCGACGACAAAGAGCGACCGCTCGCCGACCGTCATCGTGTCATACAGAATCGTCCCTCCCGCCGGCGTATAGTGGTCGTCCCAGAAGGGAGCAACGATGCTGTTCGGAATGCTATCGTGAGGGATAGGCTGGTTCGTGTAGGCGCTCCCACCGTAGTCGGTGAACGAGAGATACCCATCCTCGGCAATCATGACCTGTGAGTAGGACTCGCCGTAGAACTGGAAATCGAAACCGACATCCACTGCTACAGCCTCGTCATCGACATGGATACCGCTGTCGGTGCCTGCACCCTGAAGCTCAATCCACTCGTAGAGAGGGCCACCAGGCTCGTCGCTGTCTATCCAGTAGTAACCATATACATCCGGGCCGTCAAAGCCCTGGGTAACCAGAGGGCCCTGCCTGGGGTCCTCCTCCCCCTTGTCGAGCGCCAGGTAGGGAATACCCTGGTCTCCCCGTGACTCACTTGCGGTCAATCGCAGGACACAGCCGGTTCTGGCGTCGAAGTGGAGTGTTCCCTGACCGGTGTTGGCGATGGTTATCGTCCGCGT
>JAXHUA010000162.1:0-3967 GCA_034189695.1 Chloroflexota bacterium | reverse complement strand
ATACGACGAGGCCAGATAGTGGTCGGTCAGCACTATGACCGGCAACTGGTACTTCTCGGCGATATTGAACGCCTTGACCGTCAGCCAGAACGCGTCTTCGACGGTGCTCGGGGCCAGCACGGCGCGCGGGAACTCGCCGGGCGCGGCGGTGAGCACGAACTGGAGGTCGCCCTGTTCCGTTCTCGTGGGAAGGCCCACCGCCGGCGCGGGACGCTGCGCCAGGACCGCGACGAGCGGCGTCTCAGTGATGCCGGCCAGGCCAAGCCCCTCCACCATCAGGGCGAAGCCGCTGCCCGAGGTGGCGGTCATGGCTCTCGCTCCGGCAAAGGCGGCTCCAATGGCCATGTTCATTGCCGCGATCTCGTCCTCGGGCTGCACGACCACCAGCCCCAGCTCCTGCGATTTCCCCGCCAGGTACTCCATTATCGGTGTCGCCGGGGTCATGGGATAGGAAGCCATGAAGGTGCATCCGGCGGCGATGGCGCCGAGGGCTATGGCCTCGTTGCCGTTGAGGAGCATCCTCGTCTCGCCCCCGATCGGGGTCAGGGTGTGCTGGAAATCACCCTCAAAGCCGGCCGTGACATACTCATATCCCGCCGCCGCGGCCCTGACGTTGCCTTCACCGCTTTCTCCGGCGCCGAAGTGCTGCCGCAGGACGTCGGCCAGGATCGCCTGGTCGTATTGGACGAGGCCCATGGCGGCGCCGAGCGCGACGCTGTTGGCCATCACCTTGCCACCGCCCTTCTCCTCGGCCAGCTTTGCCAGAGGTACACCGAACAGCCCGCCATCGCCGGCAGCAGCCTTGGCCTTCTCACTGTCGTAGACCGTTACGCCTCTTCCGGCTAACTCCGTTCGGTGTAACTCCACGCTCTCCTCATTCAGCGCCAGCAGGATGTCGAGTTTATCCGTGATGGCCGCGACATCGTCATCGCTCACTCTCACCCTGAAGAAGTTGTGCCCGCCCCGTATTCGTGACTCATAGTCCTGGTCGGCGAACACCTGGTAGCCTCCCCGGGCGAACGCTTTCGCCAGTATGAAGCCGACGGACTGCACTCCCTGACCTGCTTCCCCGGCGATCATTACGTTGAGCTGTACGCTCATGGCAACCCCTCCTCTCAGTGGCTCAACCGCGCCCGCCGAAACGGTGGGTGTACGGTCGTGGGTTTCCGCTGTTTCTCCTCGTGAGCCTGATGACAGGCTCAGTTCTCCTGGTAGAACAGTTCATCGTAGAGTGTTTCGAGCTTCAGCTTGTGTCTCAATTCTTCCTGCACCAGTCGTTCGCACAGCAGTTTGGCATCCTGGTCTCGCAGGACGGCCATCATCCTGGAATAGAAGTCGACGGACTGCTGCTCTCGCATCATGGCGAACACAAGCGTTTCCTGGAGGCTGGCGCTGTCCAGCTTGTCGCCGCCGGTCATGTGCTCGCTCAGCATCAGGTTTGGCACTTGGTCGCCGTGCCAGGAACCCGCTTTCCACTGGCTGTCCCTGAGCTGCTTGAGTATCTGGACATGACGGGCTTCTTCCTGGGCCAGCTCGCTCATGAGCGCCCTCGCGCCGGGGTCGTCGGTGGTCCCCCGCCCGGCTTCGTAGAAAGCCTGTGAGGCGATCTCTTTGTATATGGCTGTCTCCAGAAGCTCGGTGAGTTCGCTGTCCATTTTGCCTGAACCTCCTTGCTCTAGTGAGCCGGGATCGGGCGGGGGCTAGCCCTGCGACCTGCGGCTGGCGGCGCCGGCTCGCTGGGGCGATGCCGGTTCGCCCGCTTGTCCCGTCACAACGCCTGCGCAGAGAACCAAGAGATTCGCAGGCAAGCCTAGTCCTTGACGACCGGATAGCCTGCCTGGGTCCAGGCGGTCATGCTGCCGAGGACGTTGTACACCGTGTGGCAGCCCTCGCGAAGCAGAACGCTGGCGCCCAGTCCGGCGCGGTGGCCCACGTTGCATATCACCGCGACTGGCTTGTCGGTCGGGATCTCAGACATCATCTCCTGGATGTGGCCGACGTAGATGTGCTTGGCCCCCTTGATGTGTCCCGCGTCCCACTCCTTCTGGCTCCGGTCGTCCAGGATGGTGAGTTCTTCTCCGCGGTCCAGCTTGGCCTTCAGTTCGTGGACTGTTAGCACCTGGAGATGCTCCGCGGGGTAGCCGGCGTTGTACCAACCTTCAATGCCGCCCTTGAGATACCCTGCGATGCGGTCGTAGCCAGCCCGAATGAGGTAGCGCACGGCTGTATCCAGGTGCCGCTGGTCTTCGAGAACCAGCACAATGGGCTGGTCGTAGGGCAGGACCCACCCGGCATAGGTGGGCAGCCCCTGAAGCCAGATGCTGTAGGAGCAGGAGATGTGCGCTCCACCGAAGGCGGTGGGGGCGCTGGTATCGACCAGTATCGCGCCCTGCTCCCTTTGCTCGTTGAGTTCCGCAGGCGTCAACGGTGTGGGCAACGGCAAACACGTGAGGAGAGGGGGACCTTCGAGGTTGTATTTCTCCATCTGGCGGAAGTAGTGCGGCCTTTCCAGCACCTGTGCCGCCTTGCGTTTGATGAACTCATCCCTGTCCAACTGAAGCCAGGGGTTCTGTGCTCTCTCAATACCGAGGGTGCTTTCATCCCGGTCGGCGATATGGGCTCCGCAGACAGAACCCGCCCCGTGGGCCGGGTACAGTATCACGCCGTCGCCAAGGGGAAGTATTCTGCCGAAGATACTGTCGTGGAGGTTTGTTGCCAGCCTCGGCGCCTCGCCGGGTCCGTACAAATCGGTACGGCCAACGTCGCCGACGAAGAGCGCGTCGCCGGTGAACACCATGACGGGTGCTTCGCCGGATGATAGGTCAGCGACGGCGTACGACATGCTCTCGTCGGTGTGGCCCGGGGTGTGAATGGCAGTCAGCCGGAGCGCGCCTATCTCGAACTGCTGTCCATCGCTCAGCGTAGTCCCGTACCCCCAGTCATTCCTGGGCCCGTGATAGATGCCTGCTGCGGTGAAGTGGTTCAGCTCTATCGAGCCAACGGCGTAGTCCTCGTTGCGATGGGTCTCGAAGACATGGCGGATCTTGAGGCCACGCTCCTGGGCCAGATCGATATACACCTGGCAGTCACGGCGCGGGTCTATCACTGCAGCGTAGTTGCCCGAGCCGATGAGGTAGGAGTTGTGAGCTATCCCCTCCGACTTGATGCGGTCAACGATCACCATATGTCTCCCGGCGGCTCACTCCTCACGCACGATGTTGCCGAGGCGGGTGAGCAGAACGCTGGCGTGGCCCCGCTCGTCCAGAGCGAGTTCATTGAGCAGGGCCCTGGCGTCGGTGTCGACAAGGAGTGCTGATGCGCGTTTGTAGAAATCGTATGACATGTACTCTTTTTCCACGGCGATTTCGAGGGCCTCCAGCTCGCCGGTGGACTGTTCGTCAATCCTGGTGAGGGCGGGATTGATCTCGATGCCTCCCTCCATGTAGTCCATCGACGCATCTGCTTTCAGTTGACTCAAGGAGGGGACGGCGGCCTCCCCCAGCAGTGCGACGGCGCGCTGGTGGAGACGGCTCATGTGGCCGTCCTCGACTTCGGCCAGCGTGGAGAACATATCGCGTGCTGCGGGGTCGTCGGCTCGCTGTGCAGCGGCGCGGTAGAAGTCGCCGGCTCCTTTCTCCATCCTGATCGCCAGCATCAGGACGTCGCTGGCTGTGGCAGCCTCGGCTATCAGTTGCGGTTGCGCCTCGGGTATGCCTGCCACAGTCTCGTACGCCCAGTTGGCGATGCCCCCATTCATGGTCTGGACGTTTTGAAACCCGAGGCCGCAGAGCGCGATGGCTGCCGCCATGCTCCGCCGTCCGGAGCGACAGTACGTGATAATCGTTTGTCCTCGGTCCAACTCGGCATGGCGGGCCTCCACTTGGTTCAGCGGAATCAGTGTAGCGCCGGGCAGGTGTCCCGAGCGGTACTCCTCAGGTTGTCGCACGTCGAGCAGGAGATAGCGGCC
>JAXHUA010000161.1:0-5183 GCA_034189695.1 Chloroflexota bacterium | reverse complement strand
AGTGCCCCGAATGCGGTAGGAAAAGGAATCGGCATATCCTACCCTATGGGAAAGCCAACTAACAGACAGGGAGGACATGCCGATGGGGAAAGGATACCACGAGGGACAGCACTTGACCATGGCAGAGCTGGGATTATCGCTGGAAGAACTTGCCGGTCAGCCGAGGACGCCATCGCCAGGGAGAACGAGGAGCGCGCCAGGAAAGGCAAACCACGATTCACTGAAGAGGAGTACAACGAGCGGCTTGAATACTACTTGCGCGGCACCCCCTACAAGCTGACCAAGATGAGGTACTCCGGCTTCACCAGGTACTTCGGGCACCTGAAGCGCCTGAAGTGGGTGGAAGAGACTGGACAGACCGAGCCCTCCACCATCCAGGATAGCTATCCGCCGGCCCCATCCCGGGTGTACTACCGCCTCACCGAGCTCGGGTGGAGTGCCCCCTCAGTGGAGATCTCCAACCCGCTGCGGGTGCTCTACCCTCACTTCGACTCCGCATACTACAAGGCGAAGCGAAAACAGCACCACTACATCAGGCATTAGGCCCCCACCGAGGCCAGCCAGGACCAGCGCCCGCCCATTAGCTTCGTCGTGAGCAGATTTAAGAATGTCGTCCACCTGGGTAGTACATCCGGCAACCTGCTCTCCTGGGCTCATACAGGGAGGTGGCTAGCAGGAGTGGTGCGGATAACCCACATCCAGGTTCTCCAGGAAGGCGGTGGCACCTTCACCAGCCCCAGGACATGGCTGTTTGGCGTCAGGCGGCAGTAGAGGCCACTCCTTCCGCATGAATCTCGTGTAGGCGTCTTTACACGCCACCGTTTGCGCCGTGCCATTGGCATGTAGACAGAATTCTGTAAATGCGCTATACTCTTTTGCAGATGGTGTGAGCTAATGGAGGTATACGTGGAAACCAAACGGAAACGTCTCACTCTTGACCTTGATCCCCCTGTCCAGCGTCGCCTCAAGGTAATTGCTGCTTTGAAGGGCATTTCTATGCGGCGATATTGCCTCTCTGCCATTGAGCGGGAGTTGGTAAAGGATGAAGCAGAAGGAACCAGGACTTTGCCTTTCGGTCACGAAGCTCTCGACCGGCTAGCTTCCCTTCAAGAGGAGATATTCCAAGGGCGACAAATTGCAGGAGACTCGGCTGAACTGATCCGTGAATCCAGGATAGAGAGAGCCAAGGTTCAGTGAATGGCTTGGTTGTTATAGACGCCAGCCTGGCGGCAAAGTGGCTATTACCAGAGGTCCACTCGGATAAGGCCTACATACTAGCCCGGTCTTGGGCTGAGCAGGGAATACAGCCTATCGCTCCGTACCTGATGCCGGTGGAGGTGGCGAATGCCCTTCATCGGCGGGTAATGCGGAAAGAGGTGTCCGTGGACGTTGCAACGCGCCTCCTGGACAGCTTGTTGGCCTCAGGGATTGAACTCCTAGAGCAACCTCACCTTCACAGCAGGGCGCTGGAGCTGGCCAGCCAGCTTCGCCAGGACGCAGCTTATGACGCCCACTATCTGGCGTTGGCAGAAATACTGCGGTGTGAGCTGTGGACTGCTGACGAGCGCTTCTACAGAGCTACTAGCTCGCTGTTCCAGGTCCGATGGCTCGGTGACTGCTAGGAGGCCTCCTGATGAGGTTCATTGATCTCTTTGCGGGACTGGGTGGCTTCCACCTTGCCCTGCGAAACCTAGGTCACACTTGCGTTTTTGCATGTGAGGTAGATGAGACTCTTCGAGCGGTGTACGAGAAAAACTACGGGATGAAACCAGCAGGAGACATAAGAGCCATTGATGCCGTCGACATCCCTACCCACGAAATCTTATGCGCCGGTTTTCCGTGCCAGCCATTCTCTAAAGCTAAGGATGGTCAGCCGGGACTCGAGGATCCTAAGCTAGGCGATCTGTACCTCCAGATTCTTCGTGTGGTTCACCATCATCACCCGCTGTTCCTCATCCTTGAAAATGTTCCCAATCTAGAAAGACATGATGATGGGCAGACCTGGGAGAGGATCAAGAAGCTCCTCGAGGCCGAGGACTACGATGTAAGCATCCGAAAGCTATCACCTCATGAGTTCGGCATACCGCAAATCAGGGAGCGAATCTATATTGTTGGGAGCCTTGGGCCTCTGAATGGATTCAAGTGGCCAGAGAAGACAAACACGGCTGTGTCTATTCACAACATCCTTGACCAACGCCCTCCCGAGGCACAAGTGTTAAGTAGACCGAAGCGCTTTTACGCTACAGTCCACTTGAATCCGCTGCGCATGTCAAGCGAGGCCGGGACCATAGGTCAGGAAGTCATTCAACACTTGGAAGCTCTGCTTGGGTCCAAGGTCGAGGTGACCCTTGAGGTCGCTGCGGAGTCACCTGTAGATGGCTTCCCAGACAACGTAGTCCGTATGGTCACCGAAAACGCTCGTACTCTGAAGTTCGACAATTCGGGTTTGAGGAAGAGTGAAGTAGTTCCTAATAGACCGTGAAAGGGCCAGCGAGAGAGTATATGAGAGCTGACCTGGGGAGACTCAGAGTTGATAAGGTGATAGTCCACGACGTTCCTACGAGGCCGGTGCGTGGCGGCGGACTACCACTTGTTTTGAGCGAAGTGGAGAGCCCCCTCACCCAAGAACTGAAGAACTACTTCCGAGAGAAGATCACAGCAACATTGACTACCGCCGGCTACGATGTAGTGTTCGATCCCACTTCACCGTCTCCAATTCCGGCGCTGGTGCTAGACAACCTGGGCAGCCAAACCACTGTTTTTGTCTCAATGTCTCAACAAATTGCCCAGCATCTCTATAGCGCACAAACCGGGGTGAATCCCGCCGGCCTATTGTGTGTAGCCCAGGTATCGGTCGGAACGGTCCCAGGTCTTACAATCTTGAAGCTTGAGAGGGAGGCTGGAGTGCGTCTACAGCAGACCCTCCTTGGCGGTAAGGCTACATACAGCCTCGAACATCTCAGAGAGTTGATGCTCACCGAAAAGACCAAGGTCTTCAAGGTGGGGTTGTTCATTCAAAGAAGCAGTGCCCTGGACACGATTGAAGGCGGCGTGTCAGACAACCAGCGAGGTTACCACCCAACAACTGAAGTGGCGGACTTCTTCTTAAAGAGATTTCTTGGATGCAAACTTCGCGAAGCTTCTGGGGTTACTACCAAGCGCCTTTTCCTAGCCACCGAGACCTTCATTTCTGAGCAGGTCAACGAGCCGGAGACCAAAGCTCGATACGAAATCGCCTTGCTAGCAGAGCTCAGCAGCCAGTCTAGGACATTCAGTCCCATAGGGTTCGCGGAACGGTACCTACTGGTGCAAGACAGCCAGCGGTACATTGACTGGCTAGGCCAGGCCGAGATTTCTCCCCAGCCATTCGACAAAGATATATCATTGATAAATACTCATCTCAAGAGAATCCAGTTGGATTTCGAGAGCGGCATTGCTGTCTTGGGAGATCCTGAGGTATTCCAGGAACACGTGAAGATGAGGGATCTCGATGATGGCAGGACTCGTGTGGAGATTGAGGACCGAGTCAGGCGAGTCCAGGGAAAGCGATGAACGACCTTGAGACCCTTCGTAAGCGGTGGCTGGCTGAGCGGCCTGTGTACCGAGACCTCTGCGAACGGGTCAAAGGGATTCTGGAGACAGAAGTCCGTAGGCGAGGTGTTCCTTGCATATTGCAAGCTAGTCCCAAGGAGGTTGCCAGTTTCCTCAAGAAGGCTCTACGAAAAGGATACAGTAATCCGTATGAGGAGATTCGTGATAAGGCCGGGGTCAGAGTAGTTTGCACGTATTACGATTCACTGGTGGATTTAGAAGGAGTCGTCAGGGACTGCTTCGTAGTGCACAGCCATGAGAACAAGACACTAGGCCTTGAGTACGATCAACTTGGATACTTAGGTATTCACTTTGAAGTAAGTCTGCCTGAGGGGATGCTCGAGCCTGACGACAAACACCGGGGGCTGATATGTGAGATTCAACTCCACACGCGGGCGCAAAACCTATGGGCCGACATCTCGCACGAGCTCTCCTACAAGCCATCTCAACCTCCTCCCACGGAGGTCAAACGCTCAATCTACAGACTTGTAGCGCTTGTGGAGATCTTCGATGATGCAGTCGCAGAAGCGAGGAAGGAGATGTTAAGCCGCCCCGCATTTCAGGAGGCTCGGATGTTAGAGCAGTTGGACAGGCATTTCTACCGCTTTACGGCGAAGCCGTATGATCGGGAGCTTTCCCTAGGGATGCTTTCAGGGCTCCAGACGCTGCTGTCTGAAGATGAGGTTAGCGGCTTCGGACCACTGCTTGATAGGTTCACTGAGCAAAACCAGGAGAAATTGGAGGAAATCTTTAGCCAGTATGCAGATGACGAGAGGTGCAATCCCCTACTTTTCCAGCCCGAAACCCTCCTGGTGTTTGAGCGCCTTGAAAAGGATGTGTTCCGCCTCAAGGAAATTTGGGGCGATCTGTTGCCTCTAGACCTGCTGGAGTCCCTAGCAACGATATGGGGCAAATCCGTGTCGACAAACGACTAATGGCATACTCTAGTAGGACTTGCGTGAACCTGGGCACCAAGTCAGCGGACAAACGCAAAGGTCATCCCGATAATCCCACTCGGCATTTTGCCTATGGTCAGCAACTGTGGGCCAATAGTGATCTCAGCCTGGGTAACCAAGTCAGGATGAAATACATTCGTGTATTATCCACAGCAGCTCACTAGGAGAGCCTCACTGGGACCCCACAATATCACCAAGTCACCATGTGTAGAGCCACTGCCGGCCCAAGCGGCGGCATTGGCCTCATCTTGAGCAAATAGGCCTGTATCACCGCCTCTGATTAAGCCCTCACCTACACCTCGACCCGTTCTCTACCGACTCCACGACCCGCCCTGCCCTGCCCGGGAAGGCCGGGCTCTTTCTTTTTCAAGACCTCTCCTGGACCCGGGGGGAGAGGAAAATGCAACTGCTTTTTCGCATATTACAATCTGCGCTATTGTGCGATGATAGCTATGCTGATAACGCACCTTTAAAACCTCATACGGCACGCTCCTGGTGACTGGCAAGCTCCAGGAGTTAAGGCAAGTAGGCCGTCAAAGCCCGCCGCCACTACCTTATTAGGGTGCTGGTGGCAGGGTAGAGGGGGCCGAACAAAGCGGATTGCCGAAGATGGCGCAAGCTGCCGTCCCGCTACCA
>JAXHUA010000160.1:0-9752 GCA_034189695.1 Chloroflexota bacterium | reverse complement strand
AAAGGGTCTCCTGACGGACTAGGCCCGCGATACGACGATGGAGCAGTATAGACCGACAAGCAGAAGAGGGAGGTAACGTGGCGAGAGAAGGCATTCTTATCCAGAATCCATATGAACGCATGACAGGTGAACAGGTACAGCGGATTCACGACGCCTCCATCGAGATTCTGAGCGACCCTGGGCTGCTGTGCTTCAACAAGGAAGCCGCAGAGATATTCGATGGCAACGGCGCTGAGGTCGCAAGGGTCTCGCCGAGCGACCTGCCGTGCTGGCATTTGAAGCTACCTGAGAAGCTGGTGCTCGATGCCATCGAGAGTGCACCGAAGACGGTCAAGCTCGGCGCCCGCAACCCGGACAATGTCCTGATAATGAAGGGCGATGAGCCACGGGTGTGCTTCGTTTCCGGCTCGGAGACCAACATATGGTTGGACGTCGAATTCCCTACTTATGTAAAGAAGTCAGACTCCAGTACGGAGGTCCGTGTCCCGGAGTTCCACGCACGACGGGGCATGATAGCCGACCTGTGCCAGTCGGCACACGTCTGTGAGCACCTCGACACGCTGGACGCATACATTCGTACCGTGAATATACAGGACAGAGACATCAATGAGGACAACAAGGACGTCAACAAGTTCTTCGCGTCCCTGAACAACACCACCAAGCACTTCATGACCGGGCTGACGAATCTGGCGCAGATGGACAACGTGGTCCGCATGGCCGAGATAATAGTGGGTGGTAAGGAGCAACTGAAGGAGAACCCCATCATCTCCTTGATTACATGCCTGGTCAAGAGCCCTCTTCAGTTCGTGGACGATACCACGGACACGTTCATCGACTTCTGTCGAAGGGGACTGCCGATAGTGGTGTCCTCCTCGCCCCAGGCGGGAACGACGGCGCCGATCAAAGAGGTTGGCATCATGGCGCAGATAAACGCCGAGGTGCTCGCCGGGATAGCGCTGGGACAACTGGTCAACAAGGGCACCCCGGTGATCTACGGCAGCGTGCCGGTGAGGGCGCGAATGGACACACTCGGCGACTCGTACGGCTCGGTCGAGACGAGTCAGTACAACATCGACTGCGTTCAGATGGCACGCTTCTACAACATACCGAACTACTCCACCTCCGGAGTGTGTGACACCAAGATCCCAGGACAGCAGGCGTCGATAGAGCGGCTCTTCTCTGATATCGTGGTCACCATGGCCGGACCGCAGTACCTCCACTGCGCCTACGGGCTCCTCGACTGCAACTCGGTATTCTCGCTCCTCCAGGCCGTCCTGGACGACGCCCACTTCAAGATGATCAAGTTCTTCCTCACACCGGCGCGTATGGATGAAGAAGAGGTTGCCAAGGTACTGAAACAGGTGAGGGAAGTGGCGGCAACGCCCCAGAAGCTGTACATACGCTATATCCGCCCGGTGATGCGAACCGGGGAGATCTCGTCACCGTATCCGTTCGAGGGCGACGGAGAAACGGACGACGTGTTCTATCTGGCCTACGAGAGAATGCAGGAGCTTCTGGCAAGACCTGTCGAGCACATAGACGAGGCGACGACGGCCAGGATATTCGAAGAGGTTCCCGGCATTCTACCCAGGCTGAACGTTTACCAGGAAGGGAGATAGGAATGAGCGAAGACATCATTGCCCGACTCAAAGAGAACGTGATACAGGGACGGAAGACCCAGGACGACGAGGGCATCGACGAAGACCTCACAGGGCCCGCGGTAGTCGAATTGACGCAGATGGCACTGGACGACTCCGTCCCCCTCGATGTGATAATCACCGAGGGACTTACCGCCGGCATGAAGGTTGTCGGCGAGAAGTTCTCCGAGAAGGAATACTTCATCCCCGACATGCTCGCCTCCGCTGAGGCGGTCGGGGCAGCGATGGACATTCTCAAGCCGCTTCTCGAAGCCTCAAACGTGGAGACGAAGGGCAAGCTCGCTATCGCGACAGTGAAAGGAGACATTCACGATATCGGCAAGAACATCGTCGCCATCCTGCTTAAGGGAGCGGGATATGAGGTGCACGACCTGGGCATTGATGTCCCGACGGAGAAGATCGTGGATTTCGTCAGGGACGAGCGCCCAGACTATCTGGGGCTATCCGCCCTGCTGACCACCACGATGGTCAACATGGGGGAGGTGATCGATGCCCTCAAGGAGAGTGGAGTCAGAGACAGCGTCAAGGTGCTTATCGGCGGAGCAGCGGTATCCGATGAGTACGCCAGGGAGATTGGCGCGGATGCGTACTGCATCGACGGTTTCCAGGCCGTGAAGGTACTGGACGGCTTCCAGGAGGCGAAGGCGTAGCGGTACACTGGGACAACATCTGCAACGGAGGAGCATTACATGGCAAGCATAGCCGGAATCTACTCACTTCGCGCGGAGGTGCTGCAGGAATGCGGAGAGCAAGTCGCCGAGATGCTGCAGCGGATGCATCACCGCGGTCCAGATGCCACGGTGCTGAGGACTCTGCCCAACCGCTTCGGTGCGCTGGGTGTTAACGAAGTCAACCTGCCCCCGGAGAGGACCCATTGCACATCGCTGAGAAGGCCCCCGTTCATCGTGTTCGATGGAGAGCTCTACAATGGTAAAGCACCCGGGCAGCATGATGTGGAGGTGTTCAGAGAGTACTACGAGAAACATGGCAAGGCATGTTTTTCCCAACTCGACGGAAGCTACGTGTGCGCCATCGTTGACGACGGCGAGCTCATCCTGGCTCGAGATCAGGTCGGGGCCAGGCCTCTCTTCTACGGCTCCGAACACGGCGTGTTCTGCTTCAGCAGCGAGATGAAGGGACTCATAGACCATATCCGTTTCGACATTCACGAGTTGCCCCCCGCTCACACATACAGCACGGAAGAGGGCCTGAAGCCATTTCCGCCTTTCGTTCCAGAGGTGCCTGAACTGGGCGACATCAAACAGACGGCAATGACACTGCGGGATTTGCTCATAGAGGCGGTCAGAATCAGGATGGATGGTGTCCACGGCGTGGCCCTCAGCGGCGGCCTGGATAGCTCCATCATCGCCACCATTGCCAAGGAGTTCAACCCTGATCTGCAGCTCTTCACCGTTACCGTCGACAGCGCGCCCGGGCCGGACCTGCAGAATGCCACACTGATGGCGGACTTCCTCGGGCTGGAGCATCACATCTACCGCATTACCGATTCCGACATCTCCGACTTCATCCCCGAGGCAGTGTGGTATCTGGAGAGCTTCGACGAGGACTGCATATCGGGGCTCATCTCCAACTACTACGCCTCCAGAATGGCGAAGCAGTACTCCGACTACGTCCTGGTCGGCGAGGGCGCTGACGAGCTTTTCGGCGGGTACCGCATGGTTCTCAAGAGCCCCAACGTGATCGACGACAAGCACAGAGAGGAACTCGCCAGGAAGCTGTTGGAGATCGCGTACAACACCGCGCTGAGGCGCCTGGACCGCGCCTGGATGGCCAACGGCATGGTATACAAGACGCCCTTCCTCGACGCCAAGGTCGTTGCCTTCGCCGAGAAGATCCCCATGGAATGGAAGATCTACGGTGAGAAGCAGGTCGAGAAGTTCATTCTCCGGGAGGCGTTCCGCGACATGATCCCGGAGAGGATCGCCAACCGCGAGAAGCTCAGGTTCGCTATGGGCGTGGGGACCGATGATGTAATGGACATGCTAGTATCCAGAGTGATCGACCCCGAGGAGATCAAGCTGCGGCCGAAGACGCCTTATGGCTTGCCGTACGCCAGCTTCAAGGAGCTCTACTACTACGACGAATTCCTACAATTCTTCCCTCCAGCGTACGAGAAGCAGACCGTTCGCTGGGACCCCTTCAAGTAGAACGTCATCCAGGATTCGTCGCTTTGGGCGTCGGGGAGGGTTTGTAGTCTGACCAGGCGGAGTGCCGCAGTGCAATGAAGTGGACCATCCTGGGATCGGGGGGATGCATGGTCATCCCCAAACCGCTGTGCCAGTGTCGCGTGTGCCGCGAAGCGAGGAAGAAAGGCGTGCCCTATTCCAGGGCCGGGCCGTGCGCTTATCTGCATGACGCAAACCTTCTGATCGACACACCGGCGGAGGTAATCGACCTGCTGAACCGCTGCGATATCCGCCGCGTCGACTGCCTGCTGTTCACACACCTCGATCCTGACCACGTCGAAGGGTTCAGAGTGGTGGAGCAGACTGCGCTCGACTTCCGCACATGGACCACCTATCCAGAGAAACAAATCCGCCTGTTGCTCCCGGAACAGCTCAACACGCCTCTGCGGAAGATCCAGTCGCAGTACGGTCGCGTCATCGATTTCTACGTGACGAGCGGCTTCGTCCGGCTCGAGCTCTTCAGGGATACGGTGGACATCGGCAACGTGCGCCTCACCGGCATCCCCGTCGACCGCGGGTCGCAGGTGGCCTTCGTCTACGTTTTCGAGAAGTCGGGGCGTAAGGTGGTGTACGCCCCGTGCGATCTCAAGCCCTTCCCTGAACGGAGGATCGAAGTCCAGGAGCCCGACCTGCTCATCATCCAGCCGGGAATCTTCGAGACGGGACTGAAGCACCATTTCAAGTACCCGCCCGACCACATCTCCAGGACCACCCTCTACACCTATGAGCAGACACTCGACCTGGCAAAGCGAATAGGCGCCAGGCGGGTGGTGTTCGTTCACCTTGAGGAGTACTGGAACCGGAGCCACGACGACTACCGAAAGCTCGAGACGGACACCGTCCAGTTTGGCTACGACGGCATGGAACTCACGGTGTAAAGAAGCCGCACCCTCGCCTGGTTCGCCGACGAGCAGCAAATGATGTATACTGACGGCAGGCCGTTTCCCGCAGCCGTCGCGGGAGACCGGCGCAGGTGGCCAAGAGCTCACATTGGACAGCCGAACCCAACAACGTAGCGACCTGGACCACATCTTTCGTCCAAGGTCAATTGCCGTCGCAGGCATCTCGAGCGAGGGATTCAGCGCCGCTCATACCCTGCTCGTTCCTCTTGTCCGCTGCGCGTTCAAAGGACAGGTCTACCCACTGAACCCCAGTGGTGGCGAGATCTGGGGCCTCAAGATCTACCCCAGTCTCGAAGACATACCCGGACCAGTCGACTACGTTATCGTGTGCATCCCCGCTCATCTGACCCCGCAACTGGTGGAGGACTGCGTCACCAAGGGGGTCAAGACGGTCTGTATCTTTACCGCCGGCTTCAGCGAACTGGGAACGCGGCAGGGAGTCGAGCTGGAGGACAAGATCGTCGACATCGCTCGCGGCGCGGGGATGCGTGTACTGGGGCCGAACTGCTGGGGCATCTATCACCCCAAGGACAACCTGTGCTTCTCGGGCGATTTCTCCACTGAGCCGGGGTGCTTCGGCTTCCTCGGTCAGAGCGGTGGCAACAGCAGCTATGCCATCCGGTTCGGCTGTTCTCGGGGACTTCGCTTCAGCAAGGCTGTGAGCTACGGGAACGCCTGCGACATCAATGAGTCCGACCTTCTTGAGTACTTCGCCCGCGACCCTGAGACCAGGGTTATCGGAGCCTACGTTGAGGGAGTCAGGGACGGGCGACGCTTCCTCAGAGCGCTGGACGAGGCTGCAAGAGCCAAGCCGGTAATCCTTATCAAGGGAGGCAGGAAGACGGCGGGAGCCGAGGCCGCTGCGTCCCACACTGGCGCACTGGTGAGCTCCGAGACAATATGGGATGCATTGCTCAAGCAGAAGGGAGTGATCGCGGTCGATAGCGTGGAGGAAATGGTGGATGTCGCACTGGCTCTCCTCCACATGCCGGTCCCGAAGGGCCGCAACACCGCCATCATTGGCGGTGGAGGCGGCGTCACCGTTCTCGCTGCTGACGCCTGCGAGCGTGCCGGTCTCTCCGTCCCGCGCTTCGCGCCGCAGATACGCAAGAGGCTCGAAGAGATGCTGCCGTCGGTGGGGACCATCCTGCGGAACCCCATCGACACACAGTGGATCGTAACTGTCACGCCACAACACCTTACCGAGATAATCGCCATGCTCGACGGCTGGGACGGCTGCGACGTTCTGCTGGCACACTACGCGCTGGACATCGGACCAATCCTGTTCCACGAGATTGGCTCGGCCTCGCTGGACGCCCTGATCGGCAGCATCATAGAGAGTGCCAAGACATGTCACAAGCCGCTCGCCGTGGCGTTGCACTCGGTAGCATACCCGCAGACGTGGGAGATTCTTCTCCGAACGGAGCAGCAGTGCATCGAGGCAGGTGTGCCTGCATTCCGCAGCCTCAGCAGCGCCGCGACCGCCATTAGCAGGGTCGCCCGGTACTACGAGCGCCGCGCCAGCGAGTGACCCGCTCACGTCACGAGGCCGCCAGCGTCCAACCACAACCCATTCCCACTGTCCCTTCGTCAAGAACGCCGCTTCGCCATGATAGCAGCGATGGCTGTCACACCGTGCGACCGTTACGACCCTGTGCGTGGTTCCCCTTCCCCAACCTTCTTTCGAGGAAGCCAAAGAGGTCAAGGCCGGCGAAGCGGACGCCAGGGGCGATTGTCTGGCCCGGGACGACGCGAGCGCGGCCGCGGGGGCCTCGGACTGTGACCTCTCTCGTGACGCTCCAGGTGCCGTCGGGGTTCCTGACGAATGCTCCCAGGTCAACAGGCGACACCGCATACCCTTTGCTCACCTGGTAGAGCAATGCGTCCAGGATAGGGCTCCTGCCGGATAGCAGCGGCATGGTGACTCCCGGCGATGTCAGCACACCCGCCAGCCTGCGCACCAATGCCATCCGTTTGAGCCACATAACTATCTGCTACGATACTGTTGGACGAGTATAATTCTACACATGAGGCCGACGCAAGTCAACACGCCGGGAGCGCACCAAGCCTGGAAGCGCCTCCCAAACCCGCAGTCGTCAGCCCCGGGTCATGGCGTTGACTGTGGCGCTTCGACTCACTAGGATGAAGCGAGCGCACGACCCTGGCGGGGTCGGACGCCCACGGGAACACCCAGCGAATGCGGAAGAAGAGGTCAGTTGAATGAAAGTGATCGACGTTCAGACACAGATGACGACGGAGAAGGGAGCGATGTGGCCTCTATCCTACAAGGAGTTCTTCGAGGCCGCCTTCAAGACCACAATCCCGTATTACCAGACCGAAGCCGAGATGATGGCCGTCTTTCGGGACGCCGACGCGCGGGTGATACTGGTGCCGCCCACGGCAGGCCAGTCAGACTTCGGCCGGATCAGGGATACGCATGACTACATTGCGCAACTCAAGACGGACTACCCCGATGTGGTATACAGCTTCTGGGTGTCACCCGTCCCCAGCGTCAACATCATCAAGTGGATAAGGGAGCTTGACAGGTGTATCACGGACCTGGGGTCAGCAGGTATCTACTACAACGGCTTCCTGCACGGGATACCGGCGAGCGACAAGCTTCTCTACCCCTTCTACGACCTGTGCCAGGAGGCCGGTGTCCCGGTCAAGATCAGCGTTGGCCACACCGCCGCCGGGGCGGGCCTGCCCGGAGGGATGGGGATACACCTCCTGCGCACCGAGAACCCGGTACACATCGATGACGTGGCCGCCGATTTCCCCCACCTCAACGTGATTGCCACGCACTGCCCATGGCCCTACCACAACGAGATGATCTCGGTGATGCTGCACAAGGCGAACGTGTACAACGACCTGCATGGGTGGCTGCCCAGGTATTTCCCCCAGGAGGTCACCAGGGAAATCAACGGCCGGCTGAAGCACAGGTTCCTGTTCGGCTCGGACTATCCCTTCTTCACGTTCCAGCGTCTCTACGACGACTGGGAGGCACAGGGCTACAAGCCGGAGGTACTGGACAACGTCTGCTATCGCAACGCCCAGCGCGTATTCGGAAGGGAATGAAGACCGACACTGAGCGACACGGGCACCTTGCCCGCGTGGCCCGGCTAGACTACTCTGCCGAACTCCCTCTCCAGTTGTGAAGAACTGAAGCGGACCATCGTCGGCCTGCCGTGAGGACACGTGTGAGGCGACTCTGTCGCCTCCATGTCGCGCACCAGGTTGCGCATCTCGTCCATCGTCAGTGCATCCCCGGCTTTGACCGCGCTGTGACAGGCAATTGACGTCGCTATCCTTTCCTCCAGGTCGACCTTGCCGCCCGCTGCGAATGAATCCAGTATGTCCGCAATGGTGGATGAGACCGCCTCGGCCCTCACCACGGCTGGCACCGCCCGCAGGAGATAGGTGAGCGGCCCGAATGGCTCGATGACGAAGCCATACGATGCGAGAAGGTCAGCGCGATGCCTCAGCAACTCGTCCTGTCGCGGCGTAATCTCGACCGTCAGCGGCTCCAGCAGCCCCTGCACCTCAACATCGTTTCGCGCCCGCTGAGCCTGGAATCTTTCCAGCAGAACGCGTTCGTGCGCGGCATGCTGGTCGATGAGGTACAGCCCATCAGGCCCTTCGGCGATGATGTACATTGCCGATAGCTGGCCCAGCACGCGCAGAATGGGTAAGGTTGACTTGGACGAAAGGCCCGGCGCCGACACGGGGCTGCCACTGTCGAGCAACATCTCCTGCCTGGCCGGTGGCGGCCTGTGTGGCGGCTCGCGAAAGGCCGCCGGAGCGGCAACCGGCGCTGGCTGCCTCCGGATGGACGGGACGGGCATCTGCTCGACGAGGGCCGCCCTCACCGCCCTCTCCACCACGGTGAACAGGTCTCTCTCATTTCGGAACCGTACCTCAGCCTTGGTGGGATGCACGTTCACATCGACATCCTCAAATGGGAGGGATATGCGGAGAACGGCGACAGGATGCTTGCCCGTCATCAGCAGACCGTGGTACGCCTCCTCGACCGCCCGGCCCAACAGCGGGCTCCTGACCCAGCGTCCATTGACAAAGAAGCTCAGGTAGCCACGGCTGGAGCGGCCGACCGCGGGCGAGCCGACGAACCCTCGAACCGACAACTCCTCCCCTCCAACCGCGAGCATCTCGTCGGCGACCTTCAGCCCGTACACCCTTACCAGCACGTCGCGCATGTCGCCGTTGCCCTGCGTCTGGAGCGTGAGGCGCCCGTCAACAAGCAGCGTGAACCTGACCTCGGGAAAGGCCAGGCTGTACTGGGTCACCACGTTGGAGATGTGGCCGCTCTCGGTGGCGACCGACTTGAGGAACTTGAAGCGGGCCGGGACGTTCCGGAACAGATTGCTGACGGTGACCGTCGTACCCCGGGGGCAGCCCCTCTGCCCCCTGTCGCCGACGGCGCCGTCTGCCAGTCGAATGAAGGTCCCCACTGCGTCCTTCTCGGTCCGGGTCAGCATCTCGACGCCGGCAACGGCGGCGATACTGGGCAGCGCCTCGCCTCTGAAGCCAAGGCTGGATACGGAATGGAGGTCATCGAAGGAGCTGATCTTGCTGGTCGCGTGGCGACGGAAGGCCAGCTCCACCTCGTCGGCGCGTATGCCCGAGCCGTTGTCGGTCACGCGGATTGAGCCGATTCCTCCCCCGCGCGACTCCACCGCAACCTGCGTCGCGCCGGCGTCCAGCGAGTTCTCCACCAGCTCTTTGACCACCGACGCCGGCCGCTCCACCACCTCGCCGGCAGCGATCTTGGAGACAACATCAGGTTCCAGCGTTCTTATCGACATCTGCTCTCACAATGGCCTTCGTTTCGTTCACCCTGAGCCTGTCGCCAGGCCGTTCATGGTTCGACAAGCTCACCACGAACGGCTTCTAGCCCACTCCCTCCAGCTCCCTCCCGCCAGTCTCCGCAGGCGACTCGCCTGTGGCGGGGGGAGGGAGGGCCTGCC
>JAXHUA010000016.1:0-14854 GCA_034189695.1 Chloroflexota bacterium | reverse complement strand
GGCTGAGGCGATGCGGGGTGTGAGTTCATGCATACGGCCATAGTGAACGGTTGACACCGTTGGGAGAGAATATGGGACAGGCCCCGAGAGGGCGCGTCTTCTATGGCTGGTGGATTGTCGCGGTGAGCATGGTGGTGACCATGCTGCATGTGGGCGCGACGTTCTATGCTTTTGGCAGATTCATCCCCACTCTGGTTGAGGAGTTCAACTCCGGGCTGACTGCTGTCTCGGCCGCAGGGTCCGTGTACATGCTTATCGTTGGCATCACCGGGCCCATCGCCGGCAAGCTGACCGACAGGTACGGCCCCAAGAAGCTCATCATCGTCGGTGCCGCTATCGCTGGCGCGGGGCTGATGTTGCTCAGTGTCTCCAGGGCGCTGTGGCACCTGTACGTGTTCTTCTTCGTGGTCGGGATCGGGATGAGTGGGGCTGGTTTTGTGCCGGTGAGCGTGGCCATCTCCAACTGGTTCACCAAAAGGAGAGGTGTGGCCATGGGCATCGCCATGGCTGGAGTATCCGTGGGGGCGATTCTCATCGCCCCCCTGGCACACTATCTCATCATTGGCTTCGGATGGCGAATGGCGTTCGTCGTCCTGGGCTTGATGACTGCCGTGCTGATTATCGTCCCATCAATCTTTCTGATGAGGAACCGGCCCGAGGAAATGGGCCTGCTGCCGGATGGGGTTGCACATGTGGGCCCTGAGCCGGTGTCGCAAGCAGCTACTGTGGCTGACCCACCGGCCCCGAACACTGATGGGAGTCCGGGCGTGGAAGGCTATACCCTGGCGCGGGCATTCCGAACGCCGGCTTTCTGGCTGGTGCTCGCTACCTTCCTGTTCGCCGGTATCGTGGTGGTGGGCGTGCTGCAGCACGAGGTGAACATCCTGAAGAACATGGGAGTGCCGCTGGCGGCGGCCTCGTTCGCTCTTGGCTTCACCGGAGGGATAGGAGGCGTTGGGAAGGTGGTCTTCGGTGCCCTGGGGGACAGGCTCACACCTCGATATGCGAGCATCATCTGTATCGCCCTGCAACTGGTTGGACTGGTCCTGCTCATGCTGACCCACACGACGGTCATGGTGTGGGTATTCGTCGTGGTATACGGCTTCGCCATGGGCGGATGGCTAACCATGGAGCCACTCGTTACCGCGGAGCTCTTCGGCATGAAGTCCTTCGCCGCCATCTACGGGTGGGTCCTGGCGGCTGCCGCAGTGGGGTCGGGGCTTGGGCCGATCTTGATGGGAGCGGTCTACGACCTGTCGGGTAGCTACACTGTCGGCCTGGTCATCTGCCTTGGGGCGTACGTGATGGCCATTGCAGCGTTGAGTCTGGCACGGAAACCGAAGCCGGCCGTCGCCGTCGCGACGTTGTGAGCACTCGACGCCTGTAGTTGGACGTCACACCAGCGAATTGAGAACAGAGGGATATCAGATGGAGGAACAACCCAGAGGTAGACGGCTCTTCTACGGATGGTGGATAGTCGCGGTCTCGTTCATAGTGCTCATGTTGCATACCGGGGCCGCCTTCTACTCCTTCAGCAGGTTCCTGCCCACCTTGGTTGGGGCGTTCGGCTCCACCACGGCGGCCATCGCCGGCGTGGCGTCGGTGTATATGCTTGTGGCGGGGCTGGTCTCTCCAGTCATCGGCAAGCTGAGCGATATGTACAGCCCGCGATTGGTGATCTCCGTCGGTGCGGTGCTGGCTGGTGGCGCGCTCATGCTTGTCGGCGCGGCAACGCAGGTGTGGCATCTGTACGCTCTCTACGTTCTGGTGGGGGTGGGCTTCAGCGCGGCTGGCTTCGTGCCGGTGAACGTCGTGCTGTCAAACTGGTTTGTGAGGAGAAGGGGGCTGGCCGTAGGGATTGCCAATGTGGGGATGTCCCTGGGGGCGGCCTTACTGGCGCCGCTGGTGGGCTTCCTCATCGACGGGATTGGATGGCGAATGGCCTTTGTCACCCTGGGCGTGCTGACCGTGGTCCTGGTCACGCCCGCCACAATGCTCGTCATGCGCACCAAACCCGAGGACAAAGGGCTGCTGCCGGACGGAGTGGCCGCAGTCGAGGTTGCCGAGGCGTCGCAAATGCCAGACCTGGCCGGTGCGACCGGTGCCGATGACCCGGGGTGGACACTTTCGGGAGCGGTCAGGACCCTGGGGTTCTGGATGCTGATGGTGGCTTTCTTCCTCACCGGCCTGGTGATAGCCGGCGTGCTCCAGAACGAGGTCAACTTCCTCACTATCATGGGCATCCCGATGGTCATGGCGACCTTCGCCCTTGGCTTCACCGGGGGGATAGGTGGCCTGGGCAAGCTGGTCTTTGGCTTCGTTGCTGACAAGCTGGGTCCCAGATACACGGCCCTGCTGTGCTTCACTCTCCAGCTGGTTGGGGTGGTGGTGCTGTTCATGACGCGCTCTCCGGCCATGGTCTGGGTCTTCGTCTTTGTGTACGGGTTCGCCATGGGTGGAAACGTGACCATGCAGCCTCTTCTCACGGCACAACTCTACGGCATATCGTCCTTTGGCGCGATATTCGGCTGGATGGCGCTGGCGGGCGCCGTTGGCTCCGCTCTCGGACCGGTCATAGGTGGAGCGATCTACGACGTTTCTGGAAGCTACTCCATCGCCTTCATTGTGTTCATTGCGGTGTATGCCGTGGCAATCGGGGCGGTACTTCTCGCCCGCAAGCCGAAGCCAAGGGGCGGAGACGCGGCGACGTGACCCTGGCGGGCGCCTGATAGCACCTCGGTCCGGCGGCCCGCGCGGTCGCAGCGCGAGCAGACCATTCGGTGCTGGAAGAGCACGTGGGAGGGGTATCGCTGAGGGGAAGGATATTCTACGGCTGGTGGATTGTGGCCGCGTCCTTCATCGTGCTCATGTTTCACGCCGGGGCTGCTTTCTACGCCTGCGGCAGGTTCCTGCCGACGCTCATCGACGTGCTCGGCGCCAGCACAACGGCTGTTTCCGCCGCCGTGTCGGTATACTTGCTGGTTATCGGTCTCACCGGGCCGATAGTGGGCAGGCTGACGGAGAACTACGGCCCGAAACTCGTGCTCCTGGTCGGGGGAGTGATTGGCGCCGCCGGCCTGATGCTCCTCAGCTTGACCAGCTCGCTGTGGCATCTCTACGTCCTGTATGCCTTTGTAGGGCTGGGCCTGAGCGCGGCTGGCTTCATCCCGGCGAGCGTGGCTATCTCCCACTGGTTCGTGAAGAGGAGAGGTCTAGCCATGGGCATATCCACCACCGGGATGTCCATCGGCGCAATGCTGATCGCTCCGCTGACTGGCTATCTCATTGAGAGCATTGGCTGGCGCGGGGCCTTCCTCGTGCTGGGATAATGACCGCCGTTCTAATCATTCTGCCCATTATGCTGGTGATGAGGACGAGGCCTGAGGATATGGGGCTGCTGCCCGACGGGGTTGACCGTGTGGAGGCTGACGCGGGTCGCGGAGCCGATGGCGACGAGGGATGACGTGGGGGCCCCTGGTGGCGAGGAGAAATGGACGCCGTCGAAAGCATTCCGCACCCCGTCGTACTGGCTATTGCTTTCCGCGTTCTTCCTGAGCAGCATGGTTGTCGCGGGCGTGCTCCAGAACGAGGTGAATTTCCTTACGGTCATGGGCATTCCGATGGCGACCGCCACCTTCGCCCTGGGCTTCACCGGCGGGATGGGCGGCCTGGGCAAGCTGGCCTTCGGCTTCCTGGCCGACCGGCTCAACCCCAGGCACGCGGCAATCGTGTGTTTCGCCATGCAGCTTGTGGGCGTAGTCGTCCTGATAATGACGCACAGCCCGGCGATGATGTGCTTCTTTGTCTTCGTGTATGGCTTCTCCATGGGAGGAAACGTCGCCGTGCAGCCTCTGGTGACGGGGCAGCTCTTCGGGATAGCATCGTTCGGGGTCATCTTCGGCTGGGTCTCGCTTGCCGGTGCGGTGGGCTCCTCGGTGGGGCCGGTGCTCGGAGGCGTGATCTGCGACATCTCCGGAAGCTACGCTACGGCCTTCATTGTTTTCCTCGTCGTCTACGCTCTGGCGACTGTAGCCATCTTCCTCGCCCGCAGTCCCCGCATGAAGAAAGCGGCGCAAAGCGAGTAGTAGCCGGGCCTTTGGCATACTCCCTCCCGTGTGGTAGACTAGCGGGGTTGAGTCTGGCTCGTGAAGCCAGCCGTAGGTAGGGGGAGATGATAGACCGATACTCAAGGCCGGAGATGAAGAGGGTCTGGTCGGACGAGTCGAAGTTCGACAAGTGGCTCCGGGTCGAGATCGCCGTGTGCCAGGCCTGGTGCGAGCTGGGGGTCATCCCCAGGGAAGCGCTGGCCAAGATCGAGTGCGCCACCTGCGACCTCGATCGGATGCGGGAGATCCTCAAGGAGACCCACCACGACATGACTGCCTTTCTCGGCTCCGTGGCCGAGAGCCTGGGCGAGGAGAGCCGCTATGTTCACCTCGGCCTGACCACAAACGATGTATGGGACACGGCTCTCAATCTACAGTTGCGCGAGGCGTGCGATATCCTGGCGCGGGGCGTTGATGGACTCATCACCGTGCTCAAGGAAAAGGCGATAGAGCACAAGAATACCATCATGATCGGCCGCACCCACGGTGTGCATGCTGAGCCCATCACCTTCGGCTGGAAGCTCGCTCTGTGGGTCGAGGAGATGAAGCGAAACGCCCACCGTCTCGCTGAGGCGAAGACAGCGATATCGGTGGGCAAGGTCTCGGGAGCGGTGGGGACCTACGCTACCCTGTCTCCCGAGGTGGAGAGGCTCGCCTGCACCAGGCTGGCGCTCGAGCCGGCTCCCGTGTCCACCCAGATCATCCAGCGCGACCGCCACGCGCAGTTCGTGACCACGCTGGCCATCATCGCCAGCTCTCTGGACAATTTCGCCCTGGAGATCAGAGGGCTGCAACGGACCGAGGTCCGGGAGGCGGAGGAGCCTTTCGAGGCGGGGCAGACGGGCTCGTCGGCCATGCCGCACAAGCGAAACCCGGAGCTGTGCGAGCGCGTGTGCGGGCTGGCGCGGGTGGTCCGTGGCCACGCAGTGACGGCGATGGAGAATATCGCCCTGTGGCACGAGCGGGACATCAGCCACTCGTCCACCGAGCGCATAATCCTCCCCGATTCGTGCCTGGTGCTGGACTACGTTCTCGACCTGTTCACCTGCATCATGAACGGCCTCCAGGTGTATCCGGAGCGGATGAAGGAGAACCTCGGACTCACGAGAGGGCTCGTGTTCTCACAGCGGGTGATGCTGGCGCTCATCGACAAGGGGCTGGCGCGGGAGGAGGCGTACCGTATGGTGCAGCGCAACGCCATGAAGGTGTGGCAGGAGAGGTCGAGCTTCTTCGACGTGCTGTGTAGCGACGCCGAGGTGACGCGGCAACTGCCGCCGGCCGAGCTGGAGAGCATCTTCGACTACAACTACTACATCCGCCACGTCGACGCCGTCTTCGACCGCCTTGGGCTGAACTGATCACCTTGTCGCAGAACACAGCGGAGTGCCGAGTGGGATGAACGAGGAGCGCATCAACAAGCTGGAAACGGTCTATCGGCTCTTTTTTGACAAGAGCCAAGAGCTGCTCCTTTTCTTCTACTGGACTGACCAATTCTACAGCGGCGCTCGGGGGGAAATTGGGGATCATGCGGTGCAGTTGGAGTCAGCTAAGCAGATGGCTGAAACGGCATGGGGCGAACTCAGGCGGCAGGGTGCGTCACAAGGGGACACTGTTGAAGAGATTGGCATGGCGTGGGATCGTGCCGTCAACGGCTGGCAGGGCGTCGCCTCAGACCTTGAGGGTATGCGCAGGCAATTGCTTTGCACGGTGGCTCTCGTTTACATGGTGGCGCTGTTTGAGGCTTTCTTCGCGGACTCCGCCGCTGTCTTGCTTATTCGCAGACAGTCGGACAAGATTGGCAGGTGTGCCTTTTCCAGGCAGGTGCGCTACCTAGAGAAGACGCTGCACGTTTCACTAGACACCGCGTCGGTCAATTTGCGCTTGTGCGAGTTGGATGAGGTCTTCGCCCGGAGGAATCTTCTGCTTCATTGCGGCGGCATTGTCGATGAGCGATACTTGAAGCGCGTGGGGGCGTCGCATCTCAGTGCCGGGGACGAGGCGGCCGTAGATGAAAGGTACTTCTTGAAGGCTGCGTACGGCTTCCAGAGTCTAGCTCGTTACCTTTGTCGCGTGCTCATCGCGAGGTCGAAGGAGCTAGATGCAGACGATCGTTGAAACCAACCTGCCCAATCGAGTGTTTCGCGGCAAAGTGCGCGATGGCTACGACCTGGGCGGCGACAGGCTGCTCATCGTGGCCACCGACCGCATCTCGGTCTACGACGTGGTCCTGCCCAGCGGTATCCCGGACAAGGGAGTGGTGCTCAACCTGCTCTCCGCCTTCTGGTTCGAGAAGACGGCGCATCTCGTCCCCAACCACTTCATCGAGGTGGTGGAGAAGGACGAGGAGCATCCCTATCTGGCGCGACGCTCGATGATTGTGCGCAAGGCGGAGCGCATCGACGTCGAGTGCGTGGTGCGCGGCTATATCTCGGGCTCAGCATGGGAGGAGTACGGGAGGAGCGGCAGCATCTGTGGCATCTCGCTGCCGCAAGGGCTGGTGGAGAGTGAGAAGCTGCCCGAGCCCATATTCACGCCTACCACCAAGGCGGAAGCCGGCCATGACGAACCGATGACCGTTGGAGAGGTCGAGGCCATGGTGGGGAAGACACGGACTGCGGAGTTGATGGAGAAGAGCATCGCCATCTACCGCTACGCTCACGACTACGCATTGGAGCGGGGCATCATCATCGCCGACACCAAGATGGAGTTCGGGCTGATAGACGGCGAGTTGATACTCATCGACGAGCTGCTCACGCCCGATTCGAGCCGCTTCTGGGAAGCGAGCCTGTACCAGCCGGGGCGCCCCCAGGCCAGCTTCGACAAGCAGCCGGTGCGCGACTGGTCGGCGTCGACCGGCTGGAACAAGGAGCCGTCGGCGCCCGTGCCGCCCGCCGAGGTGGTGGAGCAGACGACACGGAGGTACCGCGAGGCCTACCGTCGCATCGTGGGAAAGGAGCTGGACGATGGAAGTGGTCAATAGGAACGACGTCCCGTCTTTCATCACCAAGGACGGCTCGGAGATACGAGAGATACTCGCTCCACGGAACTCCTCTATAGAGAACCAGAGTCTGGCCGAGGCGAGAGTGGCCCCGGGGCAGATCACTGACGAGCACTACCATGTTCGGGCGGAAGAGGTCTACTACGTGCTCGAGGGCAGGGGAATCATGAGCATCGATGGGGAGGAAAGGGAGGTCGGCCCGGGCGACGGCATCGCCATCCTGCCGGGGATGAGGCACAGGGCGCGCAACACCGGCGACTCAGACCTGGTCATCCTCTGCTGCTGCTGTCCCGCCTATGAGCATGACGACACGCTCATGACCGAGTGAGCCCTTTCCCCGGTGAGTGGCTCGCCACTCCCGTCATACATGCCACCAGGCGGGCACTCTGCGGCAGGTGGGAACATCGTGTGCCATACCCATCGTGACTGAGCCGGTCCCGGCCTGTGTCTTGACTTCTCGAAAGCGTTCAGGTAGCCTTGCGGCGCGCATCGAGTCGGGGGAGTGAAGATCGCGGTTGACCGAAGGAGGTGAGCATGCCAGAACTCAAGGATGGCTGTGTGACACCGGCCAAGGGGCCGCTACTGCCTTCAGCCGAGTCGGCTCCAGCGGAGGGGACTGCATCTGTAGAGGAGGTCAGGAAAATGGTAGCACGTGTGGGAGGCGAAGCGATCGATTTCGAGGCCAATGCCTTCATCGCCGACGTGGGCTTCAGGCCTGTCAAGCTCTCCGACTACAAAGGGAAGTGGATAGTCATCTGTTTCTATCCCGGGGACTTCACCTTTGTCTGACCGACGGAGCTGGCGGCGGTCGCCGCCATGTATCCGCAGTTCAAGGAACTGGGGGGCGAAGTGCTGTCATTGAGCACCGACAGCCGCTTCGTCCACAAGATATGGCAGGAACAGGAGCTGTCGAAGATGGTGAGCGGCGGTGTGCCGTTCCCCATGCTCTCGGATGCCGGTGGCAAGATTGGCACCATCTACGGGGTGTACGACGAGTCTGCCGGGGTGGATATAAGGGGCCGCTTCATCATTGACCCGGATTTCGTCATCCGGGCGATGGAGGTGCTCACGCCTGAGGTCGGACGGAACCCGGCTGAGCTGCTCCGACAGATCAAAGCCTTTCAGCATGTGGCTGCTACGGGTGAAGTGACGCCATCAGGGTGGGAACCGGGGCAGGTCACGCTCAAGCCCGGTCCGGCGCTGGTGGGCAAGGTGTGGGAGGTGTGGAAACCCTGAGAGAACGCGATAGCAGTCGAGCGGGGCGTTGGCGTCAATACCACGCCCCGCTTTCTGCTTCGTCTACTCGATGACCCCCTTGGTGCTGGGGGCCTTCCTGCCGACGCGCTCGTCGAGTCGCGTGGCGGTGTCCAGGGCGCGGCCCAGCGCTTTGAACATGGCCTCGGCCTTGTGGTGCTCGTTGATGCCGGACATGACGCGGGCGTGCAGGTTCATCTTCGCTTCGATAGCGAGGCTCTCCAGGAAGTGGCGCACCAGGTCGCTCTCCAGGTCGGCGATCTTCTTTCTCTTGAACGGGGCCTCGATTACAGCGTATCCCCTGCCCCCGATGTCAACCGCCACCATCGCCAGCGCCTCGTCCATCGGCACCACGGCGTGCCCCATGCGGGTGATGCCCTTCTTGTCCCCCAGGGCCTCGACGAAGGCCTTTCCCAGGCAGATGGCGACGTCCTCCGCTATGTGGTGCTGGTCCCAGCCCGAGGCTTTGATAGTTATGTCAAATAGGCCGTGAGCGGCGAGCTGGCTCAACAGATGGTCGAGCATCTTCGATCCCGTCTTGATGGTGTGCCTGCCGCTGCCGTCGAGGGACAGATCGATGTCTATCTTCGTCTCGGCGGTCTCACGGGTGACGGTAGCCGCTCTTCTAGCCACTTCCTTGTCCTCCTATCTCACTCAGCGCTGCGATGACGGCATCGGTATGCTCCGGCTTGCCCACGCTTATGCGAATCGAGTTGCGCAGGAGAGGCGTGTCAAAGTAGCGGATGAATATACCTCTCTTCTGAAGCTCGCTGTGAATGGTCCGTGCATCTCCCGCCGTCACCTCGCAGTAGATGAAGTTGGCCTCGGAGGGCCACGGCCGGAGGAAAGCCAGATCCGACAGCCGGTCGAACAGCCGCCCGCGCTCCTCGACAATCGCCTTCACCGTGGCACGAAGGCGGTCGATATCGGCCAAGGACTCCCTGACCGCGATCTGAGCCGCCACGTTCACGTTGTACGGCTGCTTGATCTTCAGAAGGTACGGGACCAGCGAGGACGGGAGAATGCCGTAGCCAACCCGGAGGCCGGCAAGCCCGGCCCACTTGCTGAAGGTACGCAGCACTATCAGGTTGTCGTGCTGCGGGACCAGATGGGCCACGGTGACGTCGCTGAACTCGTGGTACGCCTCGTCGACCACCACGACGACGCCCGTCTCAACCAGTTCGAGGATATCCGGCTCAGGCGTGATATTGCCTGTCGGGTTGTTCGGCGAGGCGACAAACACTACCTTGGTTCCGGCGTCGAGGGACTCCCTGACCCTCGCGATATCGACAGCGAAGGCCGCGTCCCGGGGTACTTCGACCACTTCACCACCGCAGACCTCGGTGCAGAAGGAGTACATGCCGAAGGTGGGAACGCAGTTGACCACCCTGTCGCCCGGGCTGACGAACAGACGGAGCACCAGGTCAATGACCTCATCGCTGCCCGCTCCAGCCAGGATATGTTCAGCGCCCAGCCCGACGTACTCCTGCAATGCCTGGCGCACCTCTCGCTGCTCCGGGTCCGGGTAGATATTGTATGACCGATATGCCGCCAGGGCTTCGCTCACCCTGGGAGAGCATCCATAGGGGTTCTCGTTGCCGTCGAGCTTGATTACCCCTTCGACGGGAATGCCGGTCTTCTCGCCCAGGACGTCGGGGGGCTCTATGGGCTGATACGCGGTAAGACGTAGCAAATCAGCCCGGATCATCCTCTGCACGCCCTCTTCAGGAGGAACCATCGTGACCCCCTTTGGCGAGGCGCATCTCCACGGCTCGCGCATGGGCGGTGAAGCCCTCGGCGCGTGCGATCGTTGCCGCCGCCTTGCCGAGCCGTCTGAGAGCGGCGTCATCCAGTGAAACGACGCTCATAATCCTCAGGAAATCAGCGACGCAGAGGGGAGCGCGAAAACGCGCTGTCCCTCCCGTTGGCATGACGTGACTCGGCCCGGCAACGTAGTCGCCAAGGGTCTCGGGCGAGCTTTCGCCGATGAATACCCCGCCGGCATGCCGTATCCTGGGGACGCAGTACGAAGGATCGCGCACCATGAGAGAGAGGTGCTCCGGCGCGTACAGGTTCGCCAGTTCGATGGCCTGCTCCATGCCTTCAACCACAATGATGCAGCCGTTCCTGTCCAGTGACTCGCGGGCGATGTCAGCCCTTTCGAGGCTGCCAAGCTGCCGTTCCACCTCGCGGCTGGTCTCCCCCGCCAGTTCCGCTGACGTGGTTATCAGCAGCGCTGAGGCGAGAGGGTCGTGCTCAGCCTGTGCCAGCAGGTCGGCCGCTACCAGAGAGGGGTCGGCCGTCTCATCCGCGAGAACGATTGTCTCAGTAGGCCCCTCGAGCCCGTCTATGCCAACGATACCGAACAGCATCTTCTTTGCCAGCACTATGAACAGGCCGCCCGGCCCGCAGACCTTGTCGACTCTGGCGACAGACTCCGTGCCCAGGGCGAGCGCGGCTATTGCCTGGGCGCCTCCTACGCGGAACACCGCATCCACTCCGGCGATGTGCGCCGCAGCCAGCGTTGCTGGCGGTATCTCGCCGCCCTGCCTGGGTGGTGTCGCCAGGGCAATCTCGCGTACCCCGGCGACCCTTGCGGGGATGGCGGTCATCAGCACCGTTGACGGGTAGCAAGCGGTTCCACCCGGGACGTAGACCCCCACCCTGTCCAGTGGCCGCACCGTCTGCCCCAACCCTGCCTCGCTGAATTCTGTGTAGCAGTGGCGCATCTGGGCCTGGTGGAAGGAGCGTATCTGCTCTGCCGCGAGGCGGAGCGCGGCAAGAAGCCCGTCGTCGACTCCGTGACAGGCCTCTTCGATCTCCGCGCTGCTCACGCAAAGGGAGTCGAGCGCGACGCCGTCGATCCTGCGAGTGTAGTCCAGGAGGGCGGCATCGCCCTGTTGTCGAACGTCGGCAATGATTCTTCCCACTGCCTCTTCCGGTGTGAGTTCCTCGCCGAAGACGTCTCGAATCCTCTCCCTCATACTGGCCGGGATCTCGCCTGTTCCGAAGGGGGAGCGTTGCAGTATGCCCTTCGCCTCCTCTATGCTTCTAACCACCCTCATGCAGGTACTCCCTGGCCAGCGCCACGGACCGGCTTACCGCCTCCCGACGGAAGGCGACCAGTCTGGCGGGTGTGATGTATTGGATGACCCATTCCAGGTTGGCGTCTATCGACTCGAGGAAATTCTCGAGTTCGTCCGGGTCCAGTTCCATTCGCGGCAGAAGGAACATGCGGGCGAAGTATGGGAAAAGGTTCAGATTGGGCTCCCGTAGCACGGCGGAACTGACGAAGTCCTGCCAGCGCAGCAGGGCACCCCTGCCGATGAGTGCGATGTCCTCTCCCAATTGGCATGCCAGAATGCTCTCTCGGATGGACTCCATCTCCGCCCGGGCCTCGCGCTCACGGCGGTCGAGTTCATATTGCACGAGCTTGTCGTACATCTGCGCCATGGCATTCTCTCCCAGTGGAGACGACCTGCCGAAGAATGGCCGGTAGATGTCCAGGATCCATATCTCGTCGGTGATAAGGTGGGAGAGATACCCGGCGACCAGGGCCCTGGTTGTGCCGTCCAGTTCCTTTGCACGAGCGAGACAGGGGTGAGACTCGAAGATGGCCTGAGTGCCGCTGGCACTCTCTTCACATTCAAGGTCGAAGAAGTGCGTCTCCGTCCTGCTGAGCTTGGCAATGATATGGATGTCGGGCAGGGTGGCACCAAAGGCGTAGCCGCCGAAGTTCTGGTCCAGCGTGGGACTGCCAAGCAACTGTGCCGCTTCCCTGGCGATGCTCACGTGGAGACATAATGGTGGCATTTCTCTGACCTCAGCACATCCCGGAGTATCAACCCTGCCTGGCTGTCTGCTCAAAGAGCTGGATGATGTGCTGCATTCGCCTCCTCCTAGAACGATCGGACAGCACGCCGGTGTTGCTGATAAGACACGCCGTCGACTCGAAAAGCGTATCGATGACTCTGAGCTTGTGCTTCTTCAGTGTTCGCCCTGTCTCGGTATTCTCGATAAGCAGGTCGGCGTCTTCCGGGAGGAACGCCTCACTGGCTCCCCAAGTGGGAATCACTTTGTAGTGCCCCAGATGATTGTCTCTGGCGTACTTGTCGGCTATGTTCACGTACTCTGAGGCCACTCTCACCACCGGCAGGATGCCGCCCATCTGCTTTCTCAATTGCTCCACATCCTCAACGGGCAGGCTCTCGCTCACGACGGCCACAATCTTCACCTTGCCGAAGCGCAGGTCCGCTATCCTGCGAACCGGGCTGGAAGGGAAACGAGACAGATGGTCTCTCAGCCAGTCCTCGCCGGTCAAGGCCAGGTCGAAGTTCTCGTTTGCCACCTGCAATGGCATGTCCTGCGGTCTGATAACCTTCGCAGTGACATTGTCGATACCGATGTGTGGGCGCCGTGTTCTCAGTGGCGGGGAGTAATCGTTGACAGCAATGCCCGCCCTTTGCAGGAACTGTACTGCGTGTCGCTGCTGGTGCCCGTCGGGCAACGCAAGCCGAGTCGTCGTGCCGTCACCAGCCTCTGGTGTGACTCGTGTCCCTCTTGCCTCGGGAAGCAACTGCTCTCCGCTGCCGCGGACCTCCGACAGCTTGAGCCGGCCAAGGAGACGGCTGATGTCTCCCTTGGCAAGACTGCTTCGATTCGCGACAAGGACAGCGGACGAAGACAGTACCCTTGCCAGGGGAACGAGGTCGTAGTCTGCCAGGCTGGCAACTGAGCTGCCGGCTACGATGGCGAGTTCCGCGCTCTCTGGAGGGTATGCCTCAGTGGCCCCCCAAACGGGCAGGATGCTGAACCTCCTCAATCGGTGCTTGAGGGCGAACCGTTCGGCGATATTGGGATACTCGCTCACTATTCGCAAGCGTTCAAACCGACCGCTGACCTCCGCCAGAGAGAGCACCCCGGTGCGCTTGCTGGCCGAGACATACAGGTCGCTGGCGCCGTAACCCAGGTCCCCCACGGTCACCAGGTCATCACTCGGGTACTTGGCTTGGAGTTCCTCCACCCAGTCGAGCCCGCATATGCCCAGATCGTAGTTGCCGATCGTCACCTGGATGGGGATGTCCTTCTCTTGAAACACCTTGCAGAACAAGCTGGAGAACCTGGTCGAACGAGGACGGTAAGAGCGGGAGCGGTCATCGTATTCCTCCAGGCCGAAGCCGGCGCTCTGAAGCAACTCGGCGGTCTTCTTCAGCAGTCGCCCCTTTGGCAGTGCCAGCTTCACTTCGCTTCCCTCAGCATACGCAGGACTCGCTCCTGGGACACGGTCTTTCTCTCTCTTCCGGTGGCGGCATCGGTCAGACGGAACGAGCCCTCCGTCGACACTGAGAGGAGCCATCGGTAGTCCGTCTGGCCCTGCTGGCACAGATCGAGCTCGGCTATGTAGCCCGCTTCCCGGAGGGCTCTCGCGGCTTGGAGACACGTCTTCAACTGGGCGACGTCACGGGCTTCGGGCTTCACCAGAACTCGCTCCGGGCTTCGCTCCACCAGTTGTACCAGGCACATCAGCCGGTCCATGGAAAGCGCAAATCCGGACGCTGGTATGGACGGGCCGCCTTCCAGCGGTATCAGGTCGTTGTATCTGCCGCCACCGCCGAGCCGCTCGGCTGCGTGGAATTGGAACATCACTCCCGTGTAGTACTCGAAGCCCCTCCCTGAGGCGAGGTCAATCTCATACGCGCAGTCCATGGCGCTGAGCAGTTCGGCAATCTGCGCCAGATCGTCGAGACTGCGGCGGAACCTGGAGGGTGATTTGCCGAGGACGGCCTTCACATTGCGAAGGAACCCCGGCGAGTTGCCTTTGACGTCAAGCAGCAGGGATAGGGCTTGGCCCAGCTCGGCGTCATCCGTTTTGACTTCGCCCAGTGCCCTTATGTCCCCCTCGAGCACACGGTCGAACACCTCCGTCTGCTCGACTGTCCCCAGCCCAAGCTCCTCCAGCAGTGTCTTGATCAGACCGGCGTGCGAAAGGCTGACTGTCACGGGCCCGATGCCGAGGTCACCCAGTACTTCCAGAGCCAGAAGAACGAGTTCCGCATCGGCCAGTGGTTGGTCGCTTCCAATCAGTTCGGCGCTGCACTGCCAGCGCTCCCTGCGTTTTGTACCTGTCTCCTCGAAAGAAAGGGAGTTCTCCACGTAGAAAAGCCTGGCCAGGCTTCCAATCTGAAGGTTCTCCAGATAGAGCCGGGCTGTCGGAATCGTGCCTTCAGGCCTCAGAACGACCCTCTCGCCGCTCCATCCGTCCCAATCAAGGAAAGAGTACACCCTGTTCAGCATGGCCGGGGTCAATGTGCCGCTTGAAGTGAAGAGGTAGAGGTACTCAAGCGTTGGCGTGCGTATTTCCCCGTAACCGCGCTTGATGCAGGCCTGACGGAATACACTCTCAACATGGCGGAATCTTGCCATATCTCCAGGCAGCAGGTCGATCATCCCTTTGCACTTTGACACTTTCATGTTGCCGTTCTATCTGAAGCTCAAG
>JAXHUA010000159.1:0-13267 GCA_034189695.1 Chloroflexota bacterium | reverse complement strand
GCGAGGTGATTCCAAGCTCAGCCACTCCACTACTTCCGGGAGTGATCGGTATTGTGATGAAGACAGCAAGTATGATCTGTGCAGAAAAAGATGCACTCCACATCGGAGCCATACCAAGGCCCCCTACTCGTGCCCCTTGCGGTAGGGCCTGTGCCTGGAACACGTCCACTTGGCAACCTCCTTTTGAGGACGAATGCAGGTATATGACAGGCGATTCGACAGGCCTGTCAAGGTTGCGTTTCCTCCTCACCCCACACCGAGCCGTGCCCGCGCGCTCCAAATGATGCCGGCGGTGATGCATGCGTCCATCCGATACGCTGGAACGCTGACAGCGAGCGGACATGTCTGTCACCGGCCGCCCGCGGTAGCAAGGCTGGGTGTCGAAATACAGTTTCTCCACTCATATTATGGGAAGAAATAGTTGAGGAAAGCATAACAAAGGACAATTGACTTTTTCAATGAGAGCAATATATATTTGCATCTAGCGGACACACGAAATGGCAGAAAGGAGGTGACGGCCTTCGACTCAGGAAGGCACAGCTTTCAGGGCGATCAGTGGTTTGGTGTGTTGTAGCCTGGTGGAGACAACATTAGAGATCCTGTCACAAGACTGACGGAAAGGTGGGAGGATGGCTGAGGAAGTGACGTATCCGGGATACCGGTGGGTCATGCTTGGACTGGCATGGACTCTCAACTTCATGGTAGGAATGAACCACGTGATCATTGCAACTCGGGCTCACGACTAGCCAGTTCTACATGGCCTACACGGCGGTGGCGATTCTGCCCATCGTCATGTGCATGGTGGGGGGGACGCTGGCCGACCGTTTCGGCGTCAAATGGACGCTGGGAGCGGGGGCGGCGATAGCGACTGCCGCGGCGCTGCTGCGGCTGACCGCAACAGGGTTCTGGCCGTTCTTCCTTTTCATGGCTCTGTTGGGAGTTGGGTACGGGGTGATGTTCCCCAACCTGCCGAAGTTCGTTGCGGTGTGGTTCCCGGCGAAACAAGTGGCAATCGCGACCGGCATCTACATGACGGGTGCCGTGGCGACCGCGACTGCCCTCTCCGTTGGTCCGGCCTTTGGCTCATGGCAGGCGGCTGTCATTGTCATGGGCATCCTGATGGCTGTGGCTACGGTTCTCTGGTTTATCCTGGCCCGTGAGCGACCGGTCGAAGTGGCCGGGGTCCGCGTTCTGGGTGTGCCGTTTAGAGAGGGACTGGCCGTGGCGCCCAAGTCGAAGAACATGTGGTGGACTGGCGTATCGTACTTCTTCACGGTAGGGGTCATCATGGCCTGGATAGGCGGCCTGCCGCACTTCCTGGAGGTCTCGAAGGGCATGAGCCCGAGTGCGGCCTCGATGATTCCCGCTCTTTCGGTGCTTGGTTTTCTCGTCGGTACCCTCTTCTGGCCTATTCTATCGGAGAAGGTTGGTGTGATAAAGCCGTTCTACATGGTTGGCGTGGTCATGACGGGACTGACGGGTGTTCTGGTGTACTACACTGCGCCCGGTATTCTCTGCTGGGTCTTCGGCATTCTTCCCGGGTTCTTTGCCAGGGGCGGGCCGGCTCTGATTATGCAGTTGCCGATTCACCTGCCCGAGTTCGGCCCTCGGTACGCGGGCAATGCGGGGGGATTGCTGTTCTCGGTGTACCACGTTGGCAGCTTTGTTCTGCTGCCGTTCATGTTCACCCCGATCTGGAATACGTTTGGCGCCTATCCGGCCGCGTGGTTCCTCGCTGGCTCTCTGATTGTCGCGGCCGCTCTCTTCGTACCGGTCCTGGAGGTCGGGCGGAAGGCCAGGGGGGCCAGAGAGAAACAGTTGGTGGAGGCTGTGGAAGCCCCGATGGCGTGAGCCTGTGCAGTTGTCGAGCCGAAGTGTTGTCCACAGGCTCCGGTACGTTCGATGCCCTCGGCGCGACAGAGGGGGAGGAGGTGTTCGATACCAGCAATGACGTTGCTTGAAACTGAAGGAAAGGCGGTAATATGGCACAAGAAGTGACTTATCCAGGATACCGGTGGGTCATGCTCCTGCTGGCATGGTTCCTAAACTTCATGGTGGGTATGAACCACGTGATAGTCGCCACGCGGGCCCATGACCTGATCCCACAGCTCGGGCTCACCACGAGCCAGTTCTACATCTGCTACTCGGCGGTGGCCATCGTGCCCATCGTCATGTGCCTGGTCGGGGGAACCCTGTCCGACCGCTTTGGCGTCAAATGGACGCTGGGCATTGGAGCGGCGCTGGCTACCGCTGGCGCGCTGCTGCGGCTTACCGCGACGGGCTTCTGGCCGTTCTTTATCTGGATGGCCCTGCTGGGCATCGGGTATGGGGTGGTGATTCCCATCCGGGCGAAGCTCGTCGCGGTGTGGTTCCCGCCGCGGCAGGTGGCGGTCGCAACCGGCATCTACCTGACCGGCACGCTTGGGACCGCCATCGCTCTGTTCGTTGGCGCGATGTTCGCCACATGGCAAATAGCTCTCATTGTCACGGGTGTGGTGATGGCGGTTGGCACGGTGGCCTGGTTCATCCTCGCCCGCGAGAGGCCGACGGAGGTGGCCGGGGTTATCGTCAAGGGCGTACCGCTCAAGGAAGGGCTGGCCGTGGCGGCCAGGTCCAAGAACATGTGGTGGGCGTCCGCATCGTACATCTTCACCATCGGCGTGATCATGGCGTGGATAGGCGGGATGCCGCACTTCCTGGAGACCTCGAAGGGGATGAGTCCGGGGGCGGCGTCGCTGATCCCCGCCATCTCGGTGGCCGCTTTCATCCTCGGCACGGTCTTCTGGCCGGTAATGGCGGAAAAGCTCGGTAGGATCAAGCCCGTCTACATGATCGGTGTGGTACTCACGGGGCTGACGGGCGTGCTCACGTACTACGTTGCCCCTGGCGCGCTCTGCTTCGCGTTCGCGTTCCTGCCCGGGTTCTTTGCCGGGTGCGGGCCAGGGATGGTCATGCAGTTGCCGATTCACCTGCCCGAGTTTGGGCCTCGGTACGCGGGCAACGCTGGGGGGCTTCTGTTCTCGATGTACCATATCGGCAGCTTCGTCCTGCTGCCGTTCATGTTCACCCCCATCTGGAATGCGTTCGGCCCCAATTGGGCGGCGTGGTTTCTCGCCATCGCGCTCGCCATAGCAGCGGCGTTGTTCCTGCCGGTGCTGGAGGTTGGCAGAAAGGCCAGGGAGGCGAGAGAGCAAGAGATGGCTGCAGCGAAGGAAGCGTAGCCCGCCTGACGTCGCGGTTGCTTTCTATGGGTGTGGTTGTTGCGCCCCGGGGAGAGTATGTGGTACCTCGGGGCGCTTCTTTATTGCTGCCATCGGCGACCGACGCTGTTGCGGGCGCGATGGGTTGGCGGTTTCATCCGGCATGGGGCATCAGGAAGGCACGGATGCTACTGGCAACCCGGCAGGATGGCTGGCCTCCTGGCGAGGTGGTCGACGGAATTGACGTCCCAGTGTCGGAAGGAGCATACGTATGTGCGTATAAGATTATCGTCACCAACAAACAGAGGAGAGGGGGTGATGGCCTGGGCGAATGGGCAACGGAAGGCTGGACTCGCTTCGCGTGAGTGCGAGAGAGGAGGGAGAGATTGAGTGAGCAAGTGACGTATCCGTCGTATCGATGGGTTGTCCTGCTCGTTGCATGGTTCACTTTTCTGGTGGGTGTATATAACTGGAATGTGGTGGGGGCTCGACATGACCTGATTCGGATTTGGGGCTCACCGCCAGCCAGTTCGGGGCCATTTTCACCGGACCGACCCTTGCCTGCATCTTCCCGTGCATAGTCGGTGGCGCGCTGGGTGACCGCTACGGCATTCGGCTGGTGGTGGGCATCGGAGCGGTTATCGCCGCTATCGGCTGTCTGTTGAGGCTGACGGCAGGCGGTTTTGGCACGCTGTTCGTCTACACACTGCTTCTCGGAGTTGGCCTCGGGGTGATGTTCCCCCAATCTGCCGAAGCTGGTGGGCGTGTGGTTCCCGCCGCGGCAGGTAGGCCTGGCGACAGGTATATACATGACCGGCATGGGCCTGGGCATGGCTCTGGGCCTGGCTACGGGGACCATGTTCTCGAGCTGGCGGAGCGCTCAGCTTATCCTGGGCATCATCATGGCGGTGTTTGCCATCCTGTGGATTGTCTTCGCCAGGAACAGGCCCGCTGGAGTGGCTGGGGCGGGGCACGAGAGAGGCGGTCTGCTGGAGGGGCTATCCCGTAGCTTCCGCTCTAAGAACATGTGGTTCATCATCATCATCCAGATTCTGGTTGGCGTGATCATTCTGTCATATATTGGCGGACTGCCACTGATCCTGACGGCGGTCAAGGGGATGGATGAAGCCGCGGCCAGTCTGGTATCAGCGCTGGCGGTTGTGGGGTCCATCGTGGGGACTGTGTTCTGGCCGAGAAGGTGGGTGTGCGGAAGCCTATCTTCATGGCGACAATGGTCGCCACTGGGGCAACGGGCATACTCGTCTGGTACCTCGCGCCTGGCCCGCGCATGTGGGCGCTGGCATTCTTCCTCGGGTTCTTCATCATTGCTGGTCTGGTCTACATGCTGATGGCCCCCATAGAGTTGCCGGAGATCGGGCCCCGCTACGCCGGCAGCGCCGGAGGGGTGGTGCTGACTGCATTCAACATCGGCGCTTTCGTTGGTCTCCCGTTTATGTTCACACCCATATGGGTGGCGTCAGGCGCGAACATGTCTGCCTGGTTCCTGGTGATCATGTGTGTGCTCACCGGTGCACTCGGAATCGGTATGAGAGAGCTGGGCAGGAAGGCCAGAGAGAAGGAAGCGGCCCGAGCGTCGGCCGAGGCGTCGGCAAGCTAGGTCCGGATGTCGTCCCGCGGGAGACGTGTCGTCCAGGGATCGCTTGAGACGTACTGACTGTCTGTAGGCACGGGCATCCGTTGACTCGTGGGTTTCTTGAGACGGAGTGGGACATCCGTGCGCCACGGGCATGGCACGCCAGCCCGTGGCGCATTGCGTTTGTGGCCGGGATCGCGCAGTCCCTGAACGGGAGGCTGGCCGATTTGTCTGAAGCGCTATGGGGTGGTCACTTCGTCTCTGGCGTGCGCCCGCGGTCTGGAGCGGGTCCAATCGACCCGCATTCGCTGTGGCTGAGAAGCAGTCGGCACGAAAGAACGCTCAAAAGGGAAGAACACTCTTGACTTGAGCGTATAAAAAAGTATATAAATACGCAAATGGCAAATTTCGTGGGGGAAGGGGGGGTGATGCCGCTGGATTGGAGGCAGAAGCGAGCAACCGTCTTAACTAGACTAGGTCAGGAATCAAGCAGTAGGGATTAGTCTTGTTGATACATGGAAAGGAGAGCAAACTTGGCTGAAGAGGTTAAGTACCCATCGTATCGCTGGGTGGTTCTGTTAGTCGCGTGGGCAACATTTGTCATGCTCACGTACAACTGGAACTTCACCGCCACGCGGCTCGACATGGTCGGCGATCTGGGCATCACACTGACCCAGTTCCACATGGTGTTCACCGGTCCAACGCTGGCTGCTATCTTCCTGTGCGTGCCCGGTGGCTTGCTCGGTGACCGATTCGGCATCAGGATGGTGGTTGGCATTGGTGCCTTGATAGCCGTCGTAGGTTGTCTGCTGCGGCTCACTGCAACCGGATTCGGCACCGTCTTCGGCTACACTATCCTCGTTGGCGTAGGCCTGGGGGTGATGTTCCCCAACCTCCCGAAACTGGTGGGCGTGTGGTTCCCGCCGAAGCAGGTAGGCCTGGCGACGGGCATCTACATGACCGGCATGGGCCTGGGCATGGCTCTGGGCCTGGCTACGGGGACCATGTTCTCAAGCTGGCAGAGCGCTCAGCTCATCCTGGGCATCGTGTTCGCGGTTTGCGTGGTGGCCTGGTTCGTGCTGGCCAGGAACAAACCGGCTGGCATCACTGTGGAGGCGCACGAAAGGGGTAGTGTGACGGAAGCGCTGAGCCGCACCGTTCGCTCCAAGAACATGTGGTTCATCATCGTCATCCAGATCCTGGTCGGCGTGATAATCCTGTCCTACATCGGGTCCCTGCCGTCCGTGTTGCCGGCGAAAGGGATGACACTGGGGTCGGCCTCGATGGTCTCGGCCCTCGCGGTGTTTGGCTTCCTGGTGGGCACCATCTTCTGGCCCGTCATCTCGACGATAACCGGGATCAGGAACCCGATCTTCGTGGCGACTATGGTGCTGACTGGAGTAACCGGCTTGCTGGTCTACTTCCTGGCGCCGGGCATCGGCATGTGGGTCCTGGCTTTCTTCCCGGGGTTCTTCATCGCACCCGGACTTACCTTCATGCTTATGGCGCCGGTGGAACTGCCTGAGATTGGGCCTCGCTTCGCGGCTACCGCAGCGGGCGCGCTACTCACTGCGTTCAACCTTGGTGCCTTTGTGGGGCTGCCGTACATATTCCACCCCCTCCTTGAGTGGAGCAGCACCGGTGCTTTCGCGTTCCTCCTTGGTGGGTGCGTGGTCACCGGGCTGCTGGGGCTGGGCATCATGGAGCTGGGCAGGAAAGCCCAGGAGAAGAGGGCGAAGGAGGCGGCTGGATAAGGCAAAGGCATTCCATTTTGTAGCTTCGGGTACATCGGGTTCGCCATCTTGTTCCGAACGTGTGGGGCGCGAGACTGTGCTTGGGAGAGCACGAGATGGCGTTAAGGGCGCCGTGCACACGAGCGTAACAGGTTTGGCGTGAGACGATCGAAGAAGAAACTTGTTGTGAAGGAGCGACGACCGAAAAGGTCGTCGCTCCTTTTCTTGCAGGTGATTGTGAGCGAGGGTCTGAGGGGATAGCCGTGGCTTGCGGTGCACTGGTCTCGGTCACAGACATAGCGACTGGAAAGGGGGTGGTTGCCTACGACGGATGGCGTTGACAAGCCTGGGTCTGTCGGTATCATGACGACCGGCCTCGGGCGAGAAGGGTTCTGCTGGAGTGTTCCCGGTATTCCATGCAAAGGAGATTGGACTTGAGCAACGAAGAGACTTGATATCCAGGGTTGCGGTGGTTCTTGCTCTTCATCGGATGGGCTCTTTTCGCGATGCTGGGGTTCAACCATACCATTGTCGCATCGCGGTCCCACGACCTCATCACCGCCCTGGCGATCACAGACACTCAGTTTTTCCTGCTCTACTCGGCAACGTCACTGGCGCCCATCGTCATATGCCTGGTCGGGGGTGCGCTGGGCGACCGCTACGGTGTGAGGTGGGTGGTTGGAGTGGGAGGGGCCATTGCCAGTGTTGCGGCGCTGTTGAGGTTGGTTTCGCACTCGTTCACGCCGTTCTTCCTCTGTATGACCCTGCGTGGCGTGGGCTACGGGGTCGTGTTCCCCAACCTGCCCAAGCTGGTGGGCTAGTGGTTCCCGAGAAAACAGGTGGCCCTGGCGACCGGGCTGTATATGACCGGCTCGGGCGTCGGGCTGGCTCTTGGGCTGGCCGTGAGTGCCGCCTTCGAAACCTGGCAAGCGGCGGTGCTCACCGTTGTGTGGCTTGTGCTGGCGCGCGACAGACCAAAGGGCTTCACCATCGAGGGGCGTCAGGTTATCGGCGTACCTATCAAGGAAGGGCTTGGCCGTGCATTCAGGTCCAAGAACATGTACTGGCTTGGCTTCTCCTACTTCCTGATGATGGGTGTGGTGATGTCCTATATCGGCGGGCTCAAGCTTGTGCTCGAGAAGACGATGCCGGGGGCCTTCCTCCGATGGCCGTTGCCATGTTCCCGGCCCTCGCGGTGATCGGTTTCATAGTGGGGACGATGTTCTGGGCCATCATGTCGGAAAGGATAGGCGTCACGAAGCCGATATACCTCGTCTGCATGGTCCTGACCGGGGTATGCGGTGTGATCGTGTTCTACACCGCTCCGAGCGTTACGGCCTACCTCCTGGCCTTCTTCCCCGGGTTCTTCATCGGGGCGGGACCTGCCATTGTGATGATGCAGCCGCTGCGGCTTCCTGAGTTCGGACCAAGATACGCCGCCAATGCAACCGGGGTATTGACGGCGATTCACCATGTCGGCGGCTTCATATTCCTGCCGTACTTCTTCACCCCGCTCTGGCATTCAGCGGGCGGTCTTGCGGCCGCACTGATTGTGTGGCTTGGCTCCATGACGGTGAGCGGTCTGCTGGTCCTGGGTATACCTGAGACAGGCAGAAAGGCAAGGGAGAGAATGGGAGCGGAAGCGGCTTCGCACGAAGCGTAGTCTGTGACTGCTTACCTGGTTTGGTCAAAATGCGCCTCGGGCTCAGTCCCGGGGCGCATTCCATTTGCGCTTGAGATGAGGTCGCCCCACGTGACTGGGTGTCTCCACTCCATACGTCCGTGTCATTCGAGGACGACGGTCCCGCTCTTGCCGCCGCTCTTGCGCACCAGGCGGATTGCATCGAGCTTCATCCCCGGGTCGACCGCCTTGCACATGTCATAGATGGTCAGGGCGGCCACCGCCACGGTGGTGAGCGCTTCCATCTCCACCCCGGTCTTGCCGGTGCATTTCACGCTGGCGGCAACCTCGACGGCATCGTCCAGGAACTCGAAGGTCACCTTGACTTCATCCAGCATCAGTGGGTGACACATGGGGATGAGGCTGGAGGTCTGCTTGGCGGCCATGAACCCGGCGACCTGGGCTGTGGCGAGCACATCGCCCTTCGGAGTCTTCGCCCCCCGTATCATGGAGAGGGTCTCAGGCTTCATCCGCACCACGCCCCTGGCCTGCGCCTCGCGCGCGGTAGCGGGCTTCTGGCTTACGTCGACCATCCGCGTTGGTTCCATTCAGCCTCCTACCTGGCCCATGGCACGCCCCGTGGGCGGAATACCTTCGGCCAGTTGGTGACGCTCCGGTTTGGCTGCCACGGCCTGCCTGATGAGTTGCTGAAGGTCTCCGATGGTGGCGCCCAGACGCAGCGGCCCCTTGAGGTCGACCTCGAAGTCACTGAGAAGACACGGTCGGAGCTTGCCGTCGGCGGTCAGGCGCATACGGTTGCAGTTGAAGCAGAAGTGCTCGCTGAGCGGTGTGATGAAACCGACGGTCCCGTTCGCTCCCGGGAGCTGGAAGTACTTCGCCGGACCGTTGCCATGCGTGGACAGGCAAGGCTCCAGGTGACCCAACTGAAGGATGCGCTCCGCAATCTCGCCTGCGGAGACGAAGTCATGGCTGTCCCCGCCGGGGAAGGGCATCAGTTCGATGAACCTGACATGCCACCCGTCGCGCAGCGTCAGGCGGGCGAAGTCAACCACCTCGTCATCGTTCACGCCCCGTATCACCACCATGTTCACCTTGACTGGGTCGAGGCCGACATCCTTCGCCGCCTGGATGCCGGCAAGAGCATCATCGAGGCGGCCCGCCCTGGTAATCTGCTGGTACCGCTCTGTTCTCAGGCTGTCGAGGCTCACGTTGACGCGTTTCAAGCCGGCCTCTTTCAGCTTGCTGGCATGGCGCGCGAGCAGCGTGCCGTTGGTGGTCAGCGCGATGTCGTGTATGCCCTCTATGCGGCACAGCATGGCGACAAGCTCGGTGAGGTTCGACCGCACCAGGGGCTCACCGCCGGTCAGCCGCAGCTTGTCCATGCCCAGAGAGGCTGCTGCCTGAGCCACCAGAAGGAGCTCCTCGTAGCGTAGTATCTCGCTGTGCGGCGCCAACTCGACACCGCAGGCTGGCATGCAGTAGGTGCAGCGCAGATTGCAACGGTCGGTGACCGATATTCGCAGGTAGTTCACTGGTCGCTGGAATGAGTCTGACAGCCCGGTCATGGTGGCGTGCTCCTTGCCCTGTTTCTACTATACTCGCCGAACGGATGCGTGGCAAATGGCGCGCCTTTCCCGCATGCGCTCCCCACATGTCATTTGTCATTGCGAGCGCAGCCGCAGGCGGAGCGAAGCAATCCTGGAGGGGTGGCGGGACGGGGATTCACACCGCACAACGAGATTGCCTCGGCGCGGTCCCTCACTTCGTTCGGGACAGGCCTCGCAATGACAACGGGTGATTAGGGGTATGGAGGCATATATGGGTAGGGCGGAGCATCCGCTCCGCCCCTGGTGGGGCAGCGATAGGCCTGGGGCCGTTCACCGTTTGGCACGGGCAAGCAGCAACTCCCGCGCCTTCCGCGCCGCCTTGCCCCGGTGGCTCACCTCGTTCTTCTCCTCCATGGTCAGCTCAGCCATTGTCTTGCCGAGTTCGGGAAGAAAGAAGACCGGGTCATAACCGAAGCCACCTTCGCCCCGCGGTTCCAGCGTGATGATGCCGGGACATACGCCCTCGCAGAGCTCCACTTCGCTCTGCGGCGCGGCAATGGCGATGACGCACCTGAACCGCGCCTGCCTGCCTTCCCACGGGACGTGTTCGAGCCTCGACAGCAGGAAATCGATGCGCTCCCTGTCGGAGGCGTCCTCTCCGGCGTATCGTGCTGAGAGGACTCCAGGCTCGCCTCCCAGGGCCTCCACCTCGAGCCCGGAATCATCCGCCAGCGACACCAGGCCGCTGGCGGAGGCGTAGGCCGTGGCCTTGAGGTCTGCATTCTCCTCCAGCGTTTGCCCCGTTTCACTAACAGCTACGTCCACGCCGATGTCCGCCAGCGTGACCATGCTGTAGGGCACTCCCTCAAGCGCCTGCACGTATTCCCGCACCTTGGCGCGGTTGTTGGTTGCCAGGAGAAGAGTGGGCATGCCCGTCACTCGAGATCGGTGAACCTGCCCTCCAGCTTCCGCACCACCTGGGGCATCGTTGTGTACTCCATCTCGTCGAGCGGGAGCCGGTGCGGCTCGAAGGGGCCGTGGCTGCGGATGTAGGACGAGATCTCCCCGGCTATGCGTCGCGCCTCATCGAAGCTTGGGTCATCGAACATGTCCCTCGGCCCCACGAGCTTGCCATTGGACAGTTGAAAGCCGGCGGCGATGACCCGTGGCGGCCCGTCGAAGCGTGTCGGGTTGGCGTCGCGAAGGGCCACGGGCATGAACGGGCCGTGGTGCGAGCCCCGCATCCATCCCTCCACCAGCACCGGGTTGGTGAACGGCTCGAGCACTTCGCCGACGGCGGGGAACTCACCCTGCGACCGCACGATGCACACCGGGTCGTCCTTGCCGACATACCTGCCGGCCATCATCGACAGCCGCTGCGTGGATGAGACGGAGGCGATCTCGCCGGAGCCGCGGTGACGCACCGACTTCACGGCATACCGGCCCGGCGCCCCCATGAACAGCAGCATGTCGTATATCTCGTCCGGGGCGTCGAGAACGATTCTCTTGTGCTCCTTCACGTCGTGGATCTCGAAGCTGAAGCCTTCGTGCAAGTTCTCCGCGATGACCAGCCCGATGGTGTTGAACGGGTCGGCGAACATCTTGTACAGGGGCATGTTCCATGCTCCCGCGGCGGTCTTGTCGGCCATGAAGACGATCACCGGTTCGGAACCCCTCTCATTGAACTCCATCTCCGCCACACCGGGCCCCATCCCCTTGACGTTGCCTGAGAAGGCGTCTGCGAGGAGGTCCTGGCCGGCGCCATGGAGCTTGAGCTGCTTGGCTATCGCCGTGCCTTCGAGAAAGGTGTCCCAGGAGAGCTTGTGGATGGTCTCGTCCTCTTCGCCTCGCTCGTGGGTCATGATTAGCTGCAGGTCGTCTCCGCAGTTGGTCACGTGGAAGTCGACGAGAAGGTTATCGCGCTTCGCCTTATCCATGCACTCGTTGGCCTTCTCCAGGACCAGCGGGTGAGAGCTTGAATGGCCCACCCAGCCCCCAATGTCAGCCTTGATCACGCTCAGGGTTATCATGTTACTGCCTCCTTTCCTCACGTTAGGTCCCTTGGTCTGTACACTCCAAAGACATCTCGGAAAACGTCGCATATCTCGCCCAGCGTGGCGTAGGAGCGCGCTGCGTCGAGGATGTAGGGCATCAGGTTGTCGGTCCCCTGCGCAGCGTGCCTAAGCTCCTTGAGCTTCTGCGATACGTCCCGCGAGCTGCGCTCACGGCGCACCTGGTTCAGCCTTTCCAGATGGCGCTCCTCTCCTTCCTCATCCATCTCGAGAAGCGGTATGGATGGGGCTTCGGCTGTGACATAATCGTTGACGCCAACGATGACGCGCTCCTTCGACTCGATCTCACGCTGGTAGCGGTACGCCGAGTCCGCAATCTCACGCTGGAAGAAGCCCCGCTCGATTGCCGGTATCACGCCTCCCAAAGACTCGATCTTGTCGAAGTAGTCATATGCCGCCTGCTCCATTTGTCTGGTCAACGCCTCAACCATGAAGCTGCCGCCCAGCGGGTCAACGCTCTCGGTGACACCGCTCTCGTGGGCGATCACCTGCTGCGTTCTCAGGGCGACGAGGACCGCCTGCTCAGACGGCAGGGCCCATGCCTCGTCCATGGAGTTCGTATGGAGTGACTGTGTGCCTCCCAGGACGGCTGCCAGGGCCTGAAGCGCGACGCGGGCGACGTTGTTCTCCGGCTGCTGCGCCGCCAGGGTACACCCGGCGGTCTGGGTGTGGAATCGGAGCCACAGAGAGCGCTCCCTCTGCGGATTGAACCTGCGCCTCATCTCACGTGCCCACACGACACGCGCGGCCCGGAACTTGGCGACTTCCTCGAAGAACTCGTTGTGCACATTGAAGAAGAAACTGATCCTGGGTGCGAAGTCATCCACTCGCAGGCCTCGCTCCACTCCCGCCTGCGCATAGGTCAGGCCGTCCGCCAGCGTGAACGCCAGCTCCTGGACAGCGGTGGCACCGGCTTCACGAATGTGGTAGCCGCTCACGCTTATGGTATTCCATCGGGGCAGGTGCCTGGTGCCGAACTCAAAGGTGTCGACGATGAGGCGCATCGACGGCTTGGGCGGGAAGATGTACTCATTCTGGGCGATGTACTCCTTGAGGATGTCGTTCTGCAGCGTCCCTCCAAGCCTCTCCATGGGTATGCCGCGCTTCTCGGCGGCGGCGATGTACATTGCCCATACGACTGCCGCCGGGCTGTTGATCGTCATGGAAGTGGTCACGGCGTCGAGCGGGATGCCATCGAAAAGCACTTCCATGTCGGCCAGGGACGACACGGCCACGCCGCACTTGCCGAATTCGCCCTGCGCCTCCGGGGCGTCGGTGTCATAGCCCATGAGGGTGGGCATGTCGAAGGCTACGCTGAGGCCTGTCTCGCCATGCTCCAGGAGGTACTTGAAGCGGGCATTGGTCTCCTCGGTGGTGCCGAAGCCGGCAAACATGCGCATCGTCCACAGGCGGCCGCGGTATCCCGTCTGGTGGATGCCGCGCACAAACGGGTACTCGCCGGGGCCACCGCCCTCCCCA